>NZ_CP016449.1:3142500-3513750 GCF_001713375.1 Hydrogenophaga sp. RAC07
GTCTCGGCCACCTTGCGGATCTGTCGGCGCAGTTTCACCATCGCCTCCGCCTGGCCCACCATGCCCAGGGTGTCGCCGTTGGGCACCGGCGTGCCGGCCTGGCTGCGCAGCAGCACCCGCTGCTCGGCGTGTTCGAGCATGCGGTCCAGGTCGCGCCATTCCAGCGGCAGCACCTGGTGGTCGAAAAAGCAGCCCAGGATCAGCGCGCGAAAGGCGGGCGACTCCAGATCGCCCGGGCTGCACAGGGCCACCCATTCGGTGGGCGACGACGCATGCACACAGGCCTCCACCTCGGCCACGCCGGCGGCATCCAGCGTGGGCGTGGTCCCGGCCACCAGCACCGCCACCCCGAACCGGCGCATGGCCAGCTGGCGTCTTGCGGCGCAGACCTCCACGCAACGGGTCACGAGCCATCCTGTGCGCTGCAGGTGGTCCTCCACCGCCCCTGTCTCGGTGCCCAGGCCCAGACAGAGGATCTTGCGCGCGAACATGACCGGGGCTTTCTCAGAACGACATCGGCAGACGCACGCTGAGCGTGAGGTCGGGTGTGTCGCGCGTGAGCCCCGCGCCCACCGTGACATTCAGGGTGGTCTTCGGGCTGTAGCGGTACGAATAGCCCATGAGCAGCGACGACAGCTGGGTGCGCACCGACGACGGCACGGTCACACCGTTCTGTTTGGTGCGTCCGACCGAGTTCAGGTCCACCCCCATGCTGAACGACGAACGCTCGTTGAGCGCCAGACCCATGCCGAAATTGATGCCCCAGACATTGCCCGGTTTGACCGAGCCGATGGACTCGAACTGGCCGTTGAGCACCTGGCGGCTCAGGTTGCTGCGGCCGAAATTGTGGGTGTAGCTGACGCCGCCAAAGAACACGGCGGGGTCGGACGGGAACAGCCAGGTGATCGCGGGCTGCAACGAATAGAAGCCCGAGCCGGTGGGCAGGTCCAGCGGCAGGCCGGTGCCGGTGGTGTTGCCTTCGCAGCGGGTCACACAGTCGGTGACCACCTCGAACGGGTCCTTGCCGGTGCGGGTCTTGAAGCGCAGCGAACCGATGAGGAAGGGCTCGTCCGCCTGCGGCTGGTTGAGCTGGTAGCGGGCCGCGAGTTCGATGTCGCCGATGGCGTTGCCGCTCGCGTTGAAGGCCCGCTCGGAGGCGGTGCCGGTGAAGATTTCGCGGCTGATGGAGTCGTCCGAGCGGATCACGTAGGGCAACTTCGCCTCCACCTCCAGGCGGCGGGTCAAGCCCCAGCGGCCGGTCAGCGCTGCGGTCAGGGTGCTGCGCTTGACTTCGCGCACATCGATCAGGCCGATCAGCAGCGCCGGGATGACGGTGTAGCCCACCAGGGCCACGCGGTTGCTCGACGAGTAGCCGTACTGGATGGAGGGCTCCAGCACGTAGTGACCCGGCTGCGTGAGGATGCCGGGCTGGTCGAAGATGGGCGCCACCACCGGGGGCTGCGGGTCGCCCTGCGGAGCCGCACCCACCCGCACCGGGCGGCCCGCGTCACCAACGGGCGCGGCGGGCGGCGGAGGTGGTGCCGCCGCTGCCGCGGCGGTGGCGGCTTGCGCGTCGCGTACGGCCTGCTGCGTCAGCGCACGCTCCAGTTCCTGCTGCCGGGCCGTCTGCTCACGCAGTTGCTCGCGCATCGCATCCAGCTGGCGACCCTGCTCCACCACCTGCTGTTCAAGCGCCTCCACGCGCTGGGCCGCGCTCTTGCGGGCCGGCACACCCTGGGCCTGCGCCAGGGCACTGGACAGGACAAGGACCGAACCGGTCACCGCCCCCCATGACCGATGCGAACTGAAGCTTTTCATTCTGTCGCCCCCCAAAAACGCCGCAACGCTTCGTCGCATCGGACGCTGTCGTCGTGGCCATCGCGGTACCGGCATCGTGCGACCGGTCCGGGGGGAGCCGATTGAGCATGCTCAATCACACACAAACCTGGTTCGTTCGGTGCCAGCACGTGGCGCCGACCACCCGCCGACACCTCGGCGCAACCGGTGGCCACCGCCACGGGCGGCCCTCAGTGTTGTCCGACGCTCTGGCGGATCGCCTCGGACAGGCTGCTGTGCAGGCTTGCCAGCCTCAACATGCCCAGGCTGTTGCTGCTCGCGCTGATGATGGTCTGGTGCAGGATCTGCTGGTTGTTCAGCGTGTTCTGGATCACCGTGCCGCTGACCGTGCCCACGATGGAGCTGGTGGTGGCGGCGCCGCTGCCGCTGCCGCTGCCGTTGGCGGTGGCGGTGGTCGTGGCTGGCGGACGGGGAGCGGGCGCAGTACCGGACACAAAGGTGTTGCCCGGCCCGTTCTGCACCAGTGTGAGCGACTGCAGCTCCTCGCGCAGGCGCGATGCCCAGGCCGGTGTGATGTCGGCCATGCGCGTGATGTTGAGCACGGTCTCGGTGATCAGTTGGCCGTTGATGAACACCGAGCGCGTGATGCCGAACGACACCTCCAGGCCCCCGCCGAAGGAGAAGCCGCCACGCTGTCGGTCCAGCGTGCGGTCGCTCACGGCCTGCCAGACCTGGGTGGTTGGTGCGGCCTGCACCAGGTCCGTCCAGGCGCCCAGCAGGCACACGACAAGAACCCCGAGCCGGGCCGTTGCCCGCCTGCCGCTGGGGAGAAGTGAGGGTTTCATCAGAAGTCTCCCGGTCCGTGCCTGGGCAGGCCCGGACCCCCGAGGCCGGCGCGGGTCGCGTCGCTGCCCAGGGGCGCGCGCGGCGCCACGCGCCAGTCGGCGGCGAGGTTGAAGCGTGCCTGCTCCATGCGGTTGTGAATGACGAACAGCAGCTTGCTCTGCCACTGCGACTCGAATTCGGCGAGCGGCACGGCGCGCGTGCCTTGCGAGGGATCGCCCAGGAGCACGCGCTGGCCCTGCAAACCCTTGACCACGACGAAGTGCTGGTAGCCGTTGCGGTTGATCAGCACGATGGCGGGCACACGCGCTTCCAGCAGTTTGCCCAGAGGCTGCTCGAAACCATCGGCTTCGAAGCCCAGGGTGGCCAGGAAACGTTTCATGTCCAGCAGAGAAAAGCCCTCGCGCTGGATCTTGGACCGGTCGCCCTGTGCATACATGCGCGAGAACACGGTCTGCTCGTCGATCGGGGTGTTGTAGTGGTGGGTCAGCAGCGTGGCAATGGCCGCCGATCCGCAACTGAAATCGTATTGCTGCAGCAACGTGCCGGCCAGGCGCGCCTGGCGGATGCTGGTCAGGGGCAGGTTCACGTCGCCCGCGCCGGTGGCGGGGATGTTCGCGGTCTGCGCACCCACCGCAGTGGCGGCGCACAGCAGCGCGAGAAACAGCGGACGCAGTGGCATGGTGGAGGCCCGGTTCAGTTCATCTGCAGGTTCAGGATCACGGCGCTCTGGATGAGCACGTTGGCGCCCGAGTTCTGAATCACCACCGGCATGCCGCTCATGTTGGCGAAGGCGCCCGCGCTGATGGCGTTGTCGCCGGTGTTGACGTTGTGTGCCGAGTTGTCGGCGGTGGTGCCGGTCAGCGTCATGTTGTTGCGCACCTGGGTGCTGCCGCCGCGCTGGCCGGCGAGGGTGGCCGCATCAACCGCCTGGGCCGGGAAGCCGGACGAGGTGGACAGGGGGGGTGCCGCGCGGGCGGTTTGGGCGTGCACCAGCGGCGTGAGCAAGCCCGTGCCCAGCAGGCACACCGCCATGCACAGCAAACGGTTCGGGATCATGGTGAGCCCTCCGTGGTCGGGGTGGTGAGGGACGGCACCGCGCGGCCTGCCTGGCAGGCCAGCCACGCGGTGTGATCGGTCTGCGATCAGTTGCCCACGGCCAGGTTGGCCTGCACGTTCACGCTCTGCTGCACCAGTGCGGCGATGCCGCTGTTCTGGCTGGCGACCATGATGCCCGCGGCCGACTGGCCAACGCTGGTCATGGTGTTGGCCATGCTGAAGGTGCCGGCGTTCACGTTGTTCGAGCCGCCCGCGCCACCACTGCCACCCGCGCCGTTGCCGCCGGTGCCGCCGTTGGCGGTGACGGTTCCACCGCTGCCGGCGCCGCCGGTGCCGCCCGTGCCACTGCCACCAGAGCCCCCGTTGCCGGCGGCGTTGGAGCCGTTGCTGGCGCTGCCGTTGGTGGCGCTGCCGTTGTTGGCCGAGCCACCGGCGCCCCCATTGCCGGCGCCCGCGTTGCGGGTGCCACCACCACCGGTGGAGCTGGCCGTGCCGCCGGTGCCGGTGCCGCTGCCGGCACCCGCCGTGCCGGACGTGCCACCCGCACCGGAATCACCCGCGTCGTATTCGCGGCCGCCGTTGGCCGAGCCGCTGCTGCCCCCAGGGCCTTTGCCGCTGCCGTTGGCCGAGGCCGAGCCGCCACTGTCGCCACCGTTGGCGCCACCGCCGTAGCCCTTGCCACCAAAACCGGCCTTGGCGCTGCCGTTGCTGGCTCCGCCGTTGGAGGCGTCGCCATTGGACGCATCGCCACCGGCCGCACCCACGGCACCCACACCGCCAGCGCCGCTGCCCCCGGTGCCCGAGCCGCTGGCGCTGCCGCCATAGCCTTTGCCACCGTAGCCCCCATAGGCTTTCCCGCCATTGGCGTCACCCGTGTTGTAGGCGCTGTTGCCCAGGCCCATCACCTTGTTGCCGGTGACCATGCCGTGCAGGCTGCTGGTGGCTTTCGCCGTGGTCACGTTGAACGCGTTGCTGAAGCTGCTGGTCGAGCCGTTGTTCAGCGCCACCGACCGGTCACCGATGGCTTTGGCAGAACCCGACCGCTTGTTCACACTGCTGTCGGTGTCTGTGTTCGTGCTGGTGTGCGAGTGCGTTTTCGTGTTGGTGCTGCTGTCCGTGTTGGTGACCGTTTTCGTGCTGGTGCTGGTGCTGGTGGCGGTGCTGCCGTCGTCGACTTTCTGATGGGTGGTGTTGGCCTGCGCCACGCCGCTGATGCCGAACGCCACGGCCATGGCCGAGGCCAAGAGTGTTGTCTTCATAAATCCTCCAATGAGTTGATGGGACCGGGAACAGGGTTGAGTTGCGCAGGCGCAAATCGCAGGCTGCTTTGCAACTTCGGTGCCAAACGGCAACTGACCGACGACAAAAGCGCGTCCTCACAGGAGAAACCGGGCTGCCGAAGGCCACGGCACACCCCACAACTGGGGGAGGCGACTCAGACGCCTTGCATCAACTGTCACAAGGCGTTGACGCCCGCGCTGAGGGACCGGGGGGCACGGCGCGGTGCACACCCATGGCCATCGTGCGGTGGCCCGGCAAAACACGCCGGGCGCACGGGCGGCAGGGTGTCACACCGGTGCGACACAGCTCAGCGCTGGCTGCGTGGCCGCGTGGGCAAGGCGCGCGGGATTTTCATGGGGAATCGGCCGTTCAACGGTGGGGGAACGGACTGCCACACCGGTGTGACAGTGGGGCACCCTGGCCGCGCAGAACAAGGGCGGGTCGATCAGCGCCCGCCCTTGCCAGCCGCCGGCTTCGAACGCCACCGCAACCAGTCGACGGGTTCGTCCACATCCCACAGCGTCGCCAGCTCGTGCCAGGCGGCGCCGGCCGCACGCAAGCGTTCACGGCTTTGGGTCAACACACGCGGCGTGCTCCATTCCACGTCGACAAACACGTCGGGCACGGGCTTGCGAAAACCGATGAGCACATAGCCACCGTCCTCGGCCGGGATGAGCACCACATCCACCGACTGCAACGCATCGGTGGCTTGTTGCAGGTGTTCGGGCGTGAGTGCCGGGCAGTCGGTGCCGACGATGAGCAGTGGCATGTTCGGCGTCTGCGCGAAGTGGTGCGACATGACGACGGCCATGCGATGCCCCAGATCGCCGCCGGGCTGAGCGGCGGTGTCCACGCCAAGGCGCCGCACCAGCGCGCGAAAGAAGCGGTGTGCGGCATCGGGTGCACACCACAGCGTCACCACGCCCGTGCCCGCCGCGCTCGCCGTGGCCAGCGTCTGCAGCGCAAAGCCGCGCTGTGCGCGGGCTGCACCGGCCGCGCCCAGCAAGGGAATCAGCCGCGTCTTGGCCAGCCCGGCGATCGGGGCCTTGGCAAGGATGGCCACCGCCGCCGGCGCGCGAGGCCGGTAGCCGTAGCGCAGCGCGAGCGTGTGAGCGTCGGTGCCCAGGGCGTGCGCCGCTCGCAGCCGCCACATGAGCAGCACGGTGCGCCAGAAACCGTGCTGGTCCCAGCGGCGGCCCGAGGTGCTCACGCGCTCGCGCAGGCAGGCAGGCCTCTCGATGGCCCTGAGGCGCCGGCTCAGCTCGATGTCTTCCATCAAGGGTATGGCCGCAAAACCGCCGACCGATTCGAACAGCCTGCGCTGCACGAACACCGCCTGGTCGCCGGTGGCCATGGCGGTCAAGCGCGAGCGGTGGTTCATGAACCAGGCCACCAGGGGCAGCAGCGGGTGGCGGCCCTCGATGCGCACGTCGAACCGGCCCCAGCGGTGGCCGCTGGCCAGCGCCTGCCCGATCAGCCGATCGGCGTCTTCGGGCAGTTGTGTGTCGGCGTGCAGGAACAGCAGCACATCGGCGCGTGTGGCGGCAGCGCCCGCATTGAGTTGCGAGGCGCGGCCGCGTGGGGCCTGCAGCACGCGGTCGGCCAGCGGCTGTGCCATGGCCATGGTGCCGTCGCTGCTGCCCCCATCCACCACCAGCAGCTCGGCGCCGCGAGATCGCAGCGGCGCCAGCGCCTGCAGTCGCGCCACCAGCGTGGCGGCTTCGTTGAGCACCGGCACGACGATGGCGAGTTTCATGCGCGCAGCCCGCGTTCAAACCGGTCGAAGCCGGCGAGCACGCCGTCCACCACGTCGGCGCTCAGGTAGTGGTGCACACGCTCGCGCACATGGTCCACCAGTGCAGCCTCGCTGCGTTCGCCGGACCAGTCCTCGCCGTCGGCACCGGCGTGTGCCGATGCGCCGGAGAGTGCGCGCCACTTCGCGCACCAGGTGATGGACCACAACCACATGGCACGGCGAAGCACCCCGTGCCAGGGCCGTGCAGCCGCAGCGATCGGCCCCACCGCGCCGGCCCAGGCCGCGTAGAAGCCCAGCACCTCATCGGCCGCGAGCACCGTCTGCGTGTCCACGTCCCAGGTGGTGGAGGTGTAGAGCGTGGCGTGGGCCAGGTCCAGGCCCGGGAAGGCGTAGCGGCACTTCTCCAGATCAACCAGCACGGCGCGGCCATCCGGCTGCACGATGAAGTTGCCCGGGTGGGCGTCGAAGGCAACAAGGCAGCGTGCGGGCCGTTCGGTGCCGTTCACGCAGGCCAGCAGCCGCTGGCGCTCGCCTTCGATGGCCGTCAACACCGGGACCGAGAGTCCAGCCGCGGCCAGGTGGGCCGCCTGTGCGTCAATCTCGCGCACCAGCGCCAGCAAGGGGTCGGCCGCGTTGAGCAGCGGTACGCGTGCCGCGGTTTCGCGCAAGGGCAGCGCGTGCAGGGCCGCGAGTGCCACGGCCAACGCAGGCAGGTCGTGTGGCAGGCGGGCCGGGCGGCCTTCGATGGTCTGCACCAGCAGGGCGCCACGCGGCAGGTGCTCCGAGGGCGGCAGCACGCCGTGCAATGCGGGCGTGTGGCCACTGGCCGCGGCGCGCTCGAAACAGGCGCGCTGGTAGTCCAGGTTGCCTTGCGCGGTCAATCCCAGTTGGCTCTGCTTGGGGATGCGGGCGAGCCAGGCGGTGCCTTGCAGGCGAACGTGGTCGTGCGCGAGGCCCTTGTCGGGCAGCGGCACCAAGGGCCGTCCGGCGGCAGGGTGGCCGGCCGCCTGCAAGGCGGCGCGCAAGCGTTGGACGGTGTCGGTGTGATGCGGCAAGCCGGGGTACCTCGGAGAAGACGGCGTTGAAGGGAGCGAAGGTGTAAGAATGCATCGGCCCCGGCGACCGACAGGTTGCAAACCCACACTGGAATTGTCGTGAGCTTTCGAAAAATCTTTCTGCTGGCTGTGGTCGTTCTGGGACTCGCGGCCTTTTTCTTTTTTGATCTGGGCCGCTTTCTGAGCCTGGACTACCTCAAACAGAGCCAGGCCCGCTTCGAGGCACTCTACGCGGCCGAGCCGCTGACCGTGTCGCTGGCGTACTTCGCCCTCTACGTGGTGGCCACCGCCCTCTCGTTCCCGGGAGCGGCCATCATCACGCTGGCCGGTGGCGCCATCTTCGGCTTGTGGTGGGGAACGCTGCTGGTGTCGTTCGCCTCCAGCCTGGGCGCCACGCTGGCGTTTCTGGTCTCGCGCTTCGTGCTGCGCGACAGCATCGAGGCGAAGTTCGGCAACCGCCTGGCCGAGATCAACCGCGGCATCGAGAAAGACGGCGCGTTCTACCTCTTCACACTGCGGCTGATCCCGGTGGTGCCGTTCTTCGTGATCAACCTGGTGATGGGCCTCACCAAGATGAAGGCGCTGACCTTCTACGCGGTGAGCCAGGTCGGCATGCTGGCCGGCACGCTGGTGTATGTGAACGCGGGCACGCAGCTGGCGCAGATCGAGTCGCTGCAGGGCATCCTGAGCCCGGCGCTGCTGGGCTCGTTTGTGTTGCTGGGCGTGTTTCCCTTGATCGCAAAAGGAATCGTGGGACTGCTTCAGAAGCGCAAGGTGTACGCGCGCTGGGCCGGCGTGAAACCCAAACGCTTTGACCGCAACCTGATCGTGATCGGCGCCGGCGCGGGCGGCCTGGTGTCGGCCTACATCGCGGCGGTGGTGAAGGCCAAGGTCACGCTGGTCGAGGCGCACAAGATGGGCGGTGACTGCCTGAACTACGGCTGTGTGCCGAGCAAGGCGCTCATCAAGAGCGCAAAGCTGGCGCACCAGATGCGCCACGGCGACACCTATGGTCTGCACAGCACGCCGCCCACCTTCAGCTTCAAGGCGGTGATGCAGCGCATCCAGGCCATCGTGCGCGCCATCGAACCGCACGACAGCGTGGAGCGCTACACCGGGCTGGGCGTGGAGGTGCTGCAGGGTTACGCGAAGCTGCTGAACCCGTGGACGGTGGAGATCACGCTGAACGACGGCAGCAGACAAACGCTCACCACCCGCAGCATCGTGATCGCCGCCGGTGCCCGGCCGTTTGTGCCGCCCCTGCCCGGCCTGGAAGACAGCGGCTACGTGACCAGCGACACCATGTGGGACAAGTTCGGCGAACTCGACGAGGTGCCGAAACGCCTCGTGGTGCTGGGCGGAGGCCCGATCGGCTGCGAACTTGCACAGAGCTTTGCGCGCCTGGGCTCGCAGGTGACGCAGGTGGAAATGGCGCCGCGCGTGATGGCGCGTGAAGACGAAGAGGTGAGCGAGCTGGCGCGCCAGGCGCTCATGAAAGACGGTGTGGATGTGCGCACCGGCCACAAGGCGCTGCGGGTGGACAACTCGGGAGGTGTGAAAGCCTTGGTGGTGGAACACGCCGGCGCCGAGCAGCGCATCGAATTCGACGAACTGCTCTGCGCCGTGGGCCGCAGCGCGCGCCTCACCGGCTACGGCCTGGAAGAGCTGGGCATCCCGACGAACAAGACGGTGGAGACCAACGAGTACCTGCAGACGCTCTACCCCAACATCTACGCCGCGGGCGACGTGGCCGGGCCCTACCAGTTCACCCACGTGGCGGCGCACCAGGCCTGGTACGCGGCGGTCAACGCGCTGTTTGGCGACTTCAAGAAGTTCAAGGCCGACTACCGCGTGATCCCCTGGGCCACCTTCATCGACCCCGAGGTGGCGCGCGTGGGACTGAACGAGCAGGAGGCGAAAGAAAAGGGCATCGCGGTGAAGGTGACGAAGTACGGCATCGACGACCTCGACCGCGCGATTGCCGACAGCGAAGCGCACGGCTTCGTGAAGGTGCTCACCGTGCCGGGCAAGGACACCATCCTGGGTGTGACCATCGTCGGCACCCACGCGGCGGATTTGCTGGCCGAGTACGTGCTGGCCATGAAACACGGCCTGGGCCTGAACAAGATCCTGGGCACCATCCACACCTACCCCACGCTGGCCGAGGCCAACAAGTACGCGGCAGGTGAGTGGAAACGCGCGCACGCGCCGCAGCAGCTGCTGGCCTGGGTGGGCCGGTTTCATGACTGGCGGCGCGGATGATGGCGCCGGCCCGCGCACTGGCGGCGGTCCTGCTCGCCACCAGCCTGAACGCCCTGGCCCAGACACCTCTGCCCGCGCTGGTGCAAGCCGATGGCGCACTGAACCCCGCCTGGCGGTTTGTGGGTTTCCCCAAGGCCAAGGCCGACATCCCTTTCACGCGTTTTGAAGCCGGCCGCATCGATGGCGTGCCGGCGGTGCAGGTGGTCACGGCGTCGAGCTACGGCACGCTGGTGCAGGACTGGAGCGGCCCCCCTCCGGCACGTTTGCAGTGGCGCTGGCGGCTGGATGCGCCGCTGTCGGGCGGCCAGCGCGCGCCCGACATCCTGACCAAGGCCGGCGACGACGCGGCCCTGAAGGTCTGCGTGATGTTCGACCACGCGCTGGACCGCGTGCCCTTCGTGGAACGCACGGTGCTGCGCATCGCGCGCAGCGTGAGCGGCGAGTCCTTGCCGGCGGCCACCGTCTGCTACGTGTGGGACAGCACCCACCCCGCCCTCACACAAGGCCCCAACCCCTACACCCGGCGGGTGCGCTTCATCAGCCTGCAAGGCGTGGGTGCACCGATTGCACGTTGGGTGACAGAGTCGCGCGACCTGGCGGCGGACTTCGCCACGCTGTTCGCGGACGAGCTGACCGCAGGTGCTGCGGCACCGCGCATCACCCGCGTGCTGATCGGCGCCGACAGCGACAACACCGCCAGCACCAGCAGCGGCTGGGTCGCCGATCTCCGGTGGGGCAACAGCGTGCCTTGACACGGCACGTACCATCGGAGCCCATGCACCACGGCATCAAGAAACTCCTCCTGCTCGGCGCCGGTCATGCCCACGTGCATGTGCTGGCCAGCCTGGCGCAGCACCGACCCGCCGATCTGGATGTGACGGTGCTCACGCCGTTTGCGTACCAGACCTACAGCGGCATGACACCCGGCTTTGTGGCCGGCCACTACGCCGAAGCCGACTGCCGCATCGCGTTGGAGCCGCTGGTGCGCGCGGCCGGCGCGCGCTGGGTGCAGGGCCGCTGCAATGGCATCGACCCGGTGGGCAACACCGTGAGCGTCACGGCCGCGGGCGGTGCGCAAGGTGTGCCGGCCGAGCTGGGATTTGACGAGCTGTCCATCGACACCGGCGCTGTGATCGACCGCGCGCGGCTCGAAGCCGACATGCCGGGTGCGGCCACCCACGCACTCGCCGTGCGTCCCATCGAAGCCTTTGCCCAACTCTGGCCGCAAGTGATGGAACTGGCGCAACAGAAGCCGGTGTCGCTCGCGGTGGTGGGCGCGGGCGCTGCCGGCATTGAACTGGTGTTTGCGGCCGAGCAGGCCATTCGCCTTCAAGGCAAGCCCGGGGCGCGTTTCACGCTCGTCACCGGAGGACCCGAGGTGGCCGACGGCTACCGCCCCGCGGTGCAACGCAAGGTGCTGCGCCAGCTCAAGCGGCGCGGCATCACGGTGCTGCGCGAAGCCTGCGTGGGCATGGCCGCGGGCGAAGTGCTGCTGGGCAACGGCGCACGCCTGGCCTGTGACGTGCCGCTGCTGGCCATCGGCACCCACGCGCCGCCGTGGCTGCAGGGCAGCGGTCTGGCCCTCTCGGACACCGGGCATGTGCTGGTCAACGCGTTCCAGCAAAGCACCAGCCACCCCCAGGTGTTTGCCGCGGGCGACGTGGCCAGCCGTGCCGATGTGCCGCACGCGCGCAGCGGCGTGTATGCCGTGCGCGCCGGCCCGCCGCTGGCGCATAACCTCCTGGCGTTTCACCAGCGCAAACCGTTGAAGCCCCACCAGCCGCCGAAGCACACACTCAACCTGCTGTCATGCGGCACCGGCCATGCCATTGCCAGCTACGGCCCGCTGAGTCTGGAGGGCGCCTGGGCCTGGCGCTGGAAAGACCGGATCGACCGTTCGTTCATCGAGCGTTACCAAATCACTTGATTCGGGTACCCCACTGGGTAGACTCCGCCGGTGTCATCCAGCCAGAACTCCATGAAAGCCCATCACACCTTCGCAGCGCTCGCGCGGCTCATCGCGGCATGCGTCGTGTTCATCTCTGCCGGCGCATTCGCGCAGACCGACGCATCGCCACCGCGCCTGCACCCCTGGCAGGCCGCCGCGCCTCGCCTCACGGCCGAGGCTTACTTCACCAACCTCCAGGACGGCGACCAGATCGAGACGCCCTACCTCGTGAAGTTCGGGCTCTCGGGTGGTTGGGGCCTCGCCCCCATTGCCCAGCCAGGGCGCGCACGCAGCGGCCACCACCACCTGCTGGTCAACCGCGACCTGCCGCTGAACTTCAAACAGGCCCTGCCCTTCAACGAGCAGTACATCCACTTCGGCAAAGGCCAGATGGAAACCGTGCTCACGCTGGAGCCAGGCACCTACACCCTGCGCATGTTGCTGGCCGACCAGAAGCACCTGCCGCACTTTGTGTTCAGCAAACCAACGCGCATCACGGTGACGCGCAAGAGCGACGTTGACCCCAAGACGCTGTCGGCCAAGGGCCTGTTCATCAGGCTGGACGGTGCCACCCAGAAAAATCCGTTTCGTGTGCAGTTTCATGCGTCGGCGCTGGACGTGGCGCACCGCGAACAAGGCATTGCCAACACCGGCCACTTCCGCCTGACGGCCACTCCCGAACGGGGTGCACCCGCGGTGTTGGACTTCCCCGAAGGCCAGACCGAGGTGTGGCTGGCACCGCCCGCCGGCAACTACGCCCTGCAGCTCGATCTGATGGACAACATGAACCCCGGCAAAACGCTGATCGAGCCCGCGCGCGCGACCGTGCGCGTGGAGTGACGCTACCGGGTTGAGCGGCTGTCAGCAGCCGAGCTGTTCGGCCAGGTGCACCAGGCTCTTCGCATGGAAGGTGTTGGCCGCATCGGGTGACACGTCCTTGGGGTGCTGCGCACCGAACTCCAGCGGGCGCTCGATGTAGGCGGTGCGCAAACCGCAGGCCCGCGCCGCCGCCAGATCGTCCTGATGGGCAGCCACCAGCATCACGTCGCCGGGTGCCACGTCAAACACCCGGGCCACACCGAGGTAGGTTGCGGGGTCGGGTTTGTAGGCACGGAACACCTCGGCCGACAGCACGCAGTCCCATAGCAGTCCCGCGCGCTTGGCCATGTTGGTGAGCAGGCCGATGTTGCCGTTGGACAGGCTGCAGATGGTGTGGCGTGTTTTCAGGCGCGTGAGCCCGGCCACCGTGTCGGGCCACGGATCGAGCCGGTGCCAGACCTTGTTGAGGTGCTGTTTCTGCGCTTCGGTGAGCCCGGTCAGCCCGAACTTCGGCAACAGTTCGTCCAGGATGAGCCGGTGCAGATCGTCGATCAGCGTCCAGCCCAGTTCGCCCGAACGCACGCGCTCCATGGCCGGCTGGTAACCCGCACGCCAGGCCAGTGCAAACGCATCGGCGTCCACCTGCGGATAGAGCGCGACGACTTCGCGCTGGATGCTGCCGTGCCAGTCGACCACGGTGCCGAAGATGTCGAAGGCGAGGATGGGGGTGGAGGTCATGGGGTTCAGCGCTGTTTGAGTGCCGTGACCTCGATCTCGATCTTCATGCGCGGATCGAGCAGACCCGCCGTGATCATCATGGCAGCCGGGCGGGCGGTGCCCAGGTGCTTGCGCAACACCGGCCAGCAGGCTTCGAAGTCGGCGCCATCGGGCAGCACGTAGTTCACACGCACCACGTCGTCCAGGCTGGCGCCGGCCTGTTTGAGCGCGGCGGCGATGTTCTGCAGGCAATGTTCGGCCTGCTCCACCACGCTCTCGGAGATGGTCATGGTGGTGTAGTCGAACCCCGTGGTGCCCGAGACGAACACCCAGTCGCCCGCGACCACGGCGCGTGAATAACCGATCTGCCGCTCGAATGGCGAGCCGGAGCTGATGCGCCTGCGCTCCATGGCTCAGTTCACCTCAAGCCGCACACCATCGGCCGGTGCCACGATCTCGCCGATGTCGGCCGCGCCGGCAAAGCCGTGCTTCTCGAAGACCGCCAGCACCGCGTCCACCGCCTCGGGCGCGCAGGCCACCAGCAGGCCGCCGCTGGTTTGCGGATCGGACAGCAGGGCCTGATCCACCGGCTGCAGGGTGCTGGCCAGTCGAACTTCATGGCCATAGGCCGCCCAGTTGCGGCCCGAAGCACCGGTGACCATGCCGGCTGCCGCGAGTTCGCGCACGCCGCCAATGAGCGGCACGCGCGCCATCTCGATGCGCACCGTGGTGTTGGCGCCGCGCGCCATTTCCATCACGTGGCCGGCGAGACCAAAGCCGGTGATGTCGGTCAGCGCGTGCACGCCGTCCAGCGCCGCGAGATCGGGGCCGGGGGTGTTGAGCTTGGTGGTGTTGGCGATCATCTGCGCGTAGCCCTCGGTGCTCAGCGCGTCCTTCTTCAATGCGGCCGAAAGCACGCCCACGCCGATCGGCTTGCCCAGGATGAGGCGGTCACCCACCTTGGCGTCGGCGTTGCGCTTCACGCGCTTGGGGTGCACCAGGCCCAGGGCCACGAGTCCGTAAATGGGTTCGACCGAGTCGATGGTGTGGCCGCCCGCGATCGGGATGCCGGCGGCGCGGCACACGTCCTGCCCGCCCTGAAGGATCTTGCCGATGGTCTCGGTGGACAACACGTTGATGGGCATGCCGACCAGGGCCAGCGCCATGATGGGTGTGCCGCCCATGGCGTACACGTCGCTGATGGCGTTGGTGGCGGCGATGCGGCCGAAGTCGTACGGGTCGTCCACGATGGGCATGAAAAAGTCGGTGGTGGCGATCAGCGCCTGCTCGTCGTTGAGCTGGTACACGGCTGCGTCGTCGGCGGTCTCGATGCCGACCAGAAGCTCCTTGGGAATGACCATGGCGGCCGTGCCCTTCAGGATCTCGCTGAGCACGCCGGGCGCGATCTTGCAGCCGCAGCCGCCACCGTGCGAGAGGCTGGTGAGGCGGGGCTGGGTGGCGGCGGTGGGGGTGGGTGCGTTCATGGGGTCTCCGTGAGAAATGAATTCGGTGGCGCGGGTTCAGCGCAGTTCGTGCAGCAGGGCCAGCAGGGCGGCCTGCTCGGTGCGCCGATCGAACAAGGGCGCGCGGGCTTCACATTGTGCTTGCAGGGTGGCGAGCCTGCCAGCGGGATCGCCCAAGCCCGCACGGCAGTCGCGCAAGGCCTGCACCAGCGCGGGTGCATCACCCGGAGCAAAGTAGCCGCCGTACCCGGCGCCGAGCATGCCCATGTTGCCGCCGATGTTTGATGCCAGCACCGGCGTGCCGCACAGCACGGCTTCCATCAACACATGGGCGCCGCCCTCCATGCGGCTGGTGTGCACCAGCACGTGCGCGCGCTGGATGCGCGCGCGCGTGGCCGCGTGCGGCAGACCACCGAGCCAGCGGTAGTGCGGGCAGGCCCGTGCGGTGGCTTGCGCGGCCTCACCCAGCGCAGGGTCGAGCGCAGCGCCGATGTGGTCGATGCGGATGCCCTCGTCGGGGCGCAACAGGCGCGCCGCTTCAAACAGGGTCTGCGGCCATTTTTCGTCGCGCAGGTGACCCACCATCACCGCCCGCAGGTGGGTGGTGGTCTTGGCCAGCGTCTGGCGGGGCGTGCCCGACTGGAACACCACGCGGCATTTGTTGCGCAACGCCTCGGGCAGGGCCAGCGGCCCTTGCTCTTGCAGCACGACGAGGCGGTGCGCGAGCGCCAACGAACGCTGGGCATTCGCATCGGTGGCGATGTCGCGGTAGAGGTCGGTGCCGGTGAGCGCGAGCACCAGCGGGCGGTCCGGATGCGCTTTCGCCCACGCAGCCACCGAGGGGGCCGAACGGCGCGCGTGCAGGGCCAGCAGCAGGTCGCCCTCTTCACCCGGCAACCATTCGCGCACCACCCTCACCCGATAATGGCCCGAGAGCAGACGCGCCCAGCGGCGGGCGGTCTGCCAGTTGCCGTTGTTGGCATCGGCCAGCGCCGGTGTGACTACAGAGAGAGAAGGTTTTTTCATGGGCATGAGCGGGTCAGCGATTGTGGGCGATGCACCTTCGGGCCAGTGGCTTGTGGCCGACATGGCCCGGCACGCCGGCAGGACAACGCTGGCCAGCGCGCTGGTGGACGCACGCGCGCGCACCTTGCGGCAGTTCACGGCCTTCGAGTCCGCGCTCGGCCCGCGGCTGAGCGTGCCCTGCACGCCCGAGCTCAACCCGCCGCTGTGGGAGCTGGGCCACATCGGCTGGTTTGCCGACTGGTGGATCGCCCGCAACCCGCAGCTCAGCCGGGGCCTGCAGGCCGACCCCCTTGCACCTCGAAGCCCGGCGCGCCAGGCCGCGCGCGGCGTCGACGCGGATGCCTTGTACGACTCCAGCGCCATCGCGCACGACCGGCGCTGGCAGCTGGACCTGCCCGACGCGCAGGCCACGCGCGCCGACCTCGCTGCGGGTCTGGAGCAGACGCTGGCGCTGCTGCGCGAGGCGCCCGACGACGACACCGGCCTCTACTTTTTCCGTCTCGCCCTGTTCCACGAAGACATGCACGCCGAAGCGGGGGTTTACATGGCGCAGGCGTTGGGCATCGACGTGGGTCATCGAAGCGCCACGGTTCGCACGGAGCCTGCCGACACCCATGTGCCGGCCACCCGCTGGACGCTGGGCTGGAGCGGCCCCGGCTTCGCCTTCGACAACGAACTCGGCACCCACTCCGTGGACGTGGCGGCCTTCGAGATCGACGCCAACCCCGTGACATGGTCGCGCTACCTGCCGCTGGTGGACGCCGGCCTGGCCGCTGTGCCGCGCTACTTGCGACGCACCGCCGGTGACTGGCAGGTGCAACATTCCGGCGCCTGGCAAACGCTGGACCTGCAGACCCCGGCCTGCCACCTCAGCGCCACCGAGGCACAAGCCTGGTGCCGCTGGGCCGGCCGGCGCCTGCCGACCGAAGCCGAGTGGGAAGTGGCGGCACACACCGCACCGGGCTTCGCCTGGGGCGCGGTGTGGGAATGGACCGCAAGTGCTTTCGCGCCCTTCCCCGGCTTCAAGCCCCACCCTTACCTGGACTACTCACAACCCTGGTTCGACGGCCGCCCGGTGCTCAAGGGCGCCAGCAGCGCGACCCACCCGCGCATGCGCCACCCGAAGTACCGCAACTACTTTCCGGCGGCGCGCACGGACATCTTTGCCGGCTTTCGCAGCATTCGGGCCTGAGCCTCAGCGGCGCTTGCGGTAACCGTCGGGCGTGGTGCCGGTCAGCCGGCGAAACATGCCGATGAAGGCCGAGGTGGACGCATAGCCCAGGTCTTGCGCGATGTGCTCCACCTTCCCGCCGGCTTCCAGCAAGGCCATGGCTTTCACCGTGCGCAGGCGCTGGCGCCATTCGGCCAGCGTCATGCCCAGCTGGCTCTGGCAACGCCGCATGAGCGTGCGCTCGGTGGTGTGCACCAGCGCCGCCCAATCGCCCACCGAACGCGCATCACCCGGCGTGGCTTCCAGCGCCTGCAACACGGGTGCGAGCAGCGGGTCTTGGGACGTGGGCAGATAACTGCCGGTGACCGGCGCGGCCTCGAGCTGATCCAGCACCACCTGCAGCAGCCGGTCGTGCGGCGCGCCCTGCGCTTGCGCGGGCGGTGTCTGCCGCAGGTGCTCCAGCAGGCCGTGCAGCAAGGGGCTCACCGTGAGCGCGCACACCTGCTGCGGCAAACGCACTGCGCGCTTCGGCACCACATACACCGAGCAGAACGAGGCCTCCTGCCGGTTCATGCCGGTGTGGTCCACGTCGGGTGGCAGCCACAGGCCGTATTGCGGCGGGATCAGGTAGTGCGCGGTGGCGAGCTGCACCTCCATCACGCCGCTGAAGGCGTAGACGAACTCACCCCAGTGGTGGCGGTGGTGCGGGTAGGCCGCGTCGGCCGGCATCTGCGCCGCGCGGAACACGATGTCGCCCGGCAATGCGTCGGTGAACGGCGCGGTCTGCAGGTGTTTGACGGGCTTGCGGGCAGGGGCGCGCGGCATGTTGACGGTCCAGGAAAGTTTGACGGTCTGGGGAAGGGGTTTGTCTGATTTTCGTTATCTGCCGCAGATCGGTCAAAGGGACAATGTCCACCCAACCCTCAACGAACGCCTCTGTGGACACCCGCCAAGCCCTCGACACCCGCGCCATCGGGCTCATGGTCCTGCTCTGCCTCACCTGGAGCCTGCAGCAGATCGCGCTGAAGGCCACCGCGGCCGACTTCTCGCCCATCCTGCAAATCGCCGTGCGATCCGGCATTGCCGCCGCGCTGGTGGGCCTGCTCATGTGGCGGCGGGGCGAAGGCTCGTTGCTGGCCGACGGCGCCTGGAAACCCGGCGCAGTGGCGGGCGCCCTGTTCGGGCTGGAATTCTTGCTGGTGGGCGAAGGGCTGGGCCACACCTCGGCCGCGCACATGGTGGTGTTTCTCTACACCGCGCCCATCTTCGCGGCGCTCGGACTGCAATGGAAGCTGCCATCCGAGCGGCTGGCACCGCTGCAGTGGCTGGGCATCTTCATGGCGTTCACCGGCATCGCCATTGCCTTCCTGCTGCGCGACACCTCGGGCCACCAGGACTGGTCGCGCGTGCTGTGGGGCGACCTGCTGGGTCTGCTGGGCGGTGCGTCCTGGGGCGCCACCACCGTGGTGATCCGCACCACGCGGCTGAGCAGCCTGCCGGCCACGCAGACGCTGCTCTACCAGCTGCTTGGCGCCTTCGTGCTGCTCATGCCGGCGGCCTTGCTGATGGGGCACACCACCTTCAACCCCAGCCCCCTGATCTGGGCCAGTCTGGCGTTCCAGTCGGTGGTGGTGGCCTTCGTCAGCTTCCTGGTCTGGTTCTGGCTCATGGGCCGCTACCTCGCGTCCCGCCTGGGCGTGCTGACCTTCCTCACGCCCTTGTTCGGCGTGGTGCTGGGAGCCTGGCTGCTGAGCGAGCCCATCGAGTCCAGCTTCCTCGCCGGCGCCCTGCTGGTGCTGGCCGGCGTGGTGCTGGTGAGCGGTCACGCCTGGCTGGGCCAGCTGTGGCGGCGCTGGGGGTCGGGTTTGTCCGCTCCTTGACATTCCCCCCAATGGCGTCCGAAATGGGGCCATGCAACCAGCACAGTCCAGCAGCGACGCAGAAGAACAACTTCACAAGAACCAGCTGTTGCTGAAAATGGCGGGCCGGGCGGCGCGGCTGGGCGGGTGGAGCTTTGACGCCGGCTCCGAGGTGCTGACCTGGTCGGACGAAACCTGTGAGATCCACGGCCTCCCCGGCGGATACCAGCCGACACTGGCCGAAGGCATTGCCTGCTACGCGCCGGCCTACCGCGCCGCCATCGCAGCCCTGGTGAGCCGGTGCCTGGTCGATGGCACGCCGTTTGATCTCGAAGCCGAGATGGACACGGCGGACCAGCGGCGCATCTGGGTGCGCGCCATCGGTGAACCGGTGCGCGACGCCAGTGGATCGGTCACGGGCCTCCAGGGCGCCCTGCAGGACATCACGACACAGCGCGCCCACGAGATCGAACGCCATGCGCTGGCCACCAAGCTCAGCGCCACGCTGCACAACATGTCCGACGCCTTCTTCACGCTGGACCGCGAATGGCGCATCACCTTCGTCAATGAAGAGATGACACGCGCGGTGAACCGCAAGCGCGAGGACATGCTGCACCAACGCATGTGGGATGTCTTCCCCGGCACGGAAAACGGCCTGTTCCACCGAAGCTTCCAGCGCGCCGTGGACACCGGACGGGTGTCCAACGAAGTCGGGTTTTACAAGCCACTGGGCAAGTGGTTCGAGTTGCGCACGCACCCCACCGAGGACGGCGTGGCGGTGTACTTCCAGGACGTGACGCAAAAGCGCCAGGACGAGGAACAGCTGCGCCTGCTGCAGGCCTGTGTGGAGCGCATGAACGACATCATCGTGGTCACCGAAGCCGAGCCGGTGGACGGCTTGTGGCCCCGGGTGCTCTACGTGAACGAAGCCTTCGAGCGGCACACCGGCTACCAGCCGCACGAGATCATCGGCAAGACCCCGCGCCTGCTGCAGGGCCCGCGCACGCAGCGCGATGTGCTGGACCGCATCCGCACCCACCTGGAGCGCTGGGAGCCGGTGCGGGAAGAGGTGCTCAACTACACCAAGAACGGCGACGAGATCTGGCTGGAACTGGACATCGTTCCCATCACCGATGCCGAGGGCCGGTACACGCACTGGATTTCGATCGAACGCAACATCACCGAACGCAAGCGTGCGGCCGATGCGCTGCGCCAGAAGGAGAACCTGCTCAAGGTGGGAGGCCGCGTCGGCAAGATCGGCGGCTGGACCGCCCTGCCCACCACCAACGCGGTGGAGTGGTCCGACGAGATCTACGCCATGCTGGACTGGCCCCGCGCCTCGCCACCCACGCTGGGCGAGTTCCTCGCGGTCTTTTCTTCCGGTTCACGAGCGGCATTCAAGGGAGCGTTGAACACGTGTGCGACGCTCGGCACGGGCTTCGACCGCGAGTTCCAGATCACCACATGCGCCGGCGAGCTGAAATGGGTGCGCGCAGTCGCAGAGCCCGCGCTGACCGAAGCGGGCCACGTGAGCGGCGTACACGGCGCGCTGCAGGACACGACGGTGATGAAGCAGGTGGAAGAACGCCTGCGCGAACAGGCTGCGCTGCTGGACAAGGCGCAAGACGCCATCTGGGTGCTCAACCTGGACGGAACGGTGGCGTTCTGGAACCGCAGCGCCGAACGCATCTACGGCTGGACGGTGGAGGAGGTGCGCCACCGCGGCGCGCGCGAGCTGCTGTTCAACAACCCCAGCGTGTTCGACCGCTGCCAGCAGACGGTGATGGAACAGGGCGAATGGGTGGGCGAGATCGAGCACAAGACGCAGGACGGCAAGCACCTCCTGCTGGTGTCGCGCTGGACGCTGGTGCGGGACGAAGCGGGACAACCGCGCTCTATCCTGGCCATCAACACCGACATCACGCACCAGAAGCTGCTGGAACAGCAATTCCTGCGTGCGCAGCGCATGGAGAGCATCGGCACGCTGGCCGGCGGCATTGCGCACGACCTGAACAACGTGCTGGCGCCGATCATGATGTCGATCGAACTGCTCAAGGGCTCACTGCCCGACCCGGACGACCAGGCGGTGCTCAAGACCATCGCGGTGAGTGCCCGGCGCGGCGCCGACATGATCAAGCAGGTGCTCTCGTTCGCGCGGGGGGTCGAGGGCAAACGGCACGAGGTGCGCATCACCGACGTGTTGCGCGATCTCGACCAGATCCTGAGCGAGACCATCCCCAAGAACATCTCCATCGTCTCCAGTGTGGCGCCCGACCTCTGGCAGGTGCAGGCCGACCCGACCCAATTGCAGCAGGTGCTGATGAACCTGTGCGTGAATGCCCGGGACGCGATGCCGGGCGGCGGGCGCATCACCATCTCGGCAGACAACCTGGCGGTGGACGCGCACTACGCGGCCATGAACATCGAAGCCCGCGTGGGCGCCTACGTGAAGATCGAGGTGGAAGACAACGGCGCGGGCATCCCGCCCGACATCCAGGACCGCGTGTTCGACCCGTTCTTCACCACCAAGCCGGTGGGCGAAGGCACCGGCCTGGGGCTGGCCACCACCCTGGCCATCGTCAAGAGCCACGGCGGCTTTGTGCGCCTGTACAGCGAGGTCGACAAGGGCACACGCTTTCGCATCTACCTGCCCGCCGATCCCCAGGCCGAGGGCGCGCAGAGCAGCCCGGCGCCCAGCTCCGTGCCGCGGGGCAACGGCGAACTCATCATGGTGGTGGACGACGAGGCGGCCATCCGGGAGGTGACCCGCCAGACACTGGAGGCCTACGGTTACCGGGTGGTGGTGGCCGCCAACGGCGCCGAGGCCGTGGCACTGTATGCGCAGAACGTGCAGGGAATCGCGCTGGTGATGACCGACATGATGATGCCGGTGATGGACGGGCCGGCGACCGTGCGGGCGTTGCGGCAGATCAACCCCCTGGTCAAACTCATCGGAGCCAGCGGCATCTCGCAAAACGGTCAGGTGGCGCGGGCCACGGGCGCAGGCCTGCACCACTTTCTGCCCAAGCCCTACACCGCCGACGTGATGCTCCGGCTGATCGACACGGTCTTGAAGACTTGAGGCCTTTCAGGCCGGTGCCCAGAACACGCTGAACCAACCCTTCGGGTCGCTCCAGTGGCGCGCGGGGCCGAAGCCGGCGTCCTGCAGCACCGCTTCAAAGTCCTCGGGCTCCCACTTGTACGAACTCTCGGTGTGCAGGCGTTCGCCGGCGGCAAACACGCGCTGTCCGCCGGGCCAGCGCACGGTCTGCTCCGTGCCGGCTTCCAGGTGCATTTCAATTCGCGAGCGCGCCGTGTTGAACAACCCCACGTGCTGCCACGCGGCGGGTGCGAAGTCGGCCCCCAGCACACGGTTCACATTGAGCAGCAGGTTGCGGTTGAAGGCGGCCGTGACACCCAGCGCGTCGTCGTAGGCAGGCTCCAGCACGGCGCGCGGTTTGACACGATCCACACCGATCAACAGGCCGCCGCCCTCTCCGCCCGAGCGGCACACCGCGTGCGCCTGCCTGAGCAGAACCAGCGCCTCGGCGGGGTTGAAGTTGCCGATGCTGGAGCCGGGGTAGAAGACCACGCGCGGCGCCTGTGCGCCCGGTCCATCGGCCAGCCAGTCGGCCACCTCGGCGCCGAGCGCGAAGCGGCTTGAAAAATCCATGCCCAGGCCCAGCATGGCCAGCGAAGGATGCTGCTGCTGCAGCTGCTGCAAGGTGTCGCGCAAGTACTCCACCGAAATGTCGATGGCCACGTAGGCCGACGGCCGCAGCACCGGGAACAGGCGCGCGGCCTTGGCGCAGCTGCCCGCGCCCAGGTCGAGCAGGATCGATCCGCCGGGCACCACGCGGGCCATGTCGGCGCCATGCCGCTGGAAGATCGATGTTTCGGTGCGCGTGGGGTAGTACTCGGGCAGCTCAGTGATGGCGTCGAACAGGCGCGAGCCGAGTGCGTCGTACAAAAACTTGGGCGAAATGTTCGCGGGCGTGTGCAGCAGCCCGGCCACCAGCTCGGCACGCAAGGCAGCCTGGTCCTCGTGGTGCAACTGGATGAAGGGCGGTGCAGAGGTCTGAATGGTCATGGGCACTTTCTGGAAGGGTCTTTATAGCGGAGCTGTGTTTCACCGTCGGTGGGGTGGCCCACTTTCTTACAGGGTCTTGCAAAGCTGACTGGCACTGCCCCGGCGGCCCGCCGGGTTGAAGCATGTCGGGTCTAATACGCCCTCCCCAATCCCTCTTACCCGGATTCAACATGCTCACAAACACCCCCCGCACCCTGCGCGCACTCTTCACCTGCGCCGTGCTCGCCGTCTCTGCCGCTGCCCACGCACAAGCCGTGTTCCGCGTCACCACCATCCCCGAAGAAGCCGCCACCGAGCAGATCCGCAAGTTCACGCCGCTGGCCTCCTACCTCGAAAAGCAACTGGGCGTGAAGGTCGAGTTCACCCCGGTGAGCGACTACCCGGCCGCCGTGGAAGCGCTGGTCAACAAGAAGGTTGATCTGGTGTGGTTCGGCGGTTTCACCTTTGTGCAGGCCAACATCCGCTCGGGTGGCAAGGTCGTGCCGCTGGCGCAGCGCGAGGAAGACACCAAGTTCCAGTCGGTCTTCATTGCCAAGACCGATTCGGGCATCAAGACCCTGGCCGACATGAAGGGCAAGCAGGTCTCGTTCGGCTCGCAGAGCAGCACCTCGGGCCACCTGATGCCGCGCAGCTTCCTGCTGGCCGCCAACATCGAACCTGAAAAGGACTTCCGCCGCATCGCCTACAGCGGCGCACACGACGCCACCATCGCCTCGGTGGTGAGCGGCAAGGTCGACGCCGCCGCGCTCGACATCACGGTCTGGAAAAAATTCGTCGCCGAAAACAAGGTCGACACCAAGGCCGTCGACGTGTTCTTCACCACGCCCGGTTACTTCAACTACAACTGGTCGGTGCACGCCGACACCCCGGTGGCGATGCAGCAGAAGATCAAGGCTGCACTCATCGGCCTGTCGCCCGCCAACCCCGAGCACGCCGAGATCCTCAAGCTCAACCGCGCCACGCGCTACATCGAAACCAAGCCCGAGAACTACAAGGGCCTGGAAGCCGCTGCGCGCAGCGCCGGCCTGCTCTGATTCGCCAGGCGGTCGGTTGAACATCACCCTGCAAGGCGTCTTTGCACGCCACCCCGCAGCGCGCGCGGGTCACGCCCCTGCGCTGCGCTCGCTCGACCTGAAGATCGCCTCGGGCGAGCAGGTCGCGGTGATCGGGCCGTCGGGCGCCGGCAAGACCACGCTGCTGCAGGTCATGGCCTGCGCGCTGCCGCCCACCGGCGGCGAGTTCACACTCGACGGCCGCAACCCCTGGACGCTGCCACGCAGCGCACTGCAGCGCCAGCGCGGCCAGTTGTTTCTGGCCCCGCAGGTGCCGCCGCTGCCGCCGCGCCAGCGTGTGGTCACCTCGGTGCTCGCGGCCAGGCTGCCGGCCATGGGTTTGTTGGCCAGCCTGCGCTCGCTCTTCTACCCCCGGGACATTCCGGCGGCCTTTGACGCGCTGGACCACTTTGACCTGGCCGACAAACTCTTCGAGCGGGTCGACCGACTCTCCGGCGGTGAGCGCCAGCGCGTGGGCCTGGCGCGCGCGTTGCTCGCACCGGCCCGGCTCTGGCTGATCGACGAACCCTTGTCGGCGCTGGACCCCACGCGCTCGAAACAGGCCGTGGCCGCGCTGCAGGACGGCGCCCGCGAACGCGGTGTGACGCTGGTGGCCACGCTGCACCAGGTGGACGTGGCGCTGGCCCACTTCCCGCGCATCGTCGGGTTGAGGGACGGCCAGCTGGCCTTTGACCTGCCCGCCGCCGAGGTCACGCAGGAACGCCTTTCGCGCCTGTACGACCAGTTCGAACACGAGCTGCGCGGGGAGATGCCGGTGGTGGTGGCCGAGCCAACGGCCCCACCCCAGCCCGCGGTGATGCACTGCCGCTGAGCATGAGCGCCGTCGCCCCCTCTGTGCGCAGCGCCCCCGCGCGCGACCCCGCGTGGACCGGCCGCGTGTTCTGGCTCGGCCTGGGCGTGGTGCTGCTGTGGCCGCTGATGGTGGCCACCGAGTTCAAGCCCTGGATATTCCTGGAGCCCGACAACCTCAAGGTCAGCCGCCAGTTCATCGCCACTTTCTGGCCGCTGGTGGTCAACGCGGAGTTCATGGGCATGGTGGCGCGCGAGACCTGGCGCACCGTGGCCATGGCCACCGCCGGGGTCACGCTCGCGTTGGTGGTGGCGATCCCGCTGGCGCTGATGTCGGTGCGCCTGCTCTCGGTGTCGGCGCTCTCGGGCCGCATGGCGCGCGGGCCGTTCTGGTTCCGCCAACTCGTTCGCTGGTTGCTCATCGTGCTGCGCAGCGTGCCCGAGCTGGTGTGGGCGCTGGTGTTCGTGCGCGTGGTCGGCCTGGGCCCCACCGCCGGCGTGCTGGCGATCGCACTCACCTACGGCGGCATGCTGGGCAAGGTGTACGGCGAGATCCTGGAGAGCGGTGAGTCGCACGCCACCGAAACCCTGCTGCGCAACGGCAGTGGCCGCCTGCAGGCCTTCTTTTACGGCCTGCTGCCGACCAACGCGGCCGAGCTCACCAGCTACACCGTGTACCGCTGGGAATGCGCGATCCGCTCGTCGGTGGTGCTCGGTTTTGTGGGCGCCGGTGGCCTGGGCCAGCAGCTCGACAACTCCATGAAGATGTTCAACGGCGGTGAAGTGGCCACCATGCTGCTGGTGTTTGTGTTGCTGGTGGCACTGGCGGACCGGGTGAGTTCGTGGCTCAGGAAATCGCTGGGTTGACGCGATGAAAAAAGCCGTGGCCGCCAACCCACCCTACAAGCTGCCGCCGCGCCTGTTCGACGCGCGTTGCAAGGCCTGCTGGTTTGTCGCCGGTCTGTTCGTGCTGGTGGTTGCCAGCTTCGCTTCGCTCGATCTGCAGTGGGCGCAATTCCTCTCGCTGGACGCCGCGCGCAGCATGGGCCGCTTCGTGGCGGAGTTTTTCCCGCCCGATCTCTCGCCGGTGTTCGTGAAGAAGGTCGCCATCGGCACCTGGGAAACGCTGGCCATGTCGGCGCTGGGCACCGCGCTGGCCGCCGCGGCCGGCCTGGCGTTGGCGCTCCCCGCGAGCCGCCTGCACTCGGCCGACGCCGCGTGGGGTCGAACCCCCACCCGCTGGGTGCTCAACGCGCTGCGCAGCATTCCCGAGCTGGTGTGGGCAGCACTCCTGCTCATCTCGGCCGGTCTGGGTCCGTTCGCCGGCACGCTGGCGCTGGCTTTTCACACCACCGGCGTGCTGGGCCGCCTGTTCGCCGAAGCGATTGAAAACGCACCGCCCGGCCCCGGCGACGCGCTGCGCGTGCAAGGTGTGGGCAACGGCCGCGTGTTCCTCTACGCCACGCTGCCCCAGGTGTTGCCGCAGCTCATGAGCTACACGCTGTACCGCTGGGAAAACAACATCCGCGCCGCCGCCGTGCTCGGCGTGGTGGGCGCGGGCGGCCTGGGGCAGCTGCTGGCCTTTCACATGGGCCTGTTCCAGATGAACAAGACCGCCACCATCCTCGGCGCCATGCTGCTCATGGTGGCGGTGGTGGACGCGTCCAGCCATGGCGCGCGGCGGTTGCTCACGAGATGAGTGTCTTGGCGAGTCTCAGCCCGCTGAACTGCCAGCGCGCATCGGTCGGGAAAAAGTTGCGGTAGCTCGCGCGCAGGTGCGAGGCCGGCGTGGCGCACGAGCCGCCGCGCAGCACGGTCTGGTTGACCATGAACTTGCCGTTGTATTCGCCCACCGCGCCCTCGGCCACCTGGTAGCCCGGGTAGGGGCTGTAGCTGCTCGCCGTCCATTCCCACACGTCGCCAAACATCTGCAGCAATCCGCCGCCCGCGCGCGCGGGCATGGGGTGCAAGGCGCCCGCCTCCTGCAGGTTGCCCTGCACCGGCAACGAGGCCGCGGCGGCTTCCCATTCGGCTTCGGTGGGCAGGCGGGCACCGGCCTGGTCGGCGTGGGTGGCCGCGGTCCAGCGCGCAAACGCGTCGGCCTCGAAGTAGCTCACGTGCACCACCGGTGTGTGCGGGTCCAGCGGCACGGCGCCGTTCAGGGTGAACACGGTGGGCAAGGCCTGGGGATCCCGGGGGAGTGTCCAGTAGAGCGGTGCGCGAATGCCTTGCGTGCGCACCCAGTCCCAGCCGGCGGCGAGCCACCAGCGTGGGTCGGTGTAGCCGCCGTCGCGCACGAAGTCCAGCCACTCGCCGTGGGTCACCAGGCGGTTCATGAGCGCGTGTGGCTCCAGCCACTGGCGGTGGCGCGGGGACTCGTTGTCGAACGCAAAGCCCTCACCCGCGTGACCGATCTCGACCAGACCACCGTCGCGCTCGACCCAGCGCGTGGGCACGGGCGCCACCGACACCAACGGCCAGGCGCGCTGGTAGGCCGGGTTCAGCGGGTTGATGGAGAGCAGGTGTTTGATGTCGGTGAGCAGCAGTTCCTGGTGCTGCTGCTCATGGTGCAGGCCCATCGCGATCAGGCGCAGCGCATCCGCGCTGTCGGTGTGCGCGATCAGTTGTGTGATGCGTTCGTCCACCTGCTCGCGCCAGCGCCACACCTCGGCCAGATCGGGCCGCGTGACCAGCCCGCGCTGCGGCCGCGAAAACTGCTCGCCCACGCCGTTGTAGTAGCTGTTGTAGAGCACCCGAAAGGCGGGGTTGAAGGGCTTGAAGTCGGGTTCGAAAGGCTCCAGCACGAAGGTCTCGAAAAACCACGTCACGTGGGCGAGGTGCCATTTGGCCGGACTCGCGTCCGCCATCGACTGGGCCTGGCAGTCCTCGGGCGAGAGGGGTGCGGCGAGCGCACGCGTCTGGCCGCGCACCGCCTGGTAGCGCCGGGCCAGATGTGCGCGATCCGCATCGAGGCGAGAACCCGTGTCGGGCTGGGGGGAGTCGTGTCGCATGGGGGCCTTTCAGCGCCCGGGCAGCAGGCGCAGCAGCTGACCATCGCGGTCGTCGGTCAGCAGGTAGATGAAGCCGTCGGGGCCTTGGCGCACGTCGCGCACGCGCTGGTTGAGGTTGGGCAGCAGTTTTTCTTCGCGCACCACACGGTCGCCTTCGACGACCAGACGCGAAAGGTAACGGAACTTGAGCGATCCGGCCAGCAGGCTGCCCTTCCATGCCGCGCCATAACGGTCGCTGGTGACGAAGGCCAGGCCCGACGGTGCGATCGACGGGGTCCATTGGTGCAGCGGCTGTTCCAGCCCAGGCTTGCTGGTGATGCCCTCGCCGATGGCGCCGCCGCCGTAGTTCTCGCCATACGTGATCACGGGCCAGCCGTGGTTCTTGCCGGCCTGGGGTCGGTTGATTTCGTCACCGCCCTGCGGGCCGTGCTCCGAGGTCCAGAGGCGACCGTCGGGCGCGAGCGCCGCACCTTGCACGTTGCGGTGGCCGAAGCTCCAGATCTCGGGCAATGCGCCGGTGCGGCCCACAAAGGGGTTGTCCGGGTGGGCACCGCCGGTGGCTTTCACGCGCACCACCTTGCCGTGGTGGTTGTCCAGCGTCTGCGCGTCGTTCATGCGCGAGTAGCGGTCACCCAACGTGAGGAACAGGCTGCCGTCGGTGGCCTGCACGATGCGGCAGCCAAAGTGCGAGCGGCTGCTCACTTTCGGCGACTGGCTGAAGATCACCTTCACGTCATCGAGCCGCGTGGCGTCGGCAGACAGTCGGGCCGAGGCCATGGCGGTGGAATTGCCACCGCCTCGGGGCGCCGGCTCGGAGAAGCAGAAATACAGCGTGCGGTTGGTGGCGAAATCGCGGTCGGTGATCACGTCGAGCAGGCCGCCTTGGCCACCGGCTTCAATGGTTGGCAGCCCGGCCAGCGGTGCGCCCAGCCGGCCGTCTGCACCCACCACGCGCATGCGCCCGGGCCGCTCGGTCACGAGCATGCGGCCGTCGCCGATGAAGGCCACGCCCCAGGGGTTCTGCAGACCGCTGGCCACGACCTCGGTGGTCTGGGCGTGGGTCAGTGTTGACGTAAGGCCACCCAGGGCCAGAGCGATGGAAAGGGAGATCGGGCGTTTCATCAAGGGCATCTCAGTTGTCGTTTCACAGGGTCGACCCGGTTGGTGCACCTGTGGGCGCCAGGGTTCCCCCAGGCCGCTCAACCAAACGGCCGCACGCCGAAGAGGAAGGCGTGCGCCCACACCACGAACAGCACATACAGGCCCAGGCCCCCCACCACGGCGATGGCATCGTTGGCTTTGCTGCCCGGCAGCGCCGGGGCCGCGCGCGTCAAACCTTTGGCGGCACGTTTCTTCACCGAGATGCGGTCCGCCACCGCCCAGGCCAGGAAGCCCCCGAAGAGCAACACATCGGCCAGCGTGCCGTTGGCCAGCAGGTGGGCCAGCGCCCACAGCTTCACCGCGAGCAGCATGGGGTGTTTGGCCGCGCGCTGGATGCGCCCGGGCAGGTACGCGGCAAGCAGCAACACGAACACCGGCAGCATCAGCAACGCGGCGAGATGGCGAAAGCCATTGGGCAAGGTGTAGAGCACCACCGGCGCTTCACGCGCCGCGCCGTAGCCCACGACGATGAGCGCGAATCCCGCCAGCGACACCAGGGAATACAGGCCCTTCCACGGCCCTTCGCCCATCTGCTTCGCCAGGCGGTTGCGCCCGTCGGGCGACACGATGGACACCGAGTGGATGCCCAGGAACAGGACCAGCCCCAGAATCAGCAACAGCATGAGGGCACTCCTTGCGCGGTCGGTGGTGGACTATCCGGCCATCCGCACGCATGGCGGCACTGTAGCCCCGATGGCGCCCGCCCGCACCCGGCGGGGTCAAGCGGTCGCGGGGTGCGTGCGCGCCGTGGTGGTCACGAGCCAGATGCCGCCGCAGACCAGCAGCAAAGCCACGGCGTTGCGCCACGCCAGGATCGCTTCGCCCAGGAACAGCGCGGAGAGCAAGGCGCCGAACACCGGAATCAAAAAGTTGAACACCGACACCATGCCCACGCGGTTGTGCTTGAGCAGCGCAGCCCACAGCGCAAACGCCACGGCCGAGAGGATGGCCATGTAGAGCAGCAGCGACGCGGCCGCCACGCCCATGCCTCGCTGCTCACCGCCCAGGGCATGGCCCAGCAACGTCAGCACCAGGCCACCCATGGCGAGCTGGTACCCGGTCATGACCATGGCGTCGATCTGCTGCGACAGGCGCTTGCCCAGAATGCTGGCCGCCGAGAGCACGAAGGCGGCGATCACGATGAAGCCGTCGCCCAGCAGCGTGAACTGCGCGTCCAGCTCGTTCGCGCCGCGCAGGTTCACCGCCATCACACCGGCAAAACCCACCAGGCAACCGATGGTCTTGCGCCGGTTGAGGCGGTCGTTGGTGTAGATGAAGTGGGCCAGCAGCACGCTGAAAAAGGTGCCGGTGGCGTTGAAGATTGACGCCCTCACGCCGGTGGTGTGGGCCAGGCCGACGTAAAAAAACACGTACTGCAGCGCCGTCTGCGCCAGGCCCAAGAGACCCACGCGGCCCAGGTCGGCACGCGAGAGCGCGAGCACCGGTCGGCCCATGGCGCGCGCCATGCCCAGCAGCAACACACCCGCCAGCACAAATCGGAAACCGGCAAACACCAGCTGCGAGGCGGTGTCGTCGCGGCCAATGGCGAGCAACGCGTAGCCGCTCTTGATGGCCGGGTAAGCGCTGCCCCAGAGCAGGCAACACAGCGTGGCCAGGAGGACCACGTTGCGCGGGCGGGTGAAGAAGGCGGCGCTGCTGCTGCCGGTCAGCACGGCCGACCCTGGCGCGCGAGCAGCCAGCCCGGCGCGTCTTGCAGGCTCACCGGGCGCAGGAATCGATCCAGTGCCGCGTCACCGACCGAGGTGGTCATGGGCGCGGTGGACGCGGGCCAGGGACCGCCGTGCTGCTGCGCGGCCGTGACGGCCACTCCCGTGGGCACGCTGGCAAACAGCACACGACCCGCAATGGCCATGGCGCCGCGCACCAGCGCGCGGGTGTCGTCCGACTCGGTGTCCGCACCCCAGAGGGTCACGGTGAGGCTGCCACCCACAGCGGCCAGCACCGCCAGCGCCTCGGCGTTTGATGCCGCGCGCACGATCAGGCTGGACGGACCGAACACCTCGTCGTGCAGCGCGCTCTGTTGCAGGAACTGCGCGCCGCTCACTTGCAAGAGTTGCGGACCGGGCGCCTGCGCGCTGCCGGGTTGCTGCACCAGGGCTTGCGCGCCGTGTTCGAGGAAGCGCGCCACGCCCGCGTCGAACGCGCGGCGCATGCCGCTGGTGAGCATGGCGTGGGGCGTCTGGGCCGCGAGCGCGGTGGCGAGTTGCGCCACAAAAGCATCGGCCTCGGACCCGTCGATCAGCACGATCAAACCGGGGTTGGTGCAGAACTGGCCGCAGCCCTGCACGATGGAGCCGGCCAACAGGGTGGCGAGCTCACCGCCCCTGGCTTGCAGCGCGGCGGGCAAGGCCACCACCGGATTGATGGAACCCAGCTCGCCGTAAAACGGGATCGGGCGCGCGCGGGCGTTGGCCTCGGCCTGCAGCGCCGCACCACCGCGCGTGGAGCCGGTGAAGGCCCCGGCGGCGATCAGCGGGTGGCGCACCAGCGCCACACCCACCTCCACACCGGCTCCCTGCACCATGCTCACCAGCCCGACGGGCAGGTCTTGCGCCTGCAACACGGTCTGTATGAGACCGAACACGCGCAGCGACAGCAGCGGGTGGCCCGGGTGCGCCTTCACCACCACCGGGCAGCCCGCGGCCAGGGCCGACGCGGTGTCGCCACCGAGCACCGAAAACGCGAAGGGAAAGTTGCTCGCGGCGAACATGGCCACCGGGCCCAGCGGCACGCGCTGCAACACCATGGCCGGGTGGCCAACGGGCGGCGCGCCGGCCACGGCCGGATCGTCCAGCCGTTCGAACGGCACACCGCGTGTGGCGATGGCGGCGAAGCGGCGCAACTGGAATGCGGTGCGGTCGAGTTCGCCGTTCAGGCGCGCAGTGCCCAGGGCCGTTTCGGTGTCGGCCAGCGCCACCAGGGCCTCGCGGTCGGCTTCGAGTGCAGCGGCCAGCGCCTCCAGCAAGGCGGCGCGCTGCGCACCGGTGCTGCTGCCCCAGGTGTCGAACGCAGCCGCAGCGGCCAGCACGGCCGCATCGATGGATTCAGGGGTGGAAGCGCGCAGGGGTTCGCCGTGCGCGGCGCCGGAGCGCGCGTCAAAGGATTGCAGGTCGTTCATGTGGGGGAGTCGGGCTGTGCGCGGCGCAGACGCTCGCGGCTGTTGGAGAGATGGGTGCGCATGGCCGTGCGTGCGGTGTCAGCGTCGCGCTGACGAATGGCGTTGTAGATGTTCTGGTGCTCGGTGTGCACGCGCCGCAGGTAGGCCAGCCGGCCTTCGGGCGCGCTGCTGGCGGTGTTGATCCGGGTGCGCGGAATGATCATGGTGCCCAGGTAGGTCATGAGGTCGGCGAAGTGTCGGTTGCCCGTGGCGCGCGCCACCTCCATGTGGAACTGGAAGTCCGACGGCACGGCGTCGGACGACTCGGCGATCGACGCTTCAAAGGCCGCGAGTGCGCTGGCCATGTTGTGCAGGTGGCTGTCGTCGCGGCGCTGCGCGGCCAGGCTCGCGGCCTCGCTCTCCAGGCTGATGCGCAGTTCCAGCAGCGAGATCACGTCGGCCACGGTGGCGAAGTCTTCGGGCGCAATGCGGAAGTTGCTCTGCTCCTGCGGCGCCATCACAAAGGTGCCGATGCCGTGGCGCGTTTCCACCAGGCCCGAGGCCTGCAGGCGCGAGATGGCCTCGCGCACCACCGTGCGGCTGACCTCGAAACGGCCCATCAGCTCGGACTCGGTGGGCAGCTTGTCGCCGGTCTGCAACCGGCCTTCGCGCATGTCGGCGGCGAGCGTGTCGACGATCTCGGGCACCAGGCCACGGGGTCGGCGCGGGCGTGTCAGCACGGCCTCGACCGGGCCCGATTCGGCACCTAGGGTTTTCACGGAGAGCATCGTTTTTTCCTTGACACCCCACCTCGGGGTTCACACAATTCGCCCAGTTGTCTGACAACCGACAACAGACAACACAAGATGTGCGGACTGTAGCAAAGCACTTGCGATATGTCCAAGCGCTTCGACAAATGCTTCCGAAATCTTCAGCCGAGACCGCACGAGTTCCATGGAAAACACCTTGAAAACCCACCACCGCCTGTTGCTGACCGGCGCCGCCGGCGGCCTGGGCACCGCACTGCGCGAACGCCTCAAGGGCAACTGCGAGGTGCTGCGCCTGTCCGACAAAGCGGGTCTGGGCGATGCCAAGGCCGGCGAAGAGATCGTGCTGGCCGACCTGTCCAACGCGGCCGAGGTCGACGCCATGGTCGCCGGCTGCAACGCCATCGTGCACATGGGCGGCATCTCGGTGGAGGCACCGTTCGCGTCCATCCTGCAGGCCAACATCGTCGGCGCTTACAACCTCTATGAAGCGGCGCGCCAGCACGGCGTGAAGCGCGTGGTGTTCGCCAGCTCCAACCACGTGACCGGTTTCTACAAACAAAGCGAAACCATCCACGCCGAACACCCCGCGCGGCCGGATGGGTTCTACGGCCTGAGCAAGGCCTTCGGCGAAGACCTTGCCCGCCTCTACTTCGATCGCCACGGCATCGAGACCGCGTGCGTGCGCATCGGCTCCTCGTTCCCCGAACCCAAAGACCGCCGCATGCTCGCCACGTGGCTGAGCTTTGACGACCTGCATCGCCTCATCACCGCCTGCCTGAGCACCCCGGTGCTGGGCCACAGCATCGTGTTCGGCATGTCCAACAACGCCGTGACCTGGTGGGACAACAGCCGCGCGCGCCACGTGGGCTTCGTCGCCAAGGACAGCTCCGACGTGTTCCGTGAAGCCGTCTTCGCCCGCACCAGCGCGCCCGACCTCAACGACCCGGTTGCCATCTACCAGGGTGGTGGCTTCGTGAAGGCCGGTCCGTTTTGATCGCCATGAGCGAACAAGCCGAACTGCTGTTCGACGCACGCAACGGCGTGGGCGAAAGCCCCGTCTGGGACGCGCAGCGCCAGTGCCTGTTCTGGGTCGACATCCCGGGTCGCGCGCTGTGGTGCTGGAACGCCGGCACCGGCCAGGCGCGCCAGTGGCCCACACCCGAAATGCCCGGCTGCATCGCGCTGGCTGCGGGCAGCGAAGCCACGGCGCACGGCCGCTGGGTCGCCGCCATGGAAACCGGCGTGGCGCTGCTCACGCCCCACGCCGACGGCACCCTCACGTGGGCGACCATCACCTCCGTGCAGCACCCACAGGGCGGCATGCGCTTCAACGACGGCCGCTGCGACCGCCAGGGCCGGCTGCGCGCCGGCACCATGGTGATGGACATGTCGCTGGCCTCGGCCGCCGGCAGCGTGTACGCGCTGGAAGGCTCGCGGGCTCGCGCCTTGCACGGCTGCCTCATCACCCCCAACGGCATGGCTTTCAGCCCCGATGGCAAGACCATGTACCTCTCGGACTCGCACCCGAACGTGCAGACCGTGTGGGCCTTCGACTACGACGTGGACAGCGGCACACCGAGCCGTCAACGCGTGTTCATCGACATGAAGCCGCTGCCCGGTCGGCCCGACGGCGCTGCGATGGACGAAGACGGAGGCTACTGGATCTGCGGCAACGACGCCGGCCTGGTGCACCGCTTCACACCCGACGGCCGGCTGGACCGATCGCTCGCTGTACCGGTTAAAAAACCGGCCATGTGCGCCTTCGGCGGCAGCGGCTTCGACACCTTGTTCGTCACCTCCATCCGGCCCGGCGGCGATCTGTCCGACCAGCCGCTGGCCGGTGGCGTTTTTGCACTGCGTCCAGGCGTGAGGGGCCTGGACGAGCCGCGCTGCGTGGTCTGAGACATCGCGGCATTTTTTCACCTCGTCACATCAACCCAACGGAGACAACATGAAAACCCAACGCCGACTGATCCTGAGCCTGGCCATGGCCAGCCTGATGCCCTTGAGCGCCTATGCGCAAAACATCGTGCTCAAGGCCCACGACACCCACCCCGCCGGCTACCCCACCGTGGCCGCCGTGGAGAGCATGGGCAAAAAGCTGGATGCCGCCACCAACGGCCGCATCAAGGTGCAGATGTTCGCTGGCGCCGTGCTCGGCCAGGAAAAAGAAGCCGTGGAACAAACCCAGCTCGGCGCCATCCAGCTCGCCCGCATCTCGCTGGGTGTGATCGGCCCCGTGGTGCCCGAGGTGGACGTGTTCAACATGCCCTTCGTGTTCCGCGACATCACGCACATGCGCAAGGTGATCGACGGCGCCGTGGGTGACGAACTGCTGGCCAAGGTCACGGCCAGCCCGGCACGCCTGGTCGGCCTGGGCTGGATGGACGGCGGCTCGCGCAGCCTCTACACCAAGAAGCCGGTGCGCAGCCCGGCCGACCTCAAGGGCCAGAAGATTCGCATGATGGGCAACCCCGTGTTCGTGGACACCATGAACGCCATGGGCGGCAACGGCATCTCCATGGCCTACGGCGAGGTGTTCACCTCGCTGCAGACCGGCGTGATCGACGGTGCGGAAAACAACCCACCCAGCATGTTCACCAGCAACCACTTCACCACCGGTGCCAAGTACTACAGCCAGACCAACCACCTGATCATTCCCGAGATCCTGGTGATGTCCAAGGTGACCTGGGACAAGCTGACCCCGGCCGACCAGGCGCTGGTGAAGAAACTGGCGCGTGAAGCCCAGATGGAACAGCGCGCGCTGTGGGACAAGAGCGTGACCGAGTACTCGGCCAAGCTCAAGGCAGCCGGTGTGGAGTTCATCGAACTCGACAACAAGCCCTTCTTTGACGCCACCGCCCCTGTGCGTGCCAAGTACGGCGCGCGCAACGCGGACCTGATGCAGCGCATCGGCGCCGTTCAGTAAGCGTTACCCCCCCTGCGCCGCTTGGCGGCTTCCCCCCGGTGGGGGGACGCGCCCTGTGGACCGGCACAGCCGGATCCACGGGCGCCCTGGGTGGGGCACGTGCACCGCCTGCGCTTCTTCGCTCCCTTTCTGATTCACCTCCTTCACCACCATGGCTGAAACGATCCACCGCGCGCTCGACGCCGTCTACCTGGCCTGCATCTGGGTGGCCGGAGCCTGCGTCTTTCTGATGTCGATATTCATTCCCTGGGGCATCTTCGCGCGCTACGTGCTGGGCACCGGGTCGCAGTGGCCCGAGCCGATCTCGATCCTGCTCATGGTGATCTTCACCTTCCTGGGTGCTGCGGCGGCCTACCGCGCCGGTGCCCACATCGCGGTGGTCATGCTCACCGAGCGCATGTCGGCCGGCGTGCGCGGCGTCATGGCCTTCGCGGTCAACCTGCTGATGGTGGGCGTGAGCGCCTTCATGGTGTTCTACGGCATCAAGCTGTGCATGGGCACCTGGGGCCAGTCCATCCCCGAACTGCCCTGGTTGCCCGTGGGCCTGACCTATGTGCCGGTGCCGCTGGGTGGCTTCGTCACCCTGCTCTTTGTGCTCGAGTTCCTGGTCTACGGAGACCAGAGCCAGCGCACCGTGGTCCAGTTCGACCTCATTTCCGACTCTGAAGAAAAGGCCGCCTGATGGACGCGCTCATCCTGCTCGGCAGCTTCTTTGTGCTGATGATCATCGGCACACCTGTGGCCTATGCGCTCGGCATCGCGGCGCTCATCGGCGCGTGGTGGATCGACATCCCGCTGGACGCGGTGATGATCGCCATCAGCAGCGGCGTCAACAAGTTCTCGCTGCTCGCCATTCCCTTCTTTGTGTTGGCCGGCGCCATCATGGCCGAGGGCGGCATGGCACGCCGGCTGGTCGCGTTTGCCAACGTGCTGGTGGGCTTCATCCGCGGCGGCCTCTCGCTGGTCAACATCCTGGCCTCCACCTTCTTCGGCGCGATCTCCGGCTCGTCCATGGCCGACACGGCCTCGGTCGGTGCGGTGTTGATTCCCGAGATGGAGAAGAAGGGCTACCCGCGCGAGTTCGCCACGGCTGTCACCGTCAGTGGCTCGGTGCAGGCCATCCTGATTCCGCCCAGCCACAACGCGGTGATCTATTCGCTCGCGGCCGGCGGCTCGGTGTCGATTGCCGCGTTGTTCCTGGCCGGTGTGTTGCCGGGGTTGATGCTCGGCATGACGCTGGCCACCATGTGCCTGGTGATCGCCAGGCGCAAGAACTACCCCAAGGGCGACGTGATCCCGCTGCGCCAGGCGCTGAAGATCTGCGCCGATGCGCTGTGGGGCCTGATGACCATGGTGATCATCCTGGGCGGCATCCTCACCGGCGTGTTCACCGCCACCGAATCGGCCTCCATCGCCGTGCTCTGGGCCTTCGGCGTGACCATGTTTGTCTACCGCGACTACAAGTGGCACGAGCTGCCCAAGCTGGTGCACCGCACGGTGAAGACGCTGGCGATCGTCATGATCCTGATCGCGTTCGCCGCGAGCTTCGGCTACATCATGACGCTGATGCAGATCCCGCTGAAGATCACGACGATGTTCACCACGCTGTCGGACAACCGCTACGTGATCCTGATGATGATCAACGTGCTGCTGCTGGCCCTGGGCACGCTGATGGACATGGCGCCGCTGATCCTGATCCTCACGCCCATCCTGCTGCCGGTGGTCACTTCGCTGGGCGTGGACCCGGTGCACTTCGGGATGATCATGATGGTCAACCTCGGCATGGGGCTGATCACACCGCCCGTGGGCGGGGTGCTGTTCGTGGGCAGTGCGATCGCCAAACTGCCGATGGAGACCGTGGTCAAGGCCCTGCTGCCCTTCTACGTGGCGCTGTTCGCCGTGCTCATGGCCGTGACCTACCTGCCCGCCATCTCGCTGTGGCTGCCGCAGACCGTGCTCGCGCGCTGAGCCCCTCCGATCCTTTTCGTCGCCTTCCATGACATCCCACGCCATCCGACACGTCCGTGTCACGCCGATCGCTTTCCGCGATCCACCGCTGCTCAACGCCGCCGGCATCCACGAGCCTTGGGCCCTGCGCTCGATCATCGAGATCGAAACCGACTCGGGCCTGGTCGGCATCAACGAGAGCTACGGCGACCTGCCCATGCTCGAAGCCATGGCCAAGGCCGCGCCGGCGCTCACCGGTCTCTCGCCCTGGGCGCTGAACGACATGGAAACGCGCGTGGCCGCCCTGGTCACGCCGAAGCAGACGGCCTCCGAGTTCCTCGGCACCCAGGTCTCGCTGGCACCAGGCACCCACGTGTCCAAGACGGTGGCCAAGGTGATCAGCGCCTTTGAAGTCGCCATGATGGATTTGCAGGGCCAGCTGGCCAATGCGCCGGTGGTGGACCTGCTCGGTGGCGCGGCGCGCGCGAGCGTACCCTTCAGCGCCTACCTGTTCTACAAGTACGCCGAACACATCGAGAAGCCCTACGCAGCCGACCCCTGGGGCGAAGCCATCACGCCCGAACAGCTGGTGGCGCAGGCGCGCCGCATGATCGGCCAGTACGGCTTCAAGAGCATCAAGCTCAAGGCCGGCGCGCTGCCGCCCGGGCAAGAGGTGGCGGGCCTGCTGGCGCTGGCCAGGGCCTTCCCCGGCGCGCCGCTGCGCATCGACCCCAACGGCAACTGGACCGTGCCCACCAGCCTGAAGGTGGTGGAGCAGTTGCGCGGCGTGCTGGAGTACTACGAGGACCCGGCCCCCGGCCTGGACGGCATGGCCGCTGTGGCCCAGGCCTGCGAGGTGCCGCTGGCCACCAACATGGTGGTCACCGACCTCAAGGAATTCCGCCGCAACGCCGAGATGGGTTGCCCGGTGAAGATCGTGCTGAGCGACCACCATTACTGGGGCGGTCTGCGCGCCACGCAGCGGCTCTCGCTGATGTGCGAGACCTTCGGCCTGGGCCTGTCGATGCATTCGAATTCGCACCTGGGCATCAGCCTCACGGCCATGACGCACCTGGCCGCTTCGGTGCCGCACCTCTCTTACGCATGCGACACGCACTACCCCTGGCAGGACGACGAGGTGGTGCAAGGCGGGCGGCTGCGGTTCGATGCCGGCAGCCTGCGGGTGCCCACCACGCCCGGCCTGGGTGTGCAGATCGACCGGGAGGCGCTGGCCCGCCTGCACGACAACTACCTGCACTGCGGGATCCGCAACCGCAACGACCTCGCGCAGATGCAGAAGTACGACCCCTCGTTCACCGGCGCGCAGCCGCGCTTCTGAGCGCTGCAGCAGCGCGCCTCTTTTTCTCCACACCTCCAGGAAATGTCCATGTCCTTGAACCGCCGGCAGCTGATCGCTGCCTCTGCCGCCATCGCCGCCGTGGGACTGCCGGCCCACGCGCAGAGCTTTCCCAACAAGCCCATCCGTCTCATCGTTCCCTACCCACCGGGCGGCTCGTCCGACATCATCGCGCGCGCCATCAGCCAGCTGCTCTCGGAGAGCATGGGCCAGCCCGTGGTGGTGGAAAACCGGGCGGGTGCCAACGGCAACATCGGCGCCGACCTGGTGGCCAAGTCCGCACCCGACGGCCACACGATGCTGCTGTGCGATGTGGGCGCACTCGCCATCAGCCCTTCGGTCTACACCAAGCTGGCCTTCAACCCCAGCAAAGACTTGCGCGGCGTGACCATGCTCGCGTACTCGCCGCACATGCTCGCGGTACACCCCTCGGTGAAGGCCAACAACCTCAAGGAACTGGTCGAGTTGTCCAAGACCTCCGACCTGAACTTTGCGGTGACCGCGGTGGGTAGCGCGCCGCACGTGGCCGGCGTGGCGGTGCAGCGCGCCACCGGCGCCAAGTGGATCTACGTGCCCTACAAGGGCGGCTCACAAGCCGTGACCGACACCGTGGCAGGGCAGACGCAGGTGATCATGAACGGCATGCTGGCCACGCTGCCACACGTGCAGAGCGGGCGCCTCAAGGTGCTGGGCATCTCCAAGAAAACACGCATGCCGCTGGTGGGCAACGTCCCCACACTGGCCGAACAAGGCGTCACCGGGTTCGAGTCCGGCACCTGGCAGGGGGTGCTGGTGGCCAACGGCACGCCGCCAGCCATCATCGCGCGCCTGAACACCGAACTCATCAAGATCATCCGCAGCCCCGACGTGCGCGCCCGCCTGACCGGCCAGGGCGCCGAGGTGATCACGATGCAGCCCACCGAGCAAGACACCTTCTTTGAGCGCGAGCGCAAGCGCTGGGGCGAGGTGGTGGCCGAAGCCAACATCAAGCTCGACTGATTTCTCATCCGCCGATTTTTCAAGCAGAGGACGTTTCCGTGAACCCCCAGGATCTCAAGACCATCGTCAGCAGCGGACTGCTGTCGTTCCCCATCACCGATTTCGACGGCCACGGCGACTTCAACGCCAAGGGCTACGCTGAGCGGCTGGAGTGGCTGGCACCGTATGGCGCCAGTGCCCTGTTCGCCGCGGGCGGCACGGGCGAGTACTTCTCGCTCTCGGGCGCCGAGTACGGCCAGATCATCAAGACCGCGGTGGACACCTGCCGCGGCAAGGTGCCCATCATTGCCGGCGCCGGTGGTCCCACCCGCACCGCCATCGCGCACGCGCAGGAAGCCGAACGCATGGGCGCACACGGCGTGTTGCTGCTGCCGCACTACCTGACCGAAGCCGGCCAGGAAGGCCTGATCGCGCATGTGGAGCAGGTGTGCAAGAGCGTGAAATTCGGCGTGATTGTCTACAACCGCAACGTCTGCAAGCTCACGCCCGAATCGCTCGCCATCCTGGCCGACCGCTGCCCCAACCTCATCGGTTTCAAGGACGGTGTGGGCGACATCGAAATGATGATGTCGATCTACCTCAAGATGGGTGAGCGCTTCTCATACCTGGGCGGCCTGCCCACGGCCGAGGTGTACGCGGCGGCCTACAAGGCACTGGGCACGCCGGTGTATTCGTCGGCGGTGTTCAACTTCATCCCGAAGACCGCGATGCAGTTCTACGAAGCCGTGCGCACCGACGATCACGCCACGCAGCACCGGTTGCTCAAGGACTTCTTCATGCCCTACCTCGACATCCGCAACAAGGGCCAGGGCTACGCGGTGAGCATCGTGAAGGCGGGTGCCCAGCTCGTGGGCCACGGCGCCGGCCGGGTGCGCGCACCGTTGACCGACCTCAAGCCCGCCGAGATGGAAGCACTTGGTCGTTTGATCACAGCGCTCGGCCCACAATAAGGCGCATGACGCCCACGCCCACACCGTTCCCCCACCTGCTCGACCCCGCCCGCTTCCAGGGCGAGGTGGACGGCCGGCCCACCGCCCTCTTCTTTCTGCGCAACGCACGCGGCATGGTCGTGGCCATCACCAACCTCGGCGCCAAGGTGCTGCAGATCGTGGTGCCCGACCGGCAGGGCGTGCTGGACGACGTGGCGCTGGGCTACGACAGCCTGGACGCCGTGCTCGGCGGCTCACCGTCGATGGGCGCGTTTGTGGGCCGCTATGCCGGGCGCATTGGCGGCGCGCACTTCACGCAGGACGGGCGCGAACACCGGCTCACGCCGAACTCGGGCGCCCACTGCATCCACGGCGGGCCCCGCGGCGCGCGCCACCGCGCGTTTGACGCGGTGCAGCCCGACGCGCAAACCCTGGAGCTGCGCCACCGCTTTCTGACCGCCGAAGACGACTTCCCCGGCACGCTGGACCTGCAGCTCACCTACCGGCTGAGCGACGACAACGCGCTGGTGATCGAACACCTGGCCACCGCGCTGGACGAGCCCGGTCCGGCCAGCTTCACCAGCCACATCTACTTCAACCTCGACGGCGTGAGCGAAGGCGCCAACATCAACGGCCATGTGCTGCAGGTGCCAGACGCCAACGACGTGCTGGCCACCGGGGTGGACGGCATCGCCACCGGCGGTCGTGTGTCGCTGAACGGCCATGTGCACGATCTGCGCAGCGCCACCACGCTGGGCACCGTGCCCGACATCGACTTGAGTTATCCGCTGGGCACCGACAGCCGCAGCGAAGCGCGCCTGTGCGCACAACTGCGCAGCGAAGCCAGCGGTCGCACGCTCGATGTGTGGACCACCGAGCCTTTGCTGCAGGTGTACACCGCGGGCCAGCTGGGGGTGGCGGAGAAGCCCGATGCGGGCAAACAGGGTGTGCGGCACCGGCCGCGCTGCGCCGTGTGCCTGGAGCCGCAGTGGTTTCCCAACGCGCCCAACTGCCCCGCGCTGCCGCAGAACCTGGTGGCACCGGGACGGCCTTACCGGGGAACCACGGTGTACCGCTTCGGCGTGACCTGATTCCTGGCGGGATCCACCCGCCCGGTCAGAGGATGAAAGGCTCTTCCCGCTTGTTGCACTCGGGCGGCTCGCCGTAGCCGGCGGACCGCACCACCTGGTCTTGCGCAATCTCCACCTGGAACCATTGGCAGAACGGGTTTTCGTAGCGGTAACTCCACACCACCCCGCGCGAACGGGCCAGCCCCCGCACCTCACCGGGGCGCCCCAGCCGCTGGCGCACCTCGTCCTGGGTCATGCCGGGGTTGATCTGCAGGAAGTTCGCCTCGTTGAGCACCTGCTCGGAGCGGGTCACGCGCCCGGCACCGTCGAGGTACACAAAGTACGTGTGGCGGCCATACGGCCCGCGCGGAAACTCCAGCCGGGTGCCGCCGTCCACCTGGCGCTGCGTCTCCGGCGGCCCCATGCGGGCAACCACCTCGTCCCGGGTGGCGCCGGTGAGCTGGGCGGGCGGCGCGTAACCGCTGCACGCCGACAACACCGCCGCAGCGGTGAGCAAGGACAACACGATGCGCATGGTTCGATCTCCTGTGTTCAATGGGTGGCATTTGGAGGACGCGTTCGCCACCAAGTTCAAGACCGGCTGTAGGCCAGGCCCGAGGCCACACCGCCAAACAGGTCACCCTCGACCATGGCCACACCCGGAAACTCGGCCTGCAGGGCGCGCTGGAACGGCCGCAGCGCGGACGAGCCGCCGGTGAGGTAGATCGCGTCCAGCGTGCTGTCGGTGAGGCCGGCGCGTTGCACGCATTCGCGCGCGCAGGCCACGGTGCGCGCGAGCAGGTTGCCCAGTTGGTCGCGCATGGCGTCGGCGTGCATGTCGGCGCCCAGGCCGCGCTCCACTTCCGACAAATCCACCTGCGTGGCGCCGTCTTCGTTGGAGCAGCGGATCTTGGCCTGCTCCACTTCGTGGGCGATGCGGTGGCCGTCGCGGTGCTTGAGCACCTTCATCAGGCGCTCATGCAGCGCCACGTTGCTGTAGTTCACGCGCAGCTGCTGCGCCTGGCTGAGCGCGCGCGGCTGGTAGAGCCACTGGATCAGGTGCCAGGTGGAGAGGTCAAAAAACACGCGGCTGGGCACCTCGCGCTGCTGCGGGCCGAGGTGCTTGTAGCCCAGCAGGGGCATGACCTGTTCCAGGCTGAGCTTGTGGTCGAAGTCGGTGCCGCCGATGTGCACCCCCGTGGTGGCCAGCACATCGCCCGCGCGGTTGGCGAGCTTCATGCGCTGCGGGCCCAGGCGCACCACGGTGAAGTCGGACGTGCCGCCACCCAGGTCGACCACCAGCACCACGCTCTCGCGGTCCAGCCGGCGCTCGTAGTCCAGCGCGGCGGCAATCGGCTCCAGCTGGAACGACACCTGGCGAAAACCCACGGCCTGCGCGGCCTGCAGCAAGGAGTCTTGTGCGAGCGCGTCGCGCTCCAGGTCGTCGTCCACAAAATGCACCGGACGGCCCATCACCACCTTGGTGGGCGCCACGCCCAGCGTTTGCGCCGCGCGCTCGCGCAGCGCGGCCAGAAAGGTGGCCACGATCTCCTGAAAACTGATCTGCTGGTGGTTGACCACCGTGGTCTCCAGCAGCAGCGGGCTGCCCAGCAGGCTCTTGAGCGAGCGCATCAAGCGGCCTTCGGTGCCGGCGAGGTATTGCGCCACCGCGTCGCGGCCAAAGTGGGTGGTGCTGTCTTCGGAGTTGTAGAACACCGCCGTGGGCATGGAAACCGCTGCGCCCTCCAGCGGAATCAGGTGTGCCGTGCCGCGCACATCGGCCCAGGCCATGGCCGAATTGGAAGTGCCGAAATCAATGCCGAGCGTGCCGTGGAGCGGAGGAGTCATGGGGAGCAGAAGGGAGTTGGCCCCCGAGGCACGAGCGGGAGCGCCGGTCCATGGGGAGCGCGGATTCTGCCACCCTTGTGTGGCAGGGCCCCCGAGCCCTGCCACAGCGCCCGCTACTTGCGAGGAACGCTGTTCTCTTCTTTGGGCAGCTGCTGCCCGCCCGCGCCCGGCACATGCTGGCCGCGCTTCGCCGCATCCTGGCCCGGCGTGGCGCGCATGTCGGTGTCCACCTGGCCTTGTTTCAGGTCTTTCCAGGCCTGCAGGATCTTCGGGTCCGGCTGGTCGTCGGTCATGTCCGTGTCTTCGTCGCGCTCGTGCGGCAACTTCAAAGGCGTGTCTTCCTCCGCAGGCGGCAGCTCAAAGGGCGTGTCGGGCTCAACGGGTTGAGGGGGCACGGCGGGTTGGCCAGGCGGGCTCATGCGCGGCTCCCGGAAGGCAGGGCACCGCCCGACAAACCCTGGTGTGAACCGTGTTCACCCATGCCGATGGGCTTTCCCGCGACGATGGACACCAGGTCGCTCACGGCACGCACCATCTTGCTGTTGGGCGCGTCCCAATAGTCCGCCGAGTGCGGCACAAACTTCAGCAAGGCCAGGTTGGGTGAATCCGGCCCATCAGGAAACCAGGGGCGCGCAAAGGGCGACCACAGGCGTTCGATACGACCGCGGTCTGTGACGATCTCGCCATGCCCCGAGAGCGACACATAGGTGCTGTCGTCCAGATCGGTGAACGCCAGGTTGGCCACGCCCAGGCGTTCGACCTTGGACGAACGCGTGTCGGTGAAAAACCAGATCGCGCCACTGGCGTCCATTTCCAGCGCATACATCGGGCGGCTGGACAAGGAGCCGTCGGCTTCGATGGTGGTGAGCATCGAAGTGGCGATGTCTTCGATCAGCTCGGCAATGTGCTTGAGCTCGGGGGTGGTCTGGGTCTCGATGTTCATGGGTGGTCCTCGTCATCGGTGTGTGGAACCACCACGGTAGAAACAAACGCGGCGCGGGTCTGTGCGGTGGCGAACCTGCGAGCACATGCCCCAACAACGCGGCACTTGGCAGCCCGCCGTGATTCGAGCCAATCGACCAGGGCGCAACCCACAGATGGGGGATGGTTGCCCCTGGCGTTGTGGAAGCACCACCGTTTGAAACATAGGGTTTATTGGCTTGTTACTCTCAGCGCTCTCCTAACTTTGTTCATTCATTTTTTACATTTTTTCTCACATGACCTTCGCACACAAAGCCCTTGCCGCAGCCGTCTTCACCGTTGCTGCCGCAGGCGCCCAGGCCCAAACCCAGGCCCCCTCCAAGATGTACGCCGAAATCGGCTACGCAGCCATTGGCCTGGACTTCACCGACGGCGCGAACACGCTGAAATCCGGCCCCGGCGCCCTGACCGGCGTGCTCGGCTACCAGCTGCACCCCAACGTGGCCGTGGAAGGCTTCCTGGGCCTGGGCATCGTCAAGGACGAGATCGAGTTCAACGGCACGGGCATCGGCATCAACGCCAAGGTCAACAACACCGTCGGCGTCTTCGTGAAGCCCGGCGTCAAGGTCACCGAAAACGTTGAACTGTTCGCCCGTCTGGGCTACCTGCGCACCAAACTCACCCTGTCTTCAGGCGGCGTGAGCGTCAGCGACAGCGACACAGGCGCCGCCTACGGCTTGGGCGTGAACCTGAACCTGACCAAGACCTCGTACGTGCAAGCCAACTGGATGAGCTACTACAAGGAAGACGGCGTGAAGGCGCAGGGCGTGGCGCTGGCTTACGGCGTTCGGTTCTAAGTTTTGAGGGGATCAAGGGCTGCCACGGGGTGGCTCTTGATCTTCTGCTCGGTGAGTCAAAACGAGTGTTGGGGGCCACGATTCAGAAGATTTGAAACGCCATTGAACGTTCGTATTTGAGGTGTCGAATGATGCTGACGAATTCATACTCGAGCTGATCGTCTGGAAAAGACTGAGTGCTGCCGGTCAGCGGAAGAAATTCGGCGAGTGTAGTGCGCCCATAGCGGCCGTTTGCAGACCCAAGTTAATGGCGGCTTACGGCACTGAGCCGCTTCCGCCTCAATCCCGCAGTGTGTCGTAGCATCCCATCCAAACTATTGAGCGGAGGAGATTCGCGATGACGATCCTAGCGGCGATTCAAAAATGGTCAGAAGGCCTACCAGCATGGCAGCGCCATGCCATCGCAGTTCTCTACGAGCGCCCAACTCCGACCGCTGCCGACTTGGACGATATGTACGCCCTGCTGAAGGCTAGCAAGGGTATCGCTGATCCCCAAAACAGGCAGGCCCGGATCCTCACTCCCGAGCAAGTCGCCGCTCCGCATGTAAAGGCTGGCGCTGTGCAGCTCACCGCCATCAGGGATCTGCGCGGCGTTAACGCGCTCGCGGCAGGCAAGACTCTCCCGATCGCTCCTGCAGGCCTCACGGTCATCTATGGCGACAACGGCGTCGGCAAGTCGGGCTACTCGCGAGTGTTGAAGCAGGCGTGCCGGGCGAGGGACCAGTCCGAGAAGATTCACGGCAACGTCTACCTGCCTAAGGCCAAGCGCGAAGCGCCTTCGGCCAAGTTTGACGCCCTCGTGGGCGGCACGCCCGCCGAGTTCGCCTGGGCCGAAGGTGTCGCAGCGCCGATCGAGCTTTCCTCCATCGCTATCTTCGATTCAGCCTGCGCCCGGGCCTACGTAGACAACCACGGCGACTTCGCCTATGCGCCCTATGGCCTCGATATCCTGGCCGGCCTTGCCGAGGTTTGTGGCGCGCTAAAGGAACGGGCGGCGAAGGAACTACAGGCCTACCAGCCCAACTTGCTGCCGTTCCAGCGTCTCGCTCAAAGTCCTACCGAGGCTGGGCGGCTTGTCGCCGGGCTCTCGGCCAGGACTGGCAAGCAAGATGTCGATCGTCTCGCTGACATGACGCAAGACGAGACGGAGCGCACCGAGCTACTCGCAAAGACGCTCGCCGAGGCTGACCCGAAGAAGCGGGCAGCCGAATTGCGCGCAAGGGCGTCGCGGGTGGAGAGCCTCGCGAACCGCGCGGCCAAGATGGAGGAGGCGCTATCTGATCAAAAGGCCTTCGCGCTGCGCGCCTTGATCAAGAGTTCCGGTATCGCCAAGGCAATTGCAGAAGCGGCAGCGAAGAAGTTCCAGGCTCTCGACGCCTTGGAGGGGACATTCGGCGAGCAATGGGGCGCGATGTTCAGAGCGGCACGCGACTTCTGCGCGGTCTCGCCTCCCGTGTGCAGTTTTCCTCACCTTGGCGCGGAGGACCGTTGTCCGCTCTGCCAAAACGCTATAGGCAAGGACGGCGCAGCACGCCTAGCCGCGTTCGATGATTTCGTTAAGGGTGAAGCCGCGAGCCTGGCCACCGCCGCGCGCGCGGCAGCGGAGGGCGCCTTCCGGGAGGCCAGGGACGCGCCCATGGATCTACTGTTCGACGAAGCCCTTCGACACGATCTGGACGATCTCCCCGGCCTTGTCCAGGCGTGTGGCGATCTGCAGCCCGCTGCGGTCGCAAGACGCGACGCGATCATCAAGGCGGCGACTCCAAACGCAGGTCAGCCGTGGGATGCCCTGCCCGCGCTCTCCGATAGCCCCACCGCTGGCTTGCGGACCCTTGCCGGACGTTTGCGGCAGCAAGCGGTGACGCTCGAAGAGTCGATGGTTCTGAAAGAACGTGCGGAGATGGAAAAGGAATACGCTGAGTTGCGTGCCCGCCAGGAACTGTTCGCCCTCAAGGATGCGGTACTTCACGCCATCGAAGCATTCAAGCTGGCTGCAACTCTGGGCCAGTGTGTAGCTGCGACGGCCACCACTGCGATCTCGCGCAAATCGACCGACCTGACCAGTACGATGGCCAGTCATGAAGTGGCGGAAGCCCTCACTGCGGAGCTCCGGACGCTGGGCGTCCAAGACATCAAGGTCGCTATGCGGCCCAGTTCTGCCAGGGCCAAGACCACCTTCAAGCTAGTCCTTGAGACCGACGGAGGCGGCTCTCCGGCGGACGTGCTCAGCGAGGGCGAGCAGCGCGCTATCGCACTGGCGTCTTTCTTGGCGGAGGTTCGGCTTGGAAAAGGTTCTGGCGGCATCGTTTTCGACGACCCCGTCTCATCCCTGGACCACGTTCGGCGCGAGCGCGTCGCGAAGCGCCTTGCGTTAGAGGCTCAGGAGCGCCAGGTGGTTGCTTTACACACGACATCTTCTTCCTGAGCACGCTGATGGCTGAGAACGCGGTGGCGGGGATGGCTCCGATGGCGTTGACACTCACGAAAACAGCGGAGGGCTTCGGCGTGGCCGATGCGAGCCTTCCATTCGCTGGATCGGCCACCAAAGACCGCGTCGGACTGCTGCGGAACAAACAGGTCAATTGTGAGCGGCTAAGGAAGGCGAATGACCAGAGCTACACCTTGCATGCTCGCGATTTTTACAGCGACCTGCGCATGGCCTGGGAGCGAGGCGTTGAGGAGGTGTTGTTCAACAAGGTGGTGCAGCGCTTCCAACGAGGCGTATCGACCCTTGGGCTGGGCAAGGTATCAGTGGCTCCCGACGACGTAGCCCCCGTGATGGCGGGCATGACGAAGTGCTCGAACTACACCGGGCACGACGGGGCGCCGGAGGCCAACATTCCCATACCTGAGCCTGCCGACATGACAACCGATTTGAACGACCTTGAGACATGGCGCAAGGCGGTACTAGCGAAGAACAGGCGCTGACGGACATCCGTCGTCCCCAGCCGTCACATCATGGCGTGTGCGAGACGCGCGCATGACCATAAAAAATGTTGACCAAAACAATTGAAGGAACAAGGCATGAGCGATCTGCATCGCGATACACCCGAGTGGTTGCAACAACTTCGCTCGAAGCACTACGACGACCGTTTTCATCAGCTCAATGGCCTATTGAACACTTACAGCTCGGCGGTCTGGTCCTACTTGCTTGGGGTTAACGGAGGTGCTGCCGCTGGCATGCTCGCCTTCATCGGCGCGCGGTCAGACATAGCGAAGCTGCAATGGCCGTATTGGGTGCTTGGGGTGTTCGTTGTAGGGGTGGTGCTGATAGGCTTCGCCCATGCTTTCATGGTTCACAAGGCGCAGACCTTGATCGACAACTGGAATCTCAACATGGACCGGTATTGGCGAAGCGAGATTACCTGGAACCACCTTCACGTTCTCGACAACGGGGTAGTCGACGATCGGGCCAAGGTGCCGTGGATCCTAGGGTGGACTTCACTACTCTTGTTCTTCTTGGGAGTGTGCGGTGCTGCCTGGGGGTTTCGTAGCTTGGCATTTGCCGAGTAGTACGTGGAAGCCTTAAGCAACCAACGCGCGCCGGTAGCCAAGACCTCTTGTCGACTCAAGAGTACAGCCAGCTCATATCAAGGAGAGGACAGATGCGCGTTCTGTACAAGCTGACTACCCCACCTTCTGCGAACTCGCGAGATATGCGTGCATACATGCAGGCAATTCTGGAGGCAACTGGGCTCATGGCTGGCGAGCGATTCGATATCTCCAAGTTCATTACTAACTACAAAACGCATCTAGATTCTGAACGACTCGTCAAACATAAAGACGGAACCTATTCGCTAAGTGAGTCTGGCAGGCAGTACTTCATTCGCCGCCTTACAGAAGATCCAGTTGTAAAGGGGCAGCTAGTCAGTCGAGCTGAGGTCTTGGAGATGTTGCACAAGACAACGGCAAGCAGTCCCACTGCCGGTTGGAGCAAGATTGACCCCTAGTGGCCACAGGTCCAGCAAGGTGTTCCCGCCGCTAAGCCTGCCAATACTTCACTACGCCAGGTTTTCGGCTCAGTTGGAGTGTTGGTCATAGAACACGAGGAGCCTCCGCAAGCAAGCAGTCGTGCCGAATTGCGAGGGTCTGAACGACTGCAACGTGCCGCACAGGGTACGTTCGACGCACGAGCTTGTCCGACGGCTCACGCTGCACTGCGGCTGTTCAGCTCCTCAAAGTTAAGGGCTTGTTTGGGTAGCCATGCGCAGTTGATCCGACTCCGCGCTATCGGAACCAACTCAAGCCACCGGCCCCCGCAAAGCCGCATTCAACTGATCCACCACCTCCGCCCAATCCGCGTCTTCCTGGATCTCCTCGCGCAGCAGCGCGCTTTGTGAGGCGGTCCAGAACGGCGCGTCGGCCAGGCGCACGTCGTCGGGCAGCGGTGAGTGGTTGCGCAGAAAGGCTTCGATGGACGCGGGGTCGGACGCCAGGCCAAGTTGGGCGAAGAGGTCCGTGAAGCGGTGGAATGACTTTTCCATGATGAATTCCTGATGGACAAATGAATGGTCCACAGCGTACTCCTCGCCGCCCACCCCAACCTGCCCCTCTGCGGCTTGGCGCTTTGGTCTCACCCATAAAAAAACCCACCGCCCTTGCGAGCGGTGGGTATGAACAAGCCTTGGAGACTCGAGTTGGCTTGGAAATCAGAAGGTGTGGGCCAGACCCAGGGCATACACCTCGCGCTCGCGCACTTTGGTGCCCGCTGCGTCTTCGATGTCGCCGGTGGTCAGGCCTGCGTACACGCGGGTGCGCTTGGACAGGTTGTACGCCACGGCTGCGGAGAATGCGTCACCCTTTTCAAAGGTGGCGCTGCCCTGCTTGGCCTTGGCGGTGCTGTAGCCCATCGACAGATCGAATGCGCCGACCGGCACGATGGCGCCGATGCTGTAGCTGTCCGACTTGCGCGATGCCTCGTTCTTGACCTGGTTCCAGCCGCCGGAGAGGCGGAAGCTGCCGAAGTTGTAGGCGGCGCCCACGGTGTTGTATTCGAGGTTGCTGGCTGCCAGCTGGTTGGCGTTTTCCTGGTAGCCGTAGCCCACGTCCAGGTTGCCTGCCTTGTAGCGCAGGTTGAAGGCGGTCACGTCGCTGTCCACAGGCGCAGCTTGTTCGTCCAGACCGTAGCTGACGCCGGCCGAGAAACCAGCGAACGAAGGCGACTCGTAGCGGATCTGGTTGCTGGCGCGGTCGCCGTAGTCGGCCAGTTGGCCAACACCCAGGTAGCCCGTGGTGCCCACAACGCCTTCGGTGGTGGCGAAGGTGCCCGAGTCGAAGATGTTGGCACTGACGCTCAGGTCGCGGATGTCGTCGAACGAGGTGTCGTGGCGGCCGAACTTGACCGCGCCGAAACCGCCGCTCAAGCCAACGATGGACATGCGGTTGAACGCGCTGCCGGCGGCCTGGGTGCCGTCGGTGGAGTCAAAGCCCTGCTCCAGCGCAAAGATGGCCTTGAGGCCGCCGCCGAGGTCTTCGGTGCCACGCACGCCTCAACGGGTGGATGTGAGGCTGCCGCTGAACATTTGCGTGGTGCTGGTGGCCTGGCCAGGCGCGCCGATTTTGGACGAGCCGACCGAGCTGTCGATGCGGCCGTAGAGGGTGACGGAAGATTGCGCGAATGCGGCGCCGGTGGTGGCCAGAACGGCCAGAGCGATAAGGCTCTTTTTCATGGGGGGTGCTCCGAGAAAAAATGCAGGGCTTGTGGCCCTCATGCCTTGCACCATGCAAGTCGTTGCTATGATTTTTAACGAGCCCCCAACTCTCAGAATTACATTTGCGTAATGCAGCAAAAGGGTGGTTTTGCGCCCACACGCACCGGCGCATTTTTCACGGCGCTTTGCCCACCGTGGTGGCCGTTGCGGGCGGTGGCGTCCACCCGCCGCCCAGGGCCCGGTACACCGTGACCAACGCAGTCGCTGTGCCCACCTGGGCCTGCACCAACTGGTCCCGCGTGTTGAGCACTTCGCGCTCCGCGTCGAGCACGGCCAGGAAGTCGGTCACCCCCGCGTCGTAACGCAGCCGGGCCAGGCCGGCGGCTTCTTCGGCGTTGCGGACGGCCACGTCCAACCTTTCCGCGCGTTGTGCGCTGCGGCTGTAGCTGCTGAAGGCGCCTTCGGTTTCTTCCAGCGCCACCGCCACGGTCTGCTCGAAGCTGGCCAGGCTTTGTTGGGCGCGGGCCTCGCTGGCGCGGATGCGTGAGCGGATGGCGCCAAAGTCGAACGGGGTCCAGCTGATGCCGGCACCCAATGCGTAGCGGGCCGACTGGCTGTCGTTCAAATCACCGATGCGCGCGGCATTCAGGCCGAGCAGGCCCGAGAGCGAGAGGCGCGGGTACAGCGCGGCGGTGGCCACGCCGATGTTGGCGGTGGCGGCGGCGAGTTCGCGTTCCGCGGCCATCAGGTCGGGGCGGCGTTGCAGCCACTGCTCGGTCGTGCCCACGGGCAGCGTGGCCAGGTCGGTCACGGGCAGGCCGGGCAACGGCGCGGGTGCGGCGAGTTCCGCCAACAGGCTGCGCGGTGTTTGCGCGGTGAGCGTGGCCAGGCGGAACACGCTGCGCTCAACAGCGCTCTGCAGCGCGGGCACGGCGGCTTCGGTGTTGGCCACCAGGCCGCGGGCGCGCGCCAGGTCGAGCTGGGTGCCGCGGCCGTTGTCCACGCGGGCGTTGGTGATGCCCAGCGCGTCGCGCTGGTTCACCAGGCTGGCCTCGGTCACGCGCAGGCGCTCTTGCAGGCCGCGCAGTTCCAGGTAGTAACGCGCCACCTCGGCGGCCACCGCGGTGTGGGCCGCGTTCAGCCCGGCCTCGCTGGCGCTCACGCGCGCGGCGGCGGCTTCGCGGCTGCGGCGCACGCCACCAAAGAGGTCGATCTCCCAGTTGGCGACAAAGCTTGCGTCATAGGCCGTGCCGGTGCGCGCGCTGCGGGTGGTGCCGGGCTGCTGGGTGATGGGGCGCACGGAGCGCTCCACACTGGTGTCGATGCCCACGCCGGGCAGGCCGGCGGCGTCGGCCTCGCCCTGGTTGGCGCGGGCTTCCTGCAGGCGGGCCTGGGCCATGCGCACGTCGCCGTTGGCTTGCAGGGCGCGCTCGATCAGGGCGCTCAGCTGCGCGTCGTTGAAGCCGCGCCAGAAGGTGGCAATGTCGGCGGCGGGCGCCTGGGTGTTCACGGCGGTGGCGCCGGCGCTGATGAAGCGCGCGTCTGCCACGGCGGCGGGGCGCTGGTAGTCGGGGCCCACGGCGCTGCAAGCGGCGAGCGCTGCGGTGAACAGCACAGAGAAGGCAAAACGCTTATTCATGGCGGACTCCCTGCACGGCCACCTGCGGTGCGGTTCCGCTGCGGCGCGCTCGGCGGCGGCTGCGCAAGAGCGCATAAAACACCGGCGTGAGAAAGATGCCGAACAACGTCACACCCAGCATGCCGGAGAACACCGCAATGCCCATGGCCCGGCGCATTTCGCTGCCGGCGCCGCTGCCCAGGATAAGCGGGATCACACCGGCGCAAAAGGCAATCGACGTCATGAGGATGGGGCGCAGGCGCATGCGGCAGGCGTGCACGACGGCGGCAAACATCTCTTCGCCGGCTTCCTCAAGGTCTTTTGCAAACTCCACGATCAGGATGGCGTTCTTGCACGCCAGCCCGACCAGCACGACGAGTGCCACCTGCGTGAAGATGTTCAGGTCCCCGGGCTGCATGAACGGCGGAAAGCTGGAGAGCCACACACCAAACAGCGCCGACAGGATCCCCATGGGCACGATGAGCACGATCACCATGGGCAGGCTCCAACTCTCGTATTGCGCGGCCAGCACCAATATGACGAGCAGCACCGAAATGGCCAGCACCGCCGCGAGGATGGGCACCTGGGTCTGTGTGCCGGGCAATGTGATGTCGCGCGTCAGGCGGTCCTGGTAGCTGAGTTCGGTCCACTCGTAGCTCATGCCGCGCGGCAGCGTTTTCTTGAGCAGGTCTTCGATCTCGCCTTCGGCCTGGCTGGCGGAGAAACCGGGGTTGGCCGCGCCGTTGATGTCGGCCGAGGGGAAGCCGTTGTAGCGCGTCACGCGCGTGGGGCCGAAGGTGGGCTCCACCGTCATGAGCGCACCCAGCGGCACCATCTCGCCGGCGGCGTTGCGGGTCTTCAGGTTGGTGATGGCTTCGGCGTTGTTGCGAAACGGCGCGTCGGCCTGCACCACCACCTGGTAGGTCTTGCCGAACTGGGTGAAGTCGTTCACGTAGAGCGAGCCCAAGTTGACCTGCATGGTGTCGTAGATGTCGGCGAGGTTGATGCCCATCTGCTTGGCGCGCGTGCGGTCCACGTTGGCGTAGAGCTGCGGCACGTTGATGTCGTAGCCCGAATACGGCGTGCCGATGCTCGACTTCGGGTTGCCGTAGACCTGCCCCAGCGTGCCCCACACCGCGCCATACAACGCCTGCTCGCCCAGGCCGCCGCGGTCCTGCACCTGCAGCTTGAAGCCGCCGGCGTTGCCCAGGCCGTCCACCGCGGGTGGCGGCACCACGAACATGCGCGCACCCTGGATCTGCTGGATCGCGCCGTTCACCTGCCCGAGGATCGCGCCCTTGCTCAGGTCGGGCGTGGTGCGATCTTCAAACGGCGCGAGGCCGAAGAACACGATGCCTTCGTTGGGCGCGGCCGAGAAGCCGGCAATGGAGAGGCCGGGGAACGCCACCGAATCGATGATGCCCGGCACCTTGAGCGCGATGTCGCTCATCTCGCGGATCACCGCGTCGGTGCGGTCGATGGAAGCACCCGCGGGCAGCTGCGCAATGCCGATGAGGTACTGCTTGTCGGGCGCGGGCACGAAGCCGGCCGGGATGCGCGCAAACAGCACCGCCATGACGCCCAGCAACACGGCGTAAACGATGAGCGCGGCCGACTTGCGCCGCACCATGCCGCCCACGCGCTGGCCGTAGCCTTCGCTGGCGCGGTGGAACACGCGGTTGAACCAGGCAAAGAATCCCCCGAGCACCTTGTCCATGCCGCGCATGAGGCAGTCTTTGGGTGCGTCGTGCGGGCGCAGCAGCAGGGCCGAGAGCGCGGGGCTGAGCGTGAGCGAATTGAAGGCCGAGATCACCGTGCTGATGGCGATGGTCACGGCAAACTGTTTGTAAAACTGCCCGGTGAGGCCGGGCACAAAGGCCAGCGGCACGAACACCGCGCACAGCACCAGCGCAATGGCGATGATGGGGCCCGACACCTCCTGCATGGCCTTGACCGTGGCCTCGTGCGGCGAGAGCCCGCCTTCGATGTTGCGCTCCACGTTCTCCACCACCACGATGGCGTCGTCCACCACGATGCCGATGGCCAGCACCAGGCCGAACAACGTGAGCGTGTTGATGGAATAGCCCAGCAGCAACAGGAACGCAAACGTCCCGACGATGGACACCGGCACCGCCAGCAACGGGATGATGGACGCGCGCCAGGTCTGCAGAAAGATGATGACCACCAGCACCACGAGCGCAATGGCTTCGAGCAGCGTGATCACCACTTTTTCAATGGAGGTCTGCACGAAGCGCGTGGGGTCGTAAACGATGCTGTAGCTCATGCCGGGCGGAAAGTTCGCCTTCAGCCGCTCCATGGTCTCGCGCACCTTGTTCGACAAGGCCAGCGCGTTCGAGCCCGGCGCCTGGAACACCGCGATGGCCGCGGCTTCCTTGTTGTTGAGCAGGCTGCGCAGCGCGTAGCTACCGGCCGAGAGCTCCACCCGGCCGATGTCGCGGATGCGGATCATGCCGCCGGTGGCGGGCTCGGCGCGGATGATGATGTCGGCGAACTGCTCTTCGGTGGTCAGCCGGCCTTGCGTGTTCACCGCGAGCTGGAACTCGGTGCCGGTGGGCGCGGGCGGTGCGCCCACGGTGCCGGCGGCCACCTGCGCGTTCTGCTCGCGGATGGCGGCCACCACCTCGGCGGTGGTGAGGCCGCGCGCGGCGAGCTTGGTGGGGTCGAGCCAGATGCGCATGGCGTAGTCGCCCGCGCCAAACAACAGCACCGATCCCATGCCCGGGATGCGCAGCAGATCGTCGCGCACATTGAGCTGGCCGTAGTTGCGCAAATAGAGCGCGTCGCGGCTGTTGTCCGGGCTCACCAGGTGCACCACCATGGTCAGGTTGGGGCTGCTCTTCTCGGTGGTCACGCCGATCTGACGCACGATCTCGGGCAGGCGCGGCAGTGCGCGGTTGATGCGGTTCTGTACCGCGGTTTCGGCGGCCTCGGGGCTGGTGCCGATCTTGAAGGTGACGGTGAGCGTCATGGCGCCGTCGGCGGTGGCCTGCGAATCAAAGTACAGCAGGTTCTCGATGCCGCTGATCTGTTCTTCGAGCGGCGTGGCCACGGTCTCGCTGATCACGCGCGGGTTGGCGCCGGGGAACTGCGCGCGCACCACGATCTGGGGTGGCGCGACCTCGGGGTATTCCGAGAGCGGCAACTGGAAGATGGCCAGCGTGCCGACAAGGAAGATGAAGATGGAAAGCACACCGGCAAAGCGCGGCCGGTCGATGAAGAAGCGTGAGATGTCCATGGTGGCGCTCCGCTCAGTTGGCGGGCGCCGGGGCTTGCGGGGCAGGCGTGGCCGGAACGGGCATGCCCTGTGCGTCCACCTTCAGCACCTGCGGCGCCACCGGCACACCCGGAATGATGCGCTGCAGGCCGTCCACCACCACGTTCTCGCCGGCCTTGATCTGGCCGCCGCCCACCACGCGCATGCCGCCCTGCAGGGTGCCAAGCTGCACACCGCGGAACTGCGGCTGGCCGTCGGCCCCCACCACCACCACGAACTTCTTGCTCTGGTCGGTGCCGATGGCGCGCTCGGGCACCAGGACCGCCGCATAAGGCGCGCTGGTGGCCATGGTCAGGCGCGCGGCGAGGCCTGGCACGAATTGGCCTTGGTTGTTGTCGAAAGTGGCGCGCAGGCGGATGGCACCGGTCTGCGGGTTGAGACGGTTGTCCACAAAGTCGAGCGTGCCCAGGTGCGGAAAGCCGTCTTCGTTGGCCAGGCCCATGCGCACAGCGGGCGTTTTTTCGTTGGCCGAACGGATGCGCAGAAAGGTCTGTTCGCTGCCGTCAAAGTAGGCGTGCACGCGCGACACACCGGCAATGCTCGTGAGCACACTCTGTTCGTTGACCAGGTTGCCAGCCGTGATGTTGGCTCGCGAGGCGCGCCCGGCAATGGGCGCGCGCACGGTGGTGTAAGACAGGTTGAGCTGCGCCACGCGCACGGCGGCTTGCGCGGCCTTGATGTCGGCGTCGGTGGTGCGCGAGCTCGACGAGAGCTGGTCGAATTCCTGCCGCGAGACGGCTTTGGCGTCGAGCAGCTTTTGCGCGCGGGTCACCTCCAGGGTGGCCAGCTCGGCGCGCGAGCGGGCGGCGGCCAGTTGAGACTCGGCCCGGGCCACCTCGGCCTGGAAGGGACGCGGGTCGATGGTGAAAAGCAGCTGGCCTTTGGACACCAGCGCGCCATCGGTGAAGTGGACCTTGTCCACCACACCGCCCACGCGGGGGCGCAATTCAACGTACTCGGCCGCTTCCAGCCGGCCACTGAAGGTTTCGCTGTCGGACACCGTGCGGGCCACCGCAGGTGCCACGCTCACCGGCGGGGCCTGGGGCGGGCCGCCTTGCGCATCGGCCGGGCCGCCGCAAGCGCCGAGCCACGACGTGGCCACCAGAAGAAGAAACCACAACGCCAGAGGGATGCCCCGGCGCGGCGCGCACGACGAATTGTTCATGTTCAAAACCTGCAAAAGGGTTCATGACCGTTCCCGAAGCAGACAGGCACACCGGTGAAAGTGCGCCATCAAATTCCCGGCAGCGCTTTGACGCATAAGGAATTCTCCGCTCGGGCATTTCTCAACGGCGCGAGCATAAAGGCTCTCGGTCGCTTTGGTCGACCCCCTTTTGGGGTGGCCTGGCCCGGGCGCAAGGTCTTTCGACCAGCGCTCACACAGTCACCGTCTTTGTGAACACATGGCCAAGGCGCCGGACTTCACGCGCCGGGCAGTTCTTCGCGCGCTTCCACCACGAGCTGGCGCACCACCGAACCCGAAGCCGCCGCCACCGCGCGGATGCGCAAGGCCCGTCCGGTGGGAAGCTCGATGCGGCAGTGGTAGTCCAGCCCGTCGGTCTGGCCGGGGCTGTTGCTGGCGATGCGCCGGGTCCATTTCTGTTGGCCGTCGAGCTCCACCGTCAACGCATGCCAGGAGAGCGCCAGCGGCTGAGGCACGCGCACCACCAGCGTCACGTCCACGTCGAAGGTGCGGTGGCGTTCCAGCGAGCCGGGGATGTTGAGGACCGCCACCGAGGCGCCACCCGCGTCGCAACGCCAGACTTCGGCCTGCGCCTTCATGCGCTCAGCAGCTTTTTCAGTTCGCCCGTTTCGATGAGCCGGGCCACGTCTTCAGCACCGCCCACCAGCACGCCGCGCACGAACACCATGGGAAAGGTGGGCCAGCCGGTCCACATCTTCAAGGCATTGCGCCGGCGCCACTGCGAAAAGTAGCTGCCGATCTCCAGGTAACCGTGGGCCACACCGGCGGCGTCGAGTGCCTTGCGGGCCTTGCCCACCCAGGGGTTGCCCGACATGCCGAACACCATCACGGCGTTGCCGGCCACCTCGGCCTGGGCCTGGCGCAGCAGGTCGGCGTGGAGGTTGGCCACCTTCTGCCGGATGGCGGGGTGGATGGCGGTTTCGTCGAGCAGGGGGCGGGGCATGGGCGTTCCTTGGGCGGTCCGGAGTGAGGGCCTGAACTGTAGTGGGTGTTGATCCCCACCGCTGCATGCAGGTGTACTCGCCCCGGGCGCCGGGCTGCCCGGCGCGGGGAATCAGGCGTGGTGCAGCTTGAACACCGCCACGGCGTGCACCATCTGCTCGGCCTGGGCCTTGAGGCTGGAGGCGGCTGCGGCGCTTTCCTCCACCAGCGCGGCGTTTTGCTGCGTGGCCTGGTCCATCTGCGTCACGGCTTCGCCCACCTGCGCCACACCCGAGCTTTGTTCGACGCTGGCCGAGCTGATCTCGCCCATGATGTCTGTCACGCGCTGGATGGAGCTGACGACTTCGGCCATGGTCACACCTGCGCGGTCCACCAGGGCGGTGCCTTGCGCCACGCGGTCCACGCTGGCGTTGATCAGGCCCTTGATTTCCTTGGCAGCTTCGGCGCTGCGCTGCGCGAGGTTGCGCACCTCGCCGGCCACCACCGCAAAACCGCGGCCCTGTTCGCCGGCGCGCGCGGCTTCCACGGCCGCGTTCAGCGCCAGGATGTTGGTCTGGAAGGCGATGCCGTCGATCACGCTGATGATGTCGGCGATCTTCTTGCTGCTGTCGTTGATGCCCTTCATGGTGTCGACCACCTGGGCCACCACGTTGCCGCCCTGGGTGGCCACGGTGGACGCGCTCTGCGCGAGCTGGTTGGCCTGCTGGGCGTTGTCGGCGTTCTGGCGCACGGTGGAGCTCAGTTGCTCCATGGAGGCGGCGGTTTCCTCGAGTGCGCTGGCCTGCTGCTCGGTGCGGGCCGACAGGTCGTTGTTGCCTTGCGAAATTTCAGCGCTGGCCGAGGCCACGCCTTCGGCGTTGCCGCGCACATTGGAGACCACGCGGGCCAGGCTGTCCTGCATGCCTTTGAGGGCTTGCAGCAGCTGTGCAGCTTCGTCGCGGCCCGAGGTGTCGATGGCTTGCGTGAGGTCGCCGGCGGCTATCTGGCGCGCGCTCTCGGCGGCCTGGCGCAGCGGCACGGTGATGGAGCGGCTCAGCACGAAAGCAGCAGCAGCGCCCAGCAGCAGCGCCAGCACGCCGCCCGCCATCAGGATGTTGCGGCCGTTGGCGGCCTTGACTTCGGCGTCATTCAGCGTGGCGTCGTAAATGCCTTGCTGACGCTCTTCCAGCTTGGAAATCGAATTCAGGTACGCATCGGCCAGGGGGCGGAGGTCGCGATCCAGCGCGGCGCTCACGTCTTCACCCGCCATGCGCGCCTTGAGCAGGTTGGCGCGGGGCGTGCGGTAGGCCTCACGCGCAGCATCGATACCGGCGAGCAACTGCTTGCCTTCTTCGGACTGCACCAATTCGATCATGCGTTTGCGCGAAGCCAGCGTGACTTGCGAGGTCTTGTCCATGTCGGCCTGCCAGGCTGCGATGCGGCTGGTGTCCGAATCCAGGATGGCGGCGCGGGTGCGCACCCAGTTGAGATCGATGGTCTGGCGCCAGCGCGCGGCCAGTTGCAGCTTTTCGTTGTCTTCGGTGGCCAACTGGCGCGTGGTGCTGGAAAGCTCCTGCAGGCGCCAGACGCCGATACCGGCCATGAGCGCGGTGATGAGCAGGACCAGGCCGAAGGAAATGGCCAGGCGGCTGCCGACCTTGATGTCGTTGAGTTTCATGGGTCACCGGTTGAATTGGAAACGACGGGCGGTACCGCCGGTCTTGTCACTGCATCGTCCGTTTTGCCAAGTTCTTGAATCGCCAAGGGCATGGAACTTCGCCCTTAGCACTCACTCATAGAGAGTGCTAATATTCTTGGTACTTACCCGAGGAGGTTCTTCATGTCCCACTCACTTGCCCCCATTTCCGCCGCTGCCAGTGGCCAGGTCGCTGTTGCGAATCCCTGGGCGCTGGTGCCGCCGCTCGGCAACCTGGACGCCTACATTTCCGCGGTCAACCGCCTGCCGCTGCTGACGCTGGACGAAGAGCAGAAGGCCGCGCGCCGCCTGCGCGACGACAACGACCTGGAGGCCGCCGGCCAGCTGGTCATGTCGCACCTGCGTCTGGTGGTGTCCATTGCCCGCCAATACCTGGGCTACGGCCTGCCCCACGGCGACCTGATCCAGGAGGGCAATGTGGGCCTGATGAAGGCCGTGAAACGCTTCGACCCGGACCAGGGCGTGCGTCTGGTGAGCTACGCCATGCACTGGATCAAGGCCGAAATCCACGAATACGTGTTGAAGAACTGCCGCATGGTCAAGCTGGCCACGACCAAGGCACAGCGCAAGCTGTTCTTCAACCTGCGCTCGCGCAAGCAGGGTTTCCGCTCCGACGCGCTGGACGGCGACACCCACCGCGAGGTGCTGAGCGATGTTGAAGTCGGCATCATGGCCAAAGAACTCAACGTGAAGCCGGAAGAAGTGCGCGAGATGGAGACGCGGCTCTCCGGCGGCGACGTGGTGCTGGACCCGGGCCCCGGCGACGACGGCGAAGACGCCTTCGGCCCCATCGCCTACCTGGCCGACGCCACCCACGAACCCACCGCGGTGCTGGAATCGGCCGAGCGCGACGCCCTGGCCACCGAAGGCGTGGCCCAGGCCATGAGCGAACTCGACGACCGCTCGCGCCGCATCGTGAGCGAGCGCTGGCTCAAGGTGAATGACGACGGCTCGGGTGGCATGACGCTGCACGAGCTGGCGGCCGAATACGGCGTGAGCGCCGAGCGTGTGCGCCAGATCGAAGTGGCGGCCATGAAAAAGATGCGCAAGGCGCTGGCCGCTTACGCTTGAGCGCGGACGCCACCGTCTGCGCCAACCCCGGCTGCCTTGGCATCCGGGGTTTTTTTCCGCCCGTCACGCACCGATTTGGGGCCACCGGCAGCCAAGCTGTCAGCCGTGCAAGACACAATAGCGTGATCCCGCTGTTGCACATTTGTCCGCCCATCCCGTGACCTTCCTTGTCCGTCTCTGTGCCCTGTGCGCTTTGCTGTTGTCGCTCCACGGGGCACACGCCCAATCCGGGCCGCAGCCCTCCCCTCTGTTGCTCGATGGCGGCAAAAGCACCCTCAGCCTGGCCGGGCGCAGCAGCTACTGGGTCGACACGGCTGGACTGCTGACCGTGGACCAGCTGGAGAAACAACAAGCCGCATTGCCGTTCAGGCTGCGCGACCGGGGCAACCGCCTGCAGTTGAGCCCGGGCGCTGTGCTGTGGGTGCGTTTTGACGCGCGGGTACAAGACACCGGCGCGCAGTGGGAACTGGAGCTCACGCACTCGGGCACCGACCGCGTGAGCCTGTTCCACCGCCGTGCCGACGGCAACTGGCGATCACAGCACGCGGGCGACCGCATCGCTGTGCGCGACTGGGCCTATCCCGACCGTTACCCGGTGTTCGCCCTCGACCCGCAGGCCGGGCAGACCGTGACCTACTGGGTGCGCATCGAACACGCCCGCGTGCCGTTTTCGGGCGAGTTGCTGGTGCACAACCACAACGCCTTGCGCGAGCTGCGCATCCAGCAGCAGTTTTTGCTGGGCGCCTATTTCGGCATGGCCTTGCTGCTGGTGGCCACGGCGGTGGCCAACGCCTTTGTGTTCCGCGACACCAGCTTTGCGGCCTATGCGGTGTATGTGACGGTGCTGGCGCTGGCGCTCGCGGCTTCGCTGGGGGTCGGCGGGCAGTTCATCTGGCCGGGCTGGCCGCGTTGGAACGGTCTGGCCGAATTCGTGTTGCTGCCACTGACCGCCGTCACCGGACTGCTGTTCGTGCGGCATGTGGTGCAGCCGCGGCGCATCGGCCGGGGCCTGGACCGCATGGCACTCACCCTGGCCGGCGTGTTTCTGGCGCTCACCGCCTGGGACGTGGTGCGCCCCACCGCCACCAGCCTGCAGGCCCTCACCGTGGTCGGGGCGCTGACCATGGCCCTGGTGTACGCGATGCTGTGGGCCGCCTGGCGCACGGGCGATCGCTGGGTGCGCTGGATCGCGCTGGGCATCCTGCCGGTGCTCCTGGCCGGCACGCTGCCGGTGCTGCGCAACTTCGGTCTGCTGTCTTCGGGGTTTCTTTCGCAATACGGCATGGTGCTGGCCGCTGCGATCGAAGCGCCACTGCTGATTTACGGCCTGCTGCAGCGCTCATCGGTGCAGCACGAGGCTCAGGCACGGGCACGCGCACTGGCACTGACCGAACCGCTCACCGGCCTGACCAACCGCCACAACTTCATGCTGCGCCTGCACGAGAGCCTGGTGCGCGCGCAGCGCTACCAGCACCACAGCGCACTGCTGCTGATCGACCTGGACAACCACGGCTGGTTTGCCGAGACCCACGGTCGCGAGGTGGCCGACCGGGCCCTGGTGCTCACGGGTTCGCTGCTGCGATCGGTGGCACGCGACGTGGACACCGCGGGCCGCGTCAACGACAGCACGCTGGCACTTCTGATGGAAGGACCGGTGCGCGAAGCGCAGGTGGTGGCCGCCGCCACCAGCATCGTGGCGGGGGGGCTTCGTCCCTCCAATCAGTTGCCGGTGGGCACGACCCTCAAGTTCAAGGTGGTGCTGGCCCTGCTGCCCGACGCGGCCAGCGGCGCCGACCTGGAGAGCAACGCCCAGGCCCACCTGGACTGGCTGGGCAGCGGCCTGGACGCACTGCGTCAGGACGGCCGCAGGACCATCCTGAAGCTCAACTTCTGATCGGTGCGACGATTCGCCGCCGGGCCGCTCCCAAGGCGAATCAGCCCCCGTGGGGGGCAGCGGACCTCGCGCAGCGGGGGAGCGTGGGGGCTCAGTGCTCGCGTCTCAGCGCGGGGAACAAGATCACGTCGCGGATGCTGGCGCTGTCGGTCAGCAACATCATCAAACGGTCAATGCCGATGCCACAGCCACCGGCCGGCGGCATGCCGTATTCGAGCGCGCGGATGTAGTCGGCGTCGAAGTGCATGGCCTCGTCGTCGCCACCGTCCTTGGCCGACACCTGCCCATGAAAGCGTGCGGCCTGGTCTTCGGCGTCGTTGAGCTCCGAGAACGCGTTGCCGAACTCGCGGCCGGTGATGTAGAGCTCAAAGCGCTCGGTGACCTCGGGATTCGCATCGTTGGCGCGCGCCAGCGGGGAAATCTCGGTGGGGTGGTCCATGATGAAGGTCGGGTTCCAGAGCTTGTCCTCGACCTTCTCTTCAAAGTACATCACCTGCAGGCTGGCCAGACTGCGCGTGGAGAGCTGGTGTTTGGCCTCGCTCAGACCCAGCTTCTTCAGCTGGTTCAACAACCACTCCATGCTGTCCACGTTGTCGCCCGCCTCGGTGTGCTTGAGGATGGCCTGGCGAATGGTGAGCCGCTCGAACGGCGAGCTCACATCCACCGGCTGGCCCTGGTAGGTCAGCGGCACATCGCCGCGCACTTCGCGCACCACGTGGCGAATGAGTTCTTCGGTGAAGCTCATCAGGTCCTGGTAATTCCAGTACGCCGCGTAGAACTCCATCATGGTGAACTCGGGGTTGTGGCGAACGCTGATGCCTTCGTTGCGGAAGTTGCGGTTGATCTCGAACACGCGATCGAAACCACCGACCAGCAAGCGCTTGAGGTAGAGCTCGGGCGCGATGCGCAGGAACATTTCCTGGTCGAGCGCGTTGTGGTGCGTCTTGAACGGCTTGGCGTTGGCGCCCCCCGGGATCGGGTGCAGCATCGGCGTCTCGACTTCGAGGAACCCGTGGCTGACCATGAAACCACGCAGGCTGGTGATGCCACGGCTGCGGTTGACGAAGCGCTGGCGCGCGCTCTCGTCGGTCATGAGGTCCACGTAACGCTGGCGGTACTTGATTTCCTGATCGGCGATGCCGTGGAACTTGTCGGGCAGCGGACGCAGGCTCTTGGTGATGAGGCGAACGCTGTCGGCGTGGATCGTGAGCTCACCGGTACGGGTGCGGAACAGCACGCCCTCGGCCGCCACGATGTCGCCCAGATCCCAGTGTTTGAACGCGTTGTGCAGGGCCTCGCCCACGCTGTCGTTGTTCAGGTAGATCTGGATGCGGCCTCCGCTGGGGCCGAACGAGGCGTCCTGCAGCGTGGCAAAGCTGGCCTTGCCCATCACGCGCTTGAGCATCATGCGACCAGCCACGCACGCGCGCACCGGGTTGGCCTCGAGCACTTCCTTGGTGGTCTCGCTGTGCACCGCGAACAACCCGGCCGCCTTGTCGGTGGGCTTGAAGTCGTTCGGAAAAGCCACGCCCTCGCCCCGCTGCTGCGCTTCGCGCATCGCCTTGAGCTTCTCGCGGCGCTCCGCGATCAGCTGGTTGTCGTCGTGCGCCGGAGCGCTGGAGTCGGTTGTGTGGGCTTGGGTCATGAGTGAAAAGAGGGTTGGGCACCGGTGTGCGCAACCCTCGATTGTAGTTTTCAGCCGAAACCGCCCCGGGGCACCGCTGTCAGGCGTCTGGGTGCGTCCAGTTCTTGGCGGCTGCGTACACCGCATTCGGGTACTCGGCCCTGCCGCGGCTGCCGTTGTAACGGCCCAGCGCCATGAAGGTGTCGCCGCGCTCGCGGTCGAGGTAGTGGCGCAGGATCACGCAGCCAAAACGCAGGTTGGTCTGCATGTTGAAGAGTCGGCTCGGGTCACCGTCGCCGATGAGGCGCGACCAGAACGGCATGATCTGCATGTAGCCGCGCGCACCCACGCGCGAGATGGCGAACTTGCGGAAAGCACTCTCCACCTGGATCAAACCGAGCACCATGGTGGTGTCCAGGCCAGCGCGACGCGTTTCGTACCAGACGGTCTGCAGGAACTCGATGCGCGTTTGAAAGTCGGCCTTGCGGCGCTGCAGCCGGTCGCTGCTGGTGCCCAGCCAGCGCAGGTAGGCCAGGCGCTTTTCCATGTCGGCAAACTCGGGCACCGGCGGCGCGCTGTTGGCAATGGCGGCGCTCAGCGCACCGCGCACGGAGTCGGCCAAAGGTTCCTCGAGCTGACCTCCTGCGTGCCCCCAGGTGGGCCAGGTGCCCAGACCCAGCGACGCTGCCCCCAGCAGACAGTCGCGGCGCGACCAGGCCATGGGCTTCATGCGCCGAGCTTGCCCTTCAGCAAGGCAAGCACGTCGGCCAGGGCCACCTGCGTGGCGGCGGCATCGCGGCGGTGCTGGTACTCCACCTGCCCGGTCTTCAAGCCCCGGTCGCCGATGGTCACGCGGTGCGGCACACCGATGAGTTCCCAGTCGGCGAACATGGCGCCCGGGCGCTCGCCCCGGTCGTCCAGGATGACATCGACGCCGGCCGCCAGCAGATCGGCGTGCAGTTGTTCGGCTGCGGCCTTCACCTCGGGGCTGCGGTCCATGCCGATGGGACACACCACCACCGTGAATGGCGCCAGAGCGTCGGGCCAGATGATGCCGCGTTCGTCGTGGTTTTGCTCAATGGCTGCGGCCGGCAGGCGCGTGATGCCGATGCCGTAACAACCCATCTCGAAGTGCGCGGGTTTGCCGTCTTCACCGAGGAAGGTGGCGCTCATTGCCTTGCTGTATTTGGTGCCCAGGTAGAACACGTGGCCCACCTCGATGCCACGCTCGATGGCGAGCTGGCCCTGACCGTCGGGCGATGCGTCGCCCTCCACCACGTTGCGCAGGTCGGCCACCAGATCGGGCTCCGGCAGATCACGGCTCCAGTTCACACCGGTCATGTGGAAGTCGGGCTCGTTGGCGCCACAGATCCAGTCGGCCATCACGGCCACTTCGCGGTCCACCACCAGCTTCACCGGTTTCTTCAAGCCGATCGGGCCCAGGTACCCGGGGCGGCAGCCGAAGTGTTCTTCGATCTCGGGAATGCTGGCGAAACGGAAACCGGCGTTCAGCCCCGGCACCTTGTTCACCTTGACCTCGTTCATGTCGTGGTCGCCGCGCAGCAGCAGCAGCCACACCTGGCTCTGCGCGTCCTCACCCGCTTCGTTGAGCGTGTCGGTGGCCAGCACCAGCGACTTCACCGTGGTCGCAAGGGGCACGCCCAGCAGCGCGGCCACATCGGCGCAGGTGCTCTTGCCCGGTGTGGGCGTCCTGGTCATGGCGTTGGCCGCCGCAGGGCGCGACGCGCTGGGCGCCGCCGATTCGGCCTTTTCCATGTTGGCCGCGTAGTCGCTGTTCGGGCAGTACACGATGGCGTCTTCGCCCGTGGCCGCGATCACCTGGAACTCTTCGCTCAGGTCACCGCCGATGGCACCGCTGTCGGCCGCCACAGCGCGGTAGCGCAAACCAAAGCGGTCGAAGATGCGGCGGTAGGCCGCGGCCATCACCTGGTAGCTCGCCTTGGCCGCCGCTTCGTCGCGGTCGAAGCTGTAGGCGTCCTTCATGATGAATTCACGCCCGCGCATCAGACCGAAACGCGGCCGGCGCTCGTCGCGAAACTTGGTCTGTATCTGGTAGAAATTTTTCGGCAGCTGTTTGTAGCTGCGCAGTTCCTGACGCGCGATGTCGGTCACCACCTCTTCACTGGTGGGCTGCACGATGAAGTCGCGGTCGTGCCGGTCCTTGATGCGCAGCAACTCCGGGCCCATCTTCTCGAACCGGCCCGTCTCCTGCCACAGCTCGGCCGGCTGGATCACCGGCATGGTGAGCTCCACCGCGCCGGCGCGGTTCATCTCCTCGCGCACGATGGCTTCCACCTTCTGGATCACGCGCAAGCCCATGGGCATGTAGCTGTAAATGCCGGCGCCGAGTTTCTTGATCATGCCGGCGCGTGTCATGAGCTGGTGGCTCACCACTTCGGCGTCGGCAGGGGCTTCCTTCTGGGTCGAGATGAAGAACTGGGAGGCTTTCATGGGCGAGCTTGATTCTGCCGGCGGGCAGTGGTTGGAAAATCGTGGGTGGGGCCCGGTGGACAGAACACCCGACGCCGGGATGTTCCACCTGTGCCCGGAGATGCAACAGGTGTGTGATCACTTCGCAACTCGCACGGCGCGATGCATAATGAACACAGTTTAAAAATTTGGGGTTGATTATGCTTGACAGAGAAGGCTTCAGGCCCAATGTCGGCATCATTCTGCTCAACCAGCGAAACCAGGTGTTCTGGGGCAAACGCATCCGGTCCCACTCCTGGCAGTTTCCGCAAGGTGGCATCGACCGGGGCGAGACACCTGAGCAGGCGATGTACCGCGAGTTGCACGAGGAAGTGGGCCTCATGCCCGAGCACGTGAACATCGTGGCCCGCACGCGAGACTGGTTGCGCTACGAAGTGCCGGACCGCTTCATCCGCCGGGATGCGCGCGGTCATTACAAAGGACAGAAACAGATCTGGTACCTGCTGCGCCTGGTGGCGCAAGACTGGAACCTGAATCTGCGCGCCACCAGCCACCCGGAGTTCGATGCCTGGCGCTGGCACGATTACTGGGTGCCGCTGGATGTGGTGGTCGAGTTCAAACGCGGCGTCTATGAGATGGCGCTGACCGAACTCTCACGCTACCTGCCGCGTTCCGACCACCGCAACCGCTACCTGCGCGGTGGCATGCGACAACGCGACGACGGCGACGACATGCCTTCGCACCTGTGTGCCCCCATGGGGCTGGAACTGCCCCCGGGCGCCAGCTTTGACCCCGACCCCCAGAGCGATGAACGCGCTGTGAATTCCCCATTCAAATGATTGATTTGTTCCGACGCTTTCCGAAGTCGATGACGTCGGCTCTGGCTTTTTCCCTGATCGGCACCGCACCGTTTTTTGCAGACGCTCAGACGTCATACACGGACGAGAAGGTCTGGACCGAAGCGGCCGCCGCGCCACCCGCCTCGTTCAGCACCGAGGCGCTCATCCCCTTCGAAGTGATGAAGGCGTCGGCGCTGACCTATGGCATCGACCCCAACACCCTGACCGTGGGAGAAGACGGCGTCGTTCGTTATGTGATGGTGGCACGCAGCAGCAGCGGGGCACTCAATGTGCTGTACCAAGGCATCCGATGCGCGACTGCGGAAACCAAGACCTACGGACGATTGAACGACAAAGGCACCTGGAACGCCAGCCCCGACGCCGACTGGAAGGCGCTGTCTTTCAGGGGCCCCACCCGCCCGGCCATGATCCTCGCGCGGCAGGGTGTGTGCGAGGGCCGCACCGTCACGGGGAATGTCCAAAAGATCCTGGCGGCCTTGAAGAGCGACCGCATCGACAACCGCTGACCGGCACGCAGGTCTGAGCGCTCAGACGCGCGCCAGCACCAGGTTGTCGCGGTGGATCATTTCGGGCTCTGCGGCATAACCAAGCAAGCGCTCGAAGTCTGCCGACGATTTGCGACACAGCAGTCGGGCTTCCGAACTGGCGTAGTTCGCCAGCCCACGCGCCACTTCAACGCCGCGACCATCGCGCACAGCGATCACGTCGCCACGCGAGAAATCGCCTTCCACGCTGGTCATGCCGATCGGCAGCAGGCTCTTGCCCTCGCCCACGATCTTGCCCACAGCACCGTCATCGACCAACACCGCACCACGCAGCTGCAAGTGATCCGACATCCAGCGTTTGCGCGCCTGGTTCTTCGGCGTGTTGGCCACCAGGCAAGTGCCGATGGCCTCGCCTTCGCACAAGCGGATCAACACCTGCGGCTCGCGCCCCCAGGCGATCACGGTCGATGCGCCCGACCCGGCCGCGCGCTTGGCCGCCAGGATCTTGGTGATCATGCCGCCCTTGCCGATGCCGCTGCCCGCACCACCGGCCATGGTTTCGAGCTGAGGGTCCCCCGCACGCGCTTCATGGACGAATTGCGCAGCAGGATCACGCCGCGGGTCGGCCGTGTACAGACCCTTTTGGTCCGTGAGGATCACGAGCACATCGGCTTCCACCAGGTTGGCCACGAGGGCGCCCAAGGTGTCGTTGTCACCGAACTTGATTTCGTCGTTGACGACCGTGTCGTTCTCGTTGATCACCGGCACCACGCCCAGCTGCAGCAAAGTCAGCAGGGTTGAGCGGGCATTCAAATAGCGTTCGCGGTCGGCCAGATCGGCGTGGGTGAGCAGCACCTGCGCGCTGCCCACACCGTGCTCGCGCAGCTTGGTCTCGTACATCTGGACCAGTCCCATCTGCCCGACGGCGGCAGCGGCTTGCAGCTCGTTGATCTCCTTGGGGCGCACCGTCCAGCCCAGGCGCTTCATGCCTTCGGCCACCGCGCCACTGCTCACCATGATGAGCTCCCGACCGTCCTTGACCAGGGCCGCGAGTTGCTCGCTCCACTGGCCAATCGCCTCCTCGTCGAGACCTCGACCCTCGTTGGTCACGAGCGAAGAACCGACCTTGACCACAATGCGGCGCGCCGTTTTCAGTGGACCGCTGGCGCGCAACGGCGCCAAACCCGTGTTGTCTGCAAGGAGCATGGTCGACATCAAAAAAAGCTTCAGCTGGGCAGGGGCGTGTCAAACCGGGGATCGATGTCCACCGGTGCCAGGGTCGCCTGGTGGACCTTGGCGATGTGCTCGTACACCTTTTGCACGAGAAACTCGCAGCCTTCGCGCGTTAGGGCCGAGATCTCGAACACAGGTCCCTTGTACTTGAGACGTTTCACGATGTCCTTGACTTTGGCCTCTCGTTCGTCGAGCGGCACCATGTCCAGCTTGTTGAGCACCAGCCAGCGCGGCTTTTCATACAGCTTCTGGTCGTACTTCTTGAGCTCTGCAATGATGGCCTTGGCCTGCACGACCGGATCAACACCTTCGTCAAACGGCGCAACATCCACCATGTGCAGCAACAACCGGGTGCGCTGCAGATGGCGCAGAAACTGATGGCCCAGTCCAGCCCCTTCGGAGGCACCTTCGATCAAACCCGGCACGTCGGCGACCACGAAGCTCTTTTCGGGCGCCACCCGGACCACACCGAGGTTCGGATGCAACGTTGTGAACGGGTAATCGGCGATCTTGGGGCGGGCGTTCGAAATGGCAGAGATCAAGGTGGACTTGCCTGCGTTCGGCATGCCGAGCAAACCCACGTCGGCCAGCACCTTGAGTTCCAGCTTCAAGGTGCGTTTCTCACCGGCCCAGCCCGGCGTCTTCTGCCGAGGCGCCCGGTTGGTGGAACTCTTGTAATGCATGTTGCCGAAGCCACCATCGCCGCCTTTGGCAATGGTCACTTGTTCGCCCGGCTGCAGCAACTCGTGCAGCGTTTCACCCGTTTCGGCATCGGCAATGATGGTGCCCACCGGCATCTTCAAGACGATGTCACCACCCTTGACACCGAACATGTCGGAGCCCTTGCCGTGTTCGCCGCGCTCAGCTTCAAAGCGGCGCGTGAAACGGAAGTCGACCAGCGTGTTCAGGCTCGCGTCCGCCACAGCATAGACATGCCCACCGCGCCCGCCGTCGCCACCGTCGGGGCCGCCGAACTCCTTGTACTTCTCATGCCGGAAAGATGCGCAGCCGTTGCCGCCATCGCCCGCAGCGACATCGATGGTGGCTTCATCCACAAATTTCATGACATGCTTTCCAGGGACGCGTCCCCACTAAAAATCCAAAACAAAAAGCCCGCTTGGGCGGGCCTTCTGCATTTACACGTCAGCACTGAGCAAACGCCCCCGAGACTTTAAAAAATCCGGCGGCACCTGCAGTGGCCCGATCAAACGGGTGTGATGCTGACGGTCTGGCGATTGAGTTCGCCTTTCACAGCGAACGACACGTGGCCGTCCACCGTGGCAAAGATCGTGTGGTCTTTGCCCAAGCCGACGTTGAGGCCGGGATGGAACTTGGTGCCGCGCTGACGCACGATGATCGAGCCTGCGCTGACCAGTTCGCCGCCGAACGCTTTCACGCCGAGCATCTTGGGCTTGGAATCGCGCCCGTTTCGCGTTGAGCCGCCGCCTTTTTTCTGTGCCATGTTGACCTACTCCTCAGCCTGCGATCGACGAGATCTGCAGTTCGGTGAAATTTTGACGGTGACCTTGGCGCTTCTGGTAGTGCTTGCGCCGGCGCATCTTGAAGATGTGCACTTTGTCGTGTCTGCCATGGGCCAACACTGTGACCGTTACTGTTGCGCCGGAAACCAAGGGAGTGCCGATCTTGATCTCGGTGCCGTTGCCGACAGCCAGAACCTGGTCAAACACGATCTCTTGGCCCACATCCGCAGCAATCTGTTCTACTTTAATTTTTTCGCCAGCAGCAACACGATACTGTTTGCCACCGGTTTTTATGACCGCGTACATATGAACCTCTTGTAAAAATTCCACGAATGGAAATCCAGCGGACCCAATTCCGCTGAGCCCGCGAGTTTAGCATGCTCATCGGCCCTCGGCAAGGGAGCTCTCCACGCACCCTCCAGCCACCTCCCACACTCCCGGATGACCCGAGGGAGTTCGGCTCGTTTCTATAATCCACACGGCCCGGCATCCCCCTCCACTCTCCATCCGGCCCGAATTTTGACCACTCCCATCTCGAAACCCGGCAACCCGCTCGAACTGATCCAACCGGACATGGCCCGGGTCGATGAGGTGATCCACGAACGGCTCACCACGGAAGTGCCGCTGGTCAGGGAAGTGGCGCAGTACATCATCTCGGCCGGGGGCAAGCGCTTGCGTCCAGCCTTGCTGCTGATGCTGAGCGGAGCCATCGAAAGCCAGAGCCCCCACCGGCACACGCTGGCGGCGGTGGTGGAATTCATTCACACAGCCACGCTGTTGCACGACGATGTGGTGGACGAGTCCACACTTCGCCGGGGGCGGGAAACGGCCAACGAACGGTTTGGCAACGCCGCGAGCGTGCTCGTGGGGGACTTCCTCTACTCGAGGGCGTTCCAGATGATGGTGGACGTGAATGACATGCGGGTCATGCAGGTGCTCTCCGACGCAACCAACGTGATCGCCGAGGGTGAGGTGCTTCAGCTCATGAACATGCACGACGCCTCCATCGACGAAGCGGCGTATTTGCGGATCATCCGGTCCAAGACGGCGAAGTTGTTCGAAGCCAGCGCCCGGCTTGCAGCAATTCTGGCGAAGGCCGATGGGCCCACAGAGGCTTTGTGCGCCAGCTATGGTCAGGCTCTCGGGACCGCCTTCCAGGTGATCGACGACGTGCTTGACTACGAAGGCAGCGCCGAGGAGTTGGGCAAGAACCTGGGCGACGACTTGCGAGAGGGCAAGGTCACCTTGCCCATCATTTGCGCGCTGCGAACGGCGTCAGATGCGCAGAAGCTGCTGATCAGACAAGCCATCGAGGAGGGCGATGTGGCCCATCTTGACGACATCCGCTCCATCATTCTCGACACCGGCGCACTGAAGGAAGCCCGTGCCAGCGCCGATGCCGAGGCGCAGCGCGCGATCGACGCTGCAAAGCAGCTCCCCGACAATGCCTACAGCGCCGCCTTGCTACAATTGGCGTCGGATTTGTTGGGGCGCCGCTCCTGATCTCCAGAGCGGTGCAAGGCCGCTTTTTCGTTGACCCATCGGGTTATTCGGGGTGTAGCTTAGCCAGGTAGAGCGCTACGTTCGGGACGTAGAGGCCGGAGGTTCGAATCCTCTCACCCCGACCAGTTTGGACCCATCAGTCAAGCTGGAACCGGGACCGATGAACGGGGCATTTCGAACGACCGGCGCGGGCGCCGCAACCTCGATACAACGCCCATCGGCGCGAATCCGCATATTCAGCACAACTTGCCTCCAAATTGGCGGCCAAGTCGTTGATTTACGCTAGATTACGGGGCTATGGCGTCCGTTGAATCTGTTACCCAGGAATCTCCGTCCATGGCCCTGCCGGGCCTGGGCCGTGCATTGGTGTCGGCTGGCAAGCTCGGGCAAAAGGCCGCAGAAGACCTCTACCGCAAAGCCCAGAGTGGCCGCTCAAGCTTCATCGCTGAATTGACGGGTTCAGGCGCCGTCTCCGCTGCAGACCTCGCGCACACCATGTCGGCGGCGTTCTCCGCCCCACTGCTGGACCTGGATGCGATCGATGTGCAGCGTTTGCCCAGTGGCCTGCTGGACGCAAAAATCTGCGCCGACTACCGCATCGTCGTTCTGAGCAAGCGCAACAACCGCCTGATGGTGGCCACGGCGGACCCTGCCGATCAACAGGCGGCGGAAAAGATCAAGTTCGCCACGCAAATGGGCGTGGATTGGGTGATTGCCGAATACGACAAGCTCAGCAAGCTGGTGGATGCGCAAACCACCAGCGTCGCGGAGACCATGGACAACATCATCGGAGGCGACTTCGAATTCGATGAAGCGTCCACCGAAACCGTGGTCACGGACGCGAACGACAAGGCTTCCGAGGTCGACGACGCGCCGGTGGTCAAGTTCCTTCACAAGATGCTGATCGACGCGTTCAACATGCGCGCCTCCGACCTGCATTTTGAGCCCTACGAACACACCTACCGTGTGCGTTTCCGGGTGGACGGCGAACTCCGCGAGATCGCCTCGCCCCCGATCGCCATCAAGGACAAGCTGGCCTCGCGCATCAAGGTGATCTCCCGCATGGACATCTCCGAGAAACGCGTGCCGCAAGACGGTCGGATGAAGCTCAAGATCGGACCGGACCGGGTGATCGACTTCCGGGTGAGCACCCTGCCCACGCTCTTCGGCGAGAAGATCGTGATTCGTATCCTGGATCCCAGCAGTGCCAAGGTGGGCATCGATGCGCTGGGCTACGAACCGGAAGAGAAAGAGCGGTTGATGGCCGCGATCGGCCGCCCCTATGGCATGGTGCTGGTGACCGGGCCCACGGGTTCAGGCAAGACCGTGTCGCTCTACACCTGCCTCAACATCCTGAACAAACCCGGGATCAACATCTCGACGGCAGAAGATCCCTCGGAGATCAATTTGCCCGGGGTGAACCAGGTCAACGTGAACGAGAAGGCCGGCCTGACTTTCGCGGCTGCTCTGAAGGCTTTCCTGCGGCAGGATCCCGACGTGATCATGGTCGGTGAGATTCGCGACCTGGAGACAGCAGACATCTCCATCAAGGCCGCACAAACCGGCCACATGGTGTTGTCGACGCTGCACACCAACGATGCACCGACCACGCTGACACGCATGATGAACATGGGCATTCCCACGTTCAACATTGCGTCCAGTGTGATCCTGATCACTGCGCAGCGACTGGCTCGCCGCCTGTGCGGTGTTTGCAAGGCCACCCTGGATGTGCCCCGCAAGGCTTTGGTGGATGCGGGTTTCAAGGCAGACGACCTTGACGGCACCTGGACGCCCTACCGTCCCGTGGGCTGCTCGGCATGCAACAACGGCTACAAGGGGCGCGTCGGTATTTACCAGGTGATGCCGATCTCCGAAGAAATTCAACGCATCATCCTGCGCGGCGGCAGCGCGCTGGACATCGCCCAACAGGCCAGCAAGGAAGGCGTTCGCACATTGCGCGAATCCGGACTGCTCAAGGTGAAGCTGGGCCTGACTTCACTGGAAGAAGTGCTCAGCGTCACCAACGAATGACGCTGCGCCAGACACACGCCTGAGAGGAACCCATGGCAACCGCTGCAACCAAGAGCATCAAAGACGTCGTTTTCGAGTGGGAAGGCAAAGACCGCAACGGCAAGACGGTTCGCGGTGAGACCCGTGCCGTGGGAGAGAACCAGGTGCTGGCGGCGCTGCGTCGCCAGGGCATCATCCCGAGCAAGGTGAAGAAGCGCCGCATGAGCTCGGGCAAGCGCATCAAGCCGAAAGACATCGCGATCTTCACGCGCCAACTGGCCACCATGATGAAGGCGGGTGTCCCCTTGCTGCAGGCGTTCGACATCGTCGGACGTGGCAACCCCAACCCCAGCGTGACCAAGCTGCTCAACGACATCCGCACCGACGTTGAGACCGGCACCTCGCTGAGTGCGGCTTTCCGCAAGAACCCCCTCTACTTCGACAGTCTGTACTGCAATCTGGTGGAAGCCGGCGAAGCCGCCGGTATTCTGGAAGAGTTGCTGGACCGCCTCGCGGTCTACATGGAGAAGACCGAGGCCCTCAAGTCAAAGATCAAGTCGGCGCTGATGTACCCCATCGCGGTGGTGATCGTGGCCTTCGTGGTGGTCGCCGTGATCATGATCTTCGTGATCCCCTCCTTCAAGGAAGTGTTCAGTTCGTTCGGCGCAGACCTTCCCGCTCCCACCCTGTTCGTGATCGCGATGAGCGAGTTCTTCACGGAATACTGGTGGCTGATCTTCGGTGGCCTAGGCGGCGGCTTCTACTTTTTCATGCAGGCCTGGCGCCGCAATGAAAAGGTGCAGCGATTCATGGACCGTGTCTTGCTCAAGCTGCCGATCTTCGGTGTGCTGATCGAGAAGTCGGTGATTGCGCGCTGGACCCGCACGTTGTCGACCATGTTCGCTGCCGGTGTTCCGCTGGTGGAAGCGCTCGACTCGGTGGGCGGCGCTTCGGGCAACTCCGTTTATGCAATTGCCACCGAGCGCATCCAGCAGGAGGTGTCCACCGGGACCAGCCTGACCAACGCGATGACCAACGCCAACATCTTTCCGTCCATGGTGCTGCAGATGTGCGCCATTGGTGAAGAATCCGGCTCGATCGACCACATGCTTGGAAAGGCAGCCGACTTTTACGAGGCGGAAGTGGACGACATGGTGGCCGGCATCTCCAGCCTGATGGAGCCCATCATCATCGTGGTGCTGGGCACGGTCATCGGTGGCATCGTGGTGTCGATGTACCTGCCCATCTTCAAGTTGGGTCAGGTGGTTTGATGCTCGGTGCGGGTGCGCCGGAAGCGGCGCTGCTGGGTCTTCTCGGCTTGCTGGTGGGCAGCTTTCTCAATGTGGTGATCCACCGCCTGCCCAAGATGATGGAGTTGCACTGGGCCGCCGAGTGCGCGGAACTCCATCCTGAAAACGCCACGGCTTCCGACACGGCGGCTGCCACAGCCCAGCCGTTCAACCTCATGGTGCCGCGCTCGCGCTGCCCCCACTGTGGCCACCAGATTCGCTGGTTCGAGAACATCCCGCTCTTCAGCTACCTCGCACTGCGCGGCAAATGCAGCCAATGCGCGGCACCGATCAGTGCCCGCTACCCGGCGGTGGAGGTGACCTGCGCAGCACTGTTTGCCTGGTGCGGCTGGAACTGGGGCGGCAGTTGGGAAGCGCTTGCCTGGTGCGGATTTTCCGCGGCCGTGTTGGCGTTGGCCTGCATCGATTGGGACACCACCTTGTTGCCGGACGACATCACGCTTCCCTTGTTGTGGGCAGGCCTGTGCGCGGCGGGTCTGAAGCTGACCGATACCGCTCTGCCCGATGCGGTGTGGGGCGCCGTGGGAGGCTACCTCTCGTTGTGGCTGGTGTACTGGGCCTTCAAGCTCACCACCGGCAAGGAAGGCATGGGCTACGGCGACTTCAAACTCTTCGCCGCCCTGGGCGCCTGGTTTGGCTGGCAGGCCCTCATCCCCATCATCCTCATGGCCTCGGTCATCGGGGCGGTGATCGGCATCGCCATCAAATTCAGAGGTGAGCTGCGCGAAGGCGGGTACGTGCCGTTCGGCCCCTTCCTGGCGCTCGCCGGCCTCACCGCCATGATCTTCGGGCCGTCGGCCATCCTGGCCGTGATTGGCTTGTGAGCACGGCGACTCCAGCGCGACAAGTCCTCAGGCTGGGGCTCACCGGCGGTATCGGCAGCGGCAAGAGCACGCTGGCGAACATGCTCCAGTCCCTGGGTGCTGACGTGATCGATGCGGATGCGGTGTCGCGCGCTACAACGGCCAGCGGCGGCGCAGCCATTGCGGCGATTGCACAGGCATTTGGCCAGGAATTCATTGATGCCGATGGCGCACTCGACCGGGCCCGCATGCGTGCCCTTGTGTTCTCACAGCCCGAACAACGCAAGGTGCTGGAAAACATCGTGCATCCACTGGTTGGGCAAGAGATTCGGAAGCTGGCGCTGCAGGCCACATCCCGTGTCCTGATCTTCGACGTGCCGCTGTTGGTGGAGTCGCCGCACTGGCGGGGGCAACTGGATCGGGTGCTGGTGGTCGACTGCCTTCCCGCCACACAGATTCGGCGGGTCACACAGCGCAGTGGATGGGATCTGACCACGATCGAGGCCGCCATGCGCAACCAGTGTTCGCGCGAACAGCGCCTGGCCGCCGCAGACTTCGTGGTGTTCAACGAAGGAGAGGGCCTGGACAACCTGCAACACCTCGCTCAGGCGCTGGCCAAACGGTTCGGGCTATGATGAACGCCCACCCGCTGCCCCGCCCTGCGAACCCACGCTGCTGTGATCCTGTACGAATACCCTTTCAACGAACGCATCCGCACCTACCTGCGACTTGAACAACTGTTCCGGCGCATGGTCGAATTGGTTCCGCGCCAGCACCCGCTGGACCACCACTTCGCGATCCAGACCATTTTCGAAATCATCGAAGTGGCGTCCCGGGCAGACATGAAGTCCGACGTTCTGAAAGACCTCGAGCGGCACAAGCAGCAGCTCATTTCCTACCGTGGGAATCCGATGATCTCGGAGCAGGCGCTCAACGAAGCCATTGACCAGCTGGAAGACTGCTTTTCCCAGCTCAGCGGTCTGGTGGGCAAAACAGGTCAGTCCTTGACCGAAAACGACTGGTTGATGAGCATCCGCAGCCGCATCGGCATCCCCGCGGGCACCTGCGAATTCGATCTGCCGGCCTATTACAAGTGGCAGCACCACAGTGCCGCAGAACGCCAGGCGGACCTGCAGCGCTGGTCGGTGCCGCTGGCGCCGCTGGCCGAGTCCATCGTCCTGCTGCTCAAGATGCTGCGGGATTCGGGTTCGCCGCAAAAGGTCGTGGCGCCGGGTGGGCAGTTCCAGCAAACCCTGCCCCAGGGCCGCACCTTCCAGTTGCTGCGACTGCGCATGGACCCGAGCTCCGGTCTGATTCCCGAGATCAGCGGCAATCGATTGATGTTGTCGGTTCGCTTGATGCGCCAAGGCGATGACGACCGCCTGCACTCGGCGCAGGACGACACCGCGTTTGAGCTCACGCTCTGCGCCTGAACGTTGCCGCCGGAATCCCATGTCTGCGAACGCCAGCACCAGCCCACAGAAGATCGTTCGCTGCCCGGGGTGTGGTGGCCCCAGCATCTACGCACCCAGCAACGCCTTTCGGCCGTTCTGCTGCGAGCGTTGCAAGAACATGGACTTTGGTGCCTGGGCCACCGAAAGTTTCAAACTTCCCGAGCAGGACAGCCAGAACGACCCGGACTTCGGGACGTCGTGAGCGAACGGCGTCAGTTCAGTTCAAGCCCGCGCTCAAGCGCAAGCCACTCCAGCACCGGCACCGTGCCCGGCAAAATTGGCGCGCAGCGCGCCGGCAAGGTCTCCCAGCTGAACTGCTGGCCCTCGCGCATCTGAAGTGCACCCGTCCAGTCAAACACCTTGCAGAAGTGCAGGCGCACCAGCGCGTGCGGGTAGTCGACCAGGCTGTCGCGCCACGTGTGGGCCGCGCCGATGGTCACACCGATCTCTTCCTGCAGTTCACGGCGCAAGGCTTGTTCGACCGACTCGCCGGCTTCGAGTTTGCCGCCCGGAAATTCCCAGTAGCCCGCATACACCTTGCCCACCGGGCGCGAGGTGAGCAGAAAATGGCCGTCGGGCGCGATCAGCAAACCCACTGCCACGTCGACCACGGGCCGGTCCACCGGTCGTTCAACGCCGGGGTCGGCATCCACGACGAGGACCTTGGAATTCATGCCTTTGAAGCGTGCGTGCCGGCGTAGTCGCGGGCGAACTGGTAGGCCACGCGTCCGCTGCGCGAACCGCGCTCCAATGCCCACACCAGCGCCTGGGGACGCGCTGCGTCGATGTCGGCAGCGGGCACACCGAACGACGAGAGCCACTGCGCCACGATGGTGAGGTATTCGTCCTGGCTGAACGGGTAAAAGCTCACCCACAGACCAAACCGCTCCGAGAGCGAGATCTTCTCTTCCACCACCTCACCTGGATGCACCTCACCTTCAGCGGTGTGGGTGTAGGTGAGGTTTTCCTTCATGTACTCGGGCAAGAGGTGGCGCCGGTTGCTCGTGGCGTAGATGAGCACGTTGGGGCTGGCTGCGGACACCGAACCGTCGAGGATGGACTTGAGCGCCTTGTAGCCGGGCTCACCGTCTTCAAAACTGAGGTCGTCGCAAAAAACGATGAAGCGCTCGGGCCGCTCGGACACCACATCGACGATGTCGGGCAGGTCCACCAGCTCGGCCTTGTCGACCTCGATCAGGCGCAGGCCCTGCGGCGCGTATTCATTGAGACAGGCCCGGATCAGCGAGGACTTGCCGGTGCCGCGCGCTCCGGTGAGCAACACGTTGTTGGCCGGCAGGCCCTGCACGAACTGCAGCGTGTTGCGCTGGATCTTTTCTTTCTGTCCATCGATCTCCTGCAGATCGCTCAGGCGCATGGCACCCACGTGGCGCACCGGCTCCAGCGCGCCGTGGCCGCTCGAACGTTTGCGGTAGCGCCAAGCCACCGCAGCCGACCAGTCGGGTGCCTGCATGGGTTGGGGCAGCACCGATTCGATGCGGGTCATCAACTGCTCGGCACGCGCGAGCAAGCGTTCAAATTGTTCGTTCATGGCACGCGACTCAGGACCGGTAGTCGGCGTTGATGGTCACGTAGTCGTGGCTGAAATCGCAGGTCCACACCGTCTCGGTGGCGCTGCCACGACCCAGGCCAATGCGCACCAGGATCTCGGTTTGCTTCATCACGCGCTGACCGTCTTCTTCACGGTAGTCGGGATGGCGACCGCCTTGGGTGACCACGTGCACATCGCCCAGGTGCAGCTCGATGCCGCTCACATCAAGATCGTGAATGCCGGCGTAGCCCACGGCGGCGAGAATGCGGCCGAGATTGGGATCGCTGGCAAAGAACGCGGTCTTGACCAGGGGCGAATGTGCGACAGCGTAGGCTGCCAACAGGCATTCGGCGGTGGTGCGACCGCCTTCAACCTGGATGGTGATGAACTTCGTGGCGCCTTCTCCGTCGCGCACGATGGCATGCGCGAGAAAACGCGCCACATTCGTCAAGCCATCCACCAGCGCCTGTCCCGCCGGGCTGTTCAGGTCGGTGATGGGAGCGTGGCCCGCTTGACCGGTGGCCACCACCACAAACGAATCGTTGGTGCTCGTGTCGCCGTCCACCGTGACGCGGTTGAACGAGGCGTCGGCCAGGCGGCGGGCCAGCTCGTTCATGAGTGCGGGCGCCACGGCGGCGTCGGTGGCCAGGAAACCCAGCATGGTCGCCATGTTCGGGCGGATCATGCCGGCCCCTTTGGCGATGCCGGTGGCGTGCACAACCTGTCCATCGATGGTCATGCGCTGACTGCAGGCCTTGGGCAGGGTGTCGGTGGTCATGATGCCCTGGGCAGCCAGCAGCCACTGCGCGCCGCTGTCGTTTTGCGGTTGCGCCGCGTCGGTGAGGGCGGCCGGCAAACCCGCGAGCAGGCGATCGAGCGGCAGCGGCTCCATGATCACACCGGTGGAAAACGGCAGCACCTGCTCGTGGCGCACCCCCAGGGACAAAGCCAAAGCGGTGCAGGTCTGACGTGCATTCGCAAGACCCGGCTCGCCCGTGCCGGCGTTGGCGTTGCCGGTGTTGATCACCAGCGCTCGCACGCCCTGCCCAGCGGCCAGGTGTTCGCGGCACACCTGCACCGGGGCTGCGGCGTAGCGGTTCTGGGTGAACACCGCACCGACCGCACAGCCTTCGTCCAGCAAGAACACCGTGAGGTCTTTGCGGTTGGCCTTGCGGATGCCGGCTTCAGCCACACCGATGCGCACACCTGCGATGGGGAACAGGTCGATGGCCGAGGGCGTCTCGAGTTGAACGGGCATGGGGGACTCCGTGGATTCAGGGTTGAGCCAGTCAGTGGAACCTGCGGGACCCTGGGTCCCGGCGCATCAGTCCAGCTTGCCGTGGCACTGCTTGTATTTTTTGCCGCTGCCGCAGGGGCAAGGATCGTTTCGGCCCACGCGCGGCACATCGCCCACGGGACGCGGTGCAGCGCCGGCCGCACCCACCGTCTCGGCTTCACCGGTTTCGGTGGGCGCGGTGTAGGTCACATTGGCGATCTGCTCTGCGCGCTCTTCCATCTGGTCGGCCGCCTGCGCCATCTGCTCGGCGGACTGCACACGCACGTTCATCAACACGCGTGTCACATCGTTCTTCACGGTGTCCAGCAACTGACCAAACAGCACAAAGGCCTCGCGCTTGTACTCCTGCTTGGGCTGTTTCTGCGCATATCCGCGCAGATGAATGCCCTGGCGCAGGTAGTCCAGCGCAGACAGGTGTTCGCGCCATTGCCCGTCGATGGTCTGCAGCAGCACCACGCGCTCGAACTGGGTGAAGTTCACTTCGCCCACGATCTGAACCTTGGCTTCGAACGCCGCCTTGGCTGCAGCCACGACACGCTCGGCGACCTCTTCCGCGTCGATCGACTCGGCGTCAGACACCCAGGTCGTCACCGGCACATCCACCGCCCACTCTTCGCGCAGCACGCGCTCCAGTGTCGGCAGGTCCCATTGCTCTTCCACACTGCCTTCGGGCACGTACTGGTGCACCAGATCGGCAAAACAACCATCACGCAAAGAATCGATCTGTGCGCGCAGCGATACGGCATCCAGGATGTCGTTGCGCTGCTGGTAGATCACCTTGCGCTGGTCGTTGGACACGTCGTCGTATTCCAGCAGCTGCTTGCGGATGTCGAAGTTGCGGGCCTCGACCTTGCGCTGCGCGCTTTCGATGCTGCGCGTGACGATGCCGGCCTCGATCGCCTCGCCCTCGGGCATCTTCAGGCGGTCCATGATCGCGCGCACGCGGTCGCCCGCGAAGATGCGCATCAGCGAATCGTCCAGACTCAAATAGAAACGCGACGAACCCGGATCGCCCTGACGACCCGAACGGCCCCGCAGCTGGTTGTCGATGCGGCGCGATTCGTGACGCTCGGTGGCGATGATGCGCAAGCCACCCAGTGCCTTGACCTTCTCGTGATCGGCTTGCCAGTTCTGGCGCAGTGTTTCAATGCGCGCAGCCTTGGTGGCGTCGTCCAGGGAGGCGTCGTTCTGCACCGCGTCAACCATCTTCTCCAGGTTGCCGCCGAGCACGATGTCGGTGCCGCGACCGGCCATGTTGGTGGCGATGGTGATGCCACCCGGGCGGCCCGCCTGGATGATGATGTCTGCCTCGCGTGCATGCTGCTTGGCGTTCAGCACCTCGTGGGGCAGGCCCTCCTTGACCAACAGCTCGGCGATGATTTCCGAGTTCTCGATCGACGAGGTGCCCACCAGCACAGGTTGGCCACGCTCATGGCACTCACGAATGTCCTGAATGGCCGCGACGTACTTTTCTTTCGTGGTCTTGTAGACACGGTCCAGCTGATCAACACGTTTGCTCAGGCGGTTCGGCGGAATCACCACCGTCTCCAGGCTGTAGATTTCTTGGAATTCATAGGCCTCGGTGTCGGCCGTGCCGGTCATGCCCGAGAGCTTGCCGTACAGGCGGAAGTAGTTCTGGAAGGTGATGGACGCCAGCGTCTGGTTCTCGGGCTGGATGGCCACACCTTCCTTGGCTTCGACCGCCTGGTGCAGGCCGTCACTCCAGCGCCGCCCGGTCATCAAGCGACCGGTGAACTCGTCGACGATCACGATCTCGCCGTTCTGGTTCACGTAGTGCTGGTCGCGGTGGTAGAGGTGGTGGGCCTTGAGCGAGGTGACCAGGTTGTGCAGCAGTGCGATGTTGGCCGGGTCGTAAAGCGACGCGCCTTCTGGCAACAGACCCGCCTGGCTGAGCAGCTGCTCGGCGTGTTCATGGCCTTGCTCGGTCATGTGAATGGCATGCGCCTTCTCGTCCACCGTGAAGTCACCCGGCTTGATGACGCCCTCGCCCGTGCGCACATCGGCTTCGCCTTCCTGACGCACCAGATGCGGCACCAGCTGCTTGATGGCCATGTAGGTCTGCGTCTGGTCTTCGGCCTGACCGCTGATGATCAGTGGCGTGCGGGCTTCGTCGATCAGGATCGAGTCCACCTCGTCGACGATGGCGAAGTTCAGGCCGCGCTGAACGCGGTCAGCAGCCTCGTACACCATGTTGTCGCGCAAATAGTCGAAGCCGTACTCGTTGTTGGTGCCGTAGGTGATGTCGGAACGGTAAGCGGCCTGCTTCTCTTCTCGCGGCGCTTGCGGCAGGTTGATGCCGACCGAGAGACCGAGGAAGTTGTAGAGGCGTCCCATCCACTGTGCGTCGCGGCTGGCCAGGTAGTCGTTCACCGTTACCACATGCACACCTTTGCCGGTCAGTGCGTTCAGGTACACCGGCAATGTGGCCGTCAGGGTCTTGCCCTCGCCCGTGCGCATCTCGGCCACCTTGCCGTGGTGCAAGGCGAGTCCACCCACCAGCTGCACGTCGAAATGACGCATCTTCATGACGCGCTTGCTGCCTTCGCGCACGACCGCAAAAGCTTCCGGCAACAAGGCATCCAGGCTCTCGCCCTGCGCTATGCGCTGCTTGAAGGATTCGGTCTTGCCACGGAGCTCGTCATCGCTGAGCTTTTCAAACTCCGCCTCCAGACCATTGATGCGCTCCACCGTTTTGCGGTAGGTCTTGAGCAGTCGGTCGTTGCGGCTACCAAAAAGTTTGGTGAGGAAGTTTGTGGCCATACATGCGGGCCTGCACCAGACACCCAGAGGGTGCCGGGCAGGCAAAAGAAAGTGGAGAGTTCTTGCGAACCTGGAGGGCGTGCGCCCGGCGCCAATGATGTGCCGGCGAACGCGGGGCTTTCAAGAGCAAAGCGGCGATTTTACCTGCCGTGGCAGGCCTGCGTTCAAGGCTTGCGCGGACCCGGCACGGCGGGCTTGGCGGACGCGATCTTTTCCCCCGCGTCCAGGAAACGCTGGGGATCTTGCGGAACGCCCGCCACCCAGACTTCAAAGTGCAGGTGAGGGCCGGTGGAGCGGCCCGTGGAGCCGACACTGGCGATCTTCTGTCCACGTTTGACGATGTCTCCCTTCTTCACAAAGGTCTGGGAGGCGTGGGCGTAACGGGTGATCAAATCGTTGCCATGGTCGATCTCGATCATGTTGCCGTAAGCCGAGTGGTACTCCTGCACGACGACCACACCGCCGGCGGCGGCCAGAATCGGCGTGCCTACATCGGCCGGGAAATCAAGCCCGGTGTGCAAGGCCGAGTGACCCGTGATGGGATCGATGCGAAAACCGAAAGATGAGCCCACCCGAACGCCGTCGACCGGCTTCTCGGTGGGAATGAGCGTCTGGCGAATTTTCTGGTCGAACAGGCGGGACTCCACCACGGTGAGCCAGTCAACCCTTGAGCCGCTGGAAACTTCGACGGTGTCCAGGGCCTGCATCAATTCCTGCATGCTGATGTCGCGACTGGCCACCAGCGAGCCGCCGGATCCAGGCGCATTCTTGAACTCCGCCGGATTCAGCCCAGCCAAACCGGCCACGCGTTCACCGAGCGAATCGATTTGAATCATGCGGGCCTGCATCTCGCCCAGCTTGCGTGCCATGGCGTCCAGATTGGCGCGCATGTAGGCGTCCTTGGAGCCTGCGTCGTTCGGATGAACCAGCTTGGCAACCGAAGCAAAGCCAGGCCAACCCTGGCGAACGCCCTCGAGAAAGAACCAGTGGTAGGTGGCAATCGATGCCAGCATCAACATCACAGCTGCCAAAGCAGCCGCGCCCACGAGCTTGATGCCACTGAGGTGCAATGCGCGGCTCTTGGCCAGCCAGGCGTCCGTGATAATGATGTGCACTCTGAAACCTTTCCTTGCGGTGGGCAGCGAGCACCCATCCCGTCGAACCACATGGCCACCGATCAACGACCCCGAAACGTCTTCAGCCTGGAACAGGCTGTGGGCGCTGCGCCATCGTTGGCCTTGTTGAGGGAACGCATCCGCGAGTCCCAACACTGCATGGAGCAGATTCAGCACCTGATACCGCCGGCGATGCGCCAGCACGTGGTGGCTGGCCCGTTGAACGAACAGGAATGGTGTCTCCTGGTGGGCAGCGCCGCCGCCTCGACCAAACTGAGGCAACTGCTGCCAGCGTTCCAACGGGCGCTGACCCAAAGCGGTGCGCAGGTTAACGCAATCCGCATCAAAGTCCAAATGCCGGGGCGATGAACGCGCCTCGCGTGAGGGCCAATGGCCGGCGTGTGGGTCTTGGTGCCGCTTGTCTGACTCGAACAGACGACCTATCGCTTACAAGGCGATTGCTCTACCAACTGAGCTAAAGCGGCAAAGAGGGCACGAGTTTACTTGACGCGCTTGAGCTGCGGCCGACCCGGCATGCGCCCGGGACCATCGGTGGGGGGCTCGGGCGGTTCGTCTGTTTGACCGGCGGCATCGTCTGCCTGACCTTCGCTATTGACGTCACTTTTGACCGAACGCAGCGGACTGCGTGATGTGACATCCGGGCTGCCATCCGTGTGCTCATCCGGAGCCAGCCCATCTGCAGGCGCACCCGACTTGACCGCGTACAGGGTGGCAGGTGCAGGCGCCGGGAAAGCCATGCCCTGTCCGTTCTCGCGCGCGTAGATCGCCACCACATGGCTGATGGGCACCACGATCTCGCGTGCCACGCCGCCGAAGCGCGCCTTGAACTCGATGAAATCGTTGCCCAGCCTGAGCGAACTCGTGGCGTCCACGCCGACGTTGAGCACGATCTCGCCGTTCTTCACGAACTCCATCGGCACCTGCACGGACGCGTCCACCTGCACCGCGATGTACGGAGAGAACCCGTTGTCCGAGCACCACTCGTGCAAGGCACGAATCAGGTACGGGCGGGTGGAGGGGATGTCCGTGTCAGCGGGGCTCATGCAAGGTCACTGTGCCAGAAGATGACCCGGTCGAAACCGGGTCCACCATCACTTGCGCATCACTTTCTCGGAAGGCGTCAGCGCTTCGATGTAAGCCGGGCGCGAGAAGATGCGTTCGGCGTACTTGAGCAGAGGCGCGGCGTTCTTGCTGAGCTCAATGCCGTAGAAATCCAGGCGCCACAACAGCGGGGCGATGGCCACATCCAGCATGGAGAAGTTGTCGCCCAGCATGAACTTGTTTTTCAAGAACACCGGGGCCAGCTGCGTGAGGCGGTCGCGGATGTGTGCGCGTGCCTTCTCCAGCGCCTTTTCGTTGCCTTTGGTCGCGCGCGATTCGAGCATGGACACGTGCGTGAACAGCTCCTTCTCGAAGTTCAGCAGGAACAGGCGCACACGGGCACGGTCCACGGGGTCCCCGGGCATCAGCTGGGGATGGGGAAAGCGCTCGTCGATGTACTCGTTGATGATGTTCGACTCATACAGGATGAGGTCGCGCTCGACCAGGATGGGCACCTGGCCGTACGGGTTCATGACGCTGATGTCTTCAGGCTTGTTGTAGAGGTCGACATCCCGGATCTCGAAGTCCATGCCTTTTTCGAACAAGACGAAGCGGCAGCGGTGGGAATACGGGCAGGTGGTGCCCGAGTACAAGACCATCATGAGGGTGTCTCCTTAAAGCAAAAAACAGTGGTTTGCGTTCGTGTCATACGGACACTGCAAACCACTGCGGAACAGACAGGCCAGCGGACATCGCCGCCGACCCTGTCGGATGGGATTATTTGATGTCTTTCCAGAACGAGGCATTCAGGCGCCAGGCCACCACGGTGAACGCGGCCAGGAACAACATCACCCACACGCCGAGGCGCACGCGGCTGTTTTGAGCCGGCTCGGCCATCCATTGCAGATAGGCCACCAGGTCGCCCACGTTGTTGTCGTACTCGGCAGCACTCATGGTGCCGGGCTTGACGGTGGCCCAACCCTTGACGCGCTCGACCTCGTGGCCGTGGCTCATCACCTTCTCCATCACCGGGCGCTGCTCACCCTGCAACTCCCACAAGGGGTTGGGCATGCCGATGTTGGGGAAGGCCAGGTTGTTCCAGCCGGTGGGCTTGGTGTCGTCGCGGTAGTAGGTGCGAAGCAGGGTGTAGACGTAGTCCGCGCCCGTGCCCGCCTTGCTCGAACGCGAGCGGGCAATCAAGGTCAGGTCGGGCGGGTTCACACCGAACCATTGTTTGGCCTGCTTCGGATCGATCGACGCCTTCATCGTGTCACCGATCTTGTCGGTGGCAAACGTGAGGTTTTCTGCGATCTGCTTGTCGTTCAGGCCGATGTCGCGCAGGCGGTTGTAGCGCATGAACGCTGCAGAGTGGCAGCTGAGGCAGTAGTTCACGAACAGCTTGGCGCCGTTTTGCAGGGCGGCCATGTCGTTGGTGCGCTGGGGTGCCTTGTCCAGCGGAATGCTTCCGCCGGCGGCCACGGCTGCGCCCGACATACCCAATGCCAGCGCGAAGCCCAAGAGGATTTTTTTCATTTGCTTGACTCTCTGAATTGGCTCTTCGGGGTTCAGTGGGGCTGGAAGGTGACGCGGTCGGGCACGGGCTTGAACTCGCCCAGGCGGCTCCACCAAGGCATCAGCAGGAAGAAGCCGAAGTAGAACAAGGTGCCGACTTGGGACACACGCTCGCCGATTGGCGATGGTGGCAGCACACCCAGGTAACCCAGGATCAGGAAGTTGATGACGAACACGCCGTACAGGTATTTGTTCCAGGTCGGGCGGTAACGGATCGACTTCACCGGGCTGTGGTCCAGCCAGGGGAGGAAGAACAGGATGATGACGGCGCCGCCCATGGCAACCACACCCCAGAACTTGGCGTCGATGGCGAGCATGAGCGCCACCAAGACGACCGCAGCGATCACGATGCCGCCCTTGATGGCGCCGGACACCTTGGCCTTGAGCGCGCCGAGCACGGCGGCAATCACAACGATGGCCACCAAGGCGAACATCATCTCGCTGGTGATGGCGCGCAGCATCGAATAGAACGGCGTGAAGTACCAGACCGGTGCGATGTGCAGCGGCGTGACCAGCGGATCGGCCGGGATGAAGTTGTTGTACTCGAGGAAATAACCACCGAACTCGGGCGCGAAGAAGATGATCGCGGAGAACAGCATGAGGAACACCGACACGCCGAGCACGTCGTGCACGGTGTAGTAGGGGTGGAAAGGAATGCCGTCCAGCGGGATGCCCTTGGCATCTTTCTTCGCCTTGATCTCCACGCCGTCGGGGTTGTTGGAACCCACTTCGTGCAGCGCGATGATGTGCGCCACGACCAGGCCCAGCAGCACCAACGGAACTGCAATGACGTGGAAACTGAAGAAGCGGTTGAGCGTGGCATCACCCACCACGAAGTCACCACGGATCAGCAGCGCCAGATCAGGACCGACAAAGGGAATGGCGGCGAACAGGTTCACGATCACCTGCGCGCCCCAGTAGGACATCTGGCCCCAGGGCAACAGGTAACCCATGAAGGCTTCGGCCATCAGGCACAGGAAGATGGCGCAACCGAACACCCAGACCAGCTCGCGTGGCTTGCGGTAGCTGCCGTAGATCAGGCCACGGAACATGTGCAGGTACACCACGACGAAGAACGCCGAAGCGCCGGTGGAGTGCATGTAGCGGATCAACCAGCCCCAGGGCACGTCGCGCATGATGTATTCGACCGATGCAAAAGCCAGAGCAGCGTCGGGCTTGTAGTGCATGACCAAAAAGATGCCGGTGACGATCTGGATCACAAGCACGAGCAGTGCGAGCGAACCGAAGAAATACCAGAAGTTGAAGTTCTTCGGCGCGTAGTACTCGGCCAGGTGCTCGTTGTAGAGCTTGGAGAGCGGGAACCGGTTGTCGACCCAGTTCAGCGCCTTTTCGGCGATCGGGGCGTTGGGGGAAACTTCTTTGAATTCAGCCATGGGTTGCCTCTGTGTGGCGTTGTCTGATGTCGCTCGGAACCGCTGTGGCTCAGGCCTGCTTCTCTTCACCGACCAGCAGCCTGGTGTCCGACAGGTAGTAGTGCGGAGGCACTTCCAGGTTGTCTGGAGCCGGCTTGTTCTTGAACACGCGGCCCGCCACGTCGAAGGTGGAGCCGTGGCATGCGCACAGGAAGCCACCTTTCCAGTCATCCGGCAACGAGGGCTGGGGACCGGGTGTCAGCCTGTCACCGGGCGAGCAACCCAGGTGGGTGCAGATACCCACAGTGACCAGAAATTCGGGCTTGATCGAGCGATGGCGGTTCTTGGCGTACTCGGGCGTCGGGTAGGCGGTGCGGTTCGAGTTGGGATCGGCCAGCTCACCTTCGATGGTTTCAAGTGCGGCAAGCTGCTCGGGCGTGCGACGCAGGATCCACACCGGCTTGCCGCGCCACTCAACCACGATTTTTTCACCGGGCTGGATGCCGGAAATGTCGACCTCGACGGCAGCACCGGCGGCCTTGGCACGCTCGGACGGCTGGAAGGTGCTCACGAAGGGCACAGCAACTGCGGCTGCACCCACGCCACCCATGGCGCAGGACGTGATCAGCCAGGTACGGCGGCTGCTGCTCGCAGGCGCTTGGGCGGTAGCTTCACTCATGGAACTCTTTCAATGAGACTTCAGGACGGTACATCAGGGACAACCCGGCATTGTACTGGAGCACACCAAGGCAACCCCCGGTTGCCGGGGCAGCGGACTGGGCTATTGCGGTCAGGCTTGCGGGGCAAAGGGTCTCTTTCAACGCCTGGGTGTCGCGCTGGCGGCAACCCTTGTGTGAGAATCGATTTCGCCCACCCCGGGAGCGGGGCAACGGGCAGAAACGACAACCATCCAGCCGAGGGGAAGCAGCATGAGTGTGATGCAGGAATTCAAGGAATTTGCCGTCAAGGGCAATGTCATCGATCTGGCCGTGGGCGTGATCATCGGAGGCGCGTTCGGCAAGATCGTCACCTCGATGGTGGACGACATCATCATGCCGCTGGTGGGCTCGATCTTCGGGAACCTCGACTTCACCAATCTGTATGTGGCGCTGGGCAAGGTGCCCGAGGGCACGGCTCCCACGCTGGCGGCGCTCAAGACCGCTGGCGTGCCCACGCTGGCCTATGGCAATTTCATCACCGTGGCCATCAACTTCACCATCCTCGCGTTCATCATCTTCATGATGGTCAAGCAGGTCAACCGACTCAAGCGCGAGACCCCGGTTGCGCCACCCGCCCCGGTGGCCACGCCTGAAGATGTGGTGCTGCTGCGCGAAATCCGCGACAGCCTCAAGAAGTAACGCTGGCCGCCAGGGCCGCGTCGATCGCGGCCAGCAAGCTGGAGGGGCTGGCGCGCCCGGTGCCTGCGATGTCGAACGCCGTGCCGTGGTCGGGGCTGGTGCGCACAAAGGGCAAACCCAATGTGGTGTTCACGCCGTGGTCCAGGCCCAGCAGCTTCACCGGGATGAGCCCCTGGTCGTGGTACATGGCCACGACCACATCGAAGGCACCTTGCCGCGCCCGCATGAACACGGTGTCCGGGGCGTGCGGGCCGCTGGCATCCACCCCCTCCTGCCGCGCGCGCTCAATGGCCGGGGCGATCCCGTCACGATCTTCCACCCCGAACAAACCGCCCTCCCCCGCGTGCGGGTTGAGCCCCGCGACGGCAATCCGTGGTGCCGCCACACCGATGTGCAGAAAATGCGCGTGTGTGATTCGGATGGTTTGCAACACCTGCTCGGTGGTCACCGCGTCCAGCGCCTGACGGAGCGACACGTGGATGCTCACGAGCACCGTGCTCAGACCGGGGCAACTCAACATCATGCGCACCGGCATTTCGGCCACAGACACGTCCAGGTGCGCCGCGCTGAGCGCCTGCAACAGTTCGGTGTGTCCTGGATACTCGACGCCCGCGGCGGCCAGGGCCTCCTTGTGGATCGGCGCGGTCACGACGGCGCGCGCCCGACCCCGCAGCGCGGCCTGGGCGGCCCATTCGATGCAATCGGCGGCCGCCCGACCGGCATGCGCGCTGATACGCCCGATCTCCACCGGCTGGTTCAGCTTGCACGCCTGCACCACCGCCATGCAACCCGGGGGCACCGCCGCAAGTTGATCGACCTCGGCAATCTCCGCCAGCATCAAAGGTGTTGACCCGGTGGCCAGCCGGCGCGCCGCCTGGTGCAAGGTCTGCACGTCGCCGGCCACCACGATTTGCCGCAACAGCGCGGGTCGTTCGGCGAAGGCTTTGACAATGATCTCCGGGCCGATGCCGGCCGGGTCCCCCATGGTCAAAACGATGGGGCAAGAACCGTGCAGAGGGCGAGAGGCTGGCTTCATCGGGGTTCAAGCCGGGTTGTCGATGTCGATGAACACATGCTCCAACCCAAGCTGGGACGCCACATGTGCGCCCACCGCCGGTGCGCCGTAGCGCTCGGACGCATGGTGCCCACAGGCGATATAGGCCACGCCGCATTCGCGGGCGTAGTGGGCCTGTGGCTCCGAGATCTCGCCGGTGATGAACACATCGGCACCGGCGGCAATGGCGGACTCGAAGTAGCCCTGCGCCCCGCCCGTGCACAGGGCAACGTGCCGCACCGGCCGATCGGGTTCGGCCACCAGTGTGACGGCGCGACCCAATTGCCCGGCCACGTGATCGGCCAATGCGGCTGCCGACGCCGACGGCCTGTGGCCCATGAAGCCCAGCGACTGCTCGCCAAAGCGTCCGCGCGCATCGGTGTAGAGCGTCACCCCCAGGTGCTGTGCGAGTTGCGCGTTGTTGCCCAGCTCGGCGTGCGCGTCCAGCGGCAGGTGGTAGGCCAGCAGGTTGATGTCGTGGGCCAGCAGGCGCGACAGGCGCTGCTTCATCCAGCCTGTCACACGACCGTCCTGGCCGCGCCAGAACAGGCCGTGGTGCACCAGGATGGCGTCGGCGCCTTCGGCAATCGCAGCATCGATCAAGGCACGGCTGGCGGTCACCCCGCTCACAAGCTTGCGCACCTCCGCGCGGCCTTCGACCTGCAACCCGTTGGGACCATAGTCCTTGAACAGCGCGGGCTGGAGCAACTGGTCCAGCGTATGGGCGAGGGCCTCGCGGGAAACGGCAGGCGGCGGAGAACGATCGGTGGGCATGGGATTTTCGGTTCGGCTGTGGGCCACAAAGGCCGTCCATTCTGACACCGCACCTGCGCCATGCCCGGCGGGATTGAACACCGCATGCCAGCACCCATTTGCAGGACAATGAGTGCCGTATCCAACCCTTATCCAGCTCCCCCATGAAACGACTCTGGCTCCTGTTCGCCCAAACCGTCACCGTGCTGGTGGCGGCCCTGTTTGTGGTGGCCACCCTGCAGCCCCAGTGGCTCGGGCGCTCGGCGTCCGTGGCCTCGGTGGTGCCGGTGCTGGAAGCGCCCTCGCTGGGCACAGCACCCGCCGCGGTCGACGCTTCGTCCAGTTTTCGCAGCGCCGCGCGGGCTGCTTCGCCCGCGGTGGTGAGCATCAACACCAGCAAGGCTGCGGTCAGTGGTGCGCAGAGCGCCGACCCCTGGTTTCGCTTCTTTTTCGGCGACCAGGCTCAGAGCCAGCCGCAAACCGGCCTGGGTTCGGGCGTCATCGTGAGCCCGGCGGGTTATGTGCTGACCAACAACCACGTGATCGAGGAAGCCGACGAAATCGAGGTCATCCTCAACGACGGTCGCAAGAGTGCGGCCAAGGTGATCGGCACCGACCCGGAAACCGACCTTGCCATCCTGAAGATCGAGCTGACCGACCTGCCCGTGATCACGCTGGGTAACTCCGACGCCCTGGAAATCGGCGATCAGGTGCTGGCCATCGGCAACCCGTTCGGCGTCGGGCAGACCGTGACCAGCGGCATCGTGAGTGCGTTGGGTCGCACACAACTGGGCATCAACACCTTCGAGAACTTCATCCAGACCGACGCCGCGATCAACCCGGGGAACTCGGGCGGGGCGCTGGTGGACGTCAAAGGGCACCTGATGGGCATCAACACGGCCATCTATTCGCGCTCGGGTGGATCGATGGGCATTGGTTTTGCCATCCCCACGTCCACCGCGCGCAACGTGCTGGACGCGATCGTGCGAGACGGTCAGGTCACACGCGGATGGATTGGTGTGGAGCCTCAAGACCTCACACCCGAACTGGCAGAAAGCTTTGGTCTGGCGCCTGGTGCCGGCGTGGTGATCACAGGGGTCTTGCAGAACGGCCCGGCCGCACAAGCCGGCATCCGTCCCGGTGACGTGATCACTGCGGTGGGTGGCAAACCTGTGAGCACGGTGCCCCAACTGCTGTCTGCAGTGGCAGCGCTGCAACCGGGAACGGCCTCGCCATTGGATGTGACGCGCCGCGAAGGCAAGCTTCAGGTGCAGGTCACGCCGGGTCGGCGCAACGTTGCGCGCCAGGCGTCTGCACGATGAGGCGATGAAGGCCGCTGTTCAGGAAGCGGATTCCTTTTCGGCGGCCTCGGCTTCGGTGGGAGCAGCCGCCTTGATGAACCACTGCGCGCCCCAGATGCCGATTTCGTACAGGATGCACATGGGCACGGCGAGGGCGAGTTGCGAGATCACGTCGGGCGGCGTGACCACCGCTGCAATCACGAAAGCCACCACGATGAAGTAGCCGCGGAACTCCTTGAGTTTGTCCACCGTCACCATGTTCATCTTCACCAGCAGCACCACCACGATGGGCACCTGGAAAGCCAGGCCAAAGGCGAGGTAGAGCGACAGGATGGCCTCCACGTACGAGGCAATGTCGGGCGTGGCGGCCACACTGGCGGGTGTGAACTGCTGGATGAAGCCGAACATCTTGTCCAGCACGAAGAACTGGACAAAACCGATGCCCACGTAAGCCAGCAAGCTGCCCAGCACGATCAGCGGGATGGCAAAACGCTTTTCATGGCTGTAGAGGCCCGGCGCCACGAAGGCCCACACCTGGTACATCCACCACGGCAGCGACAGCAGCAGGGCCGCCATGGCCAGCACCTTGATGGGCACGAAAAAGGGCGAGAACACGCCCACGGCAATCAGCTTGGCGTCCGGTGGCATGTGTGCACGGATGGGCACGGCAATCAAGTCGATCAATCCGCTGGGGCCGGGCCAGAACGCCAACAGGGCCATGCAGATCGCAAGACCAATGACACCGTAGAGCAATCTGTCCCGCAGCTCCATCAGGTGCTGCACGAACGGTTGTTCGGAACCGGCGAGTTCGTCGGTGGATTTTTCGGTGTCGGACATCAGCGGGGGGCGGAAGAGGAGCGGGGCCGAAAGCGGGCCACGCGGGCCGCGCCGGATTGGGTGCGAGTACGCACCCCGGTGCGGGCCTTGAACCACTGGGGCATGGCTTTCTGCTTGAGCCGCCAGTTCTTTTTGGGGTGTTTGTACACCGGTGGTTCGAGTGAACCGAGGCTGTCGTTCGAGCTGTAGGACGAACTGTTGCTGTCATCGAGCCCGGCGGTGGCATCGGACCACGACTTCTCGAAATCGCTGGCGCCGCTCTGCACCGACTGCTCCACGTCGCGCGCGGCACTGGTCACCGAATCCTTCATTTTCTTGAGCTCTTCGAGCTCCATGGAGCGGCTGACCTCGGACTTCACGTCGGCCACATAGCGCTGCGCCTTGCCCAGCAGGGCACCGACGGTGCGCGCCACACGCGGCAACTTCTCGGGGCCGATGACGATCAACGCCACAGCCCCGATGAGGGCGAGTTTGGAAATGCCCAAATCAATCATGTGTCGGCCATCCTGCGGGCGGTTCGGGCTCGGAACGAGCCTGGGGGGTGGACGCTCAGGCGGCGAGTGGTGTCACCGCAGCGCTCGGGAAGATCAGCTTTTTTGCTTGGCTTCTACGTCGATGGCGTTCTTGTCGGCGCGGGTTTCCTGGGTCACTTGGCCGGCCGGGGCCGATGCGGTGTCGGCGGGGTTTTGTCCGCCTTCCTTGATCCCGTCCTTGAAGCCCTTGACAGCGCCGCCCAGATCAGAGCCGATGTTCTTGAGCTTCTTCGTACCGAACACCATCACCACGATGAGCAGCACGATGAGCCAATGCCAGATTGAAAACGAACCCATGGTTTACTCCAGATATTGAGGTGTTGCGCAGTGCGCTGTGGGTGGGATTCTAAGCCCGTGCAGTAGTTCAAGCCCGTTGGGCAGGCAATTCCAGCACCGTCGCCGCGGGCTGCGGCGCCAACGGCGGCGAGGTCAGCCGCGCAACCAGGGTCTGGGGCCGCCCATCACATGCACATGCAGGTGGTGAACCTCCTGTCCGCCCTCGCTGCCCGTGTTGCACAGGATGCGAAAACCGCCCTCGGGATACGGGTTGCAGCCCTGCTCCGTAGCGAGCTTGGGCGCGAGCACCATCATCCGGCCCATGAGCCGCTCGTGTTCGGGCCCGAGCTGCGCCATGGACGCAATGTGCAGCTTGGGCACCAGCAGGAAATGCACCGGCGCCCAGGGATGGATGTCGTGGAAGGCAAAGAGGTCTTCGTCCTCGTACACCTTCCTCGACGGAATCTGGCCAGCGATGATCTTGCAGAAGATGCAGTTGGGGTCGTGTGCGGTCATGTCGGCAGCGCAGAGTATTCAATCGGGCATGGCCTGGTTGGCGTTCATGCGCACCATGCCCTTGACGATGCGGTAGAGGAACCAGATGGAGATGACGCCCCAGGCAATCCAGCCCGGCAGCACAAAGAGCAGCCACAGCGGCAACGTGACCAGGTAGAGCACGGCGGCCCAGATCACGGTGCGGATGCGCCAGGAAAAATGGCTGGCCTGCCAGGTGCCTTCGGCATCGCCTTTTTTCACCAGATCGATGACCAGCGCCACGATCAGCAAGGCCACGCCGGGCTGGGTGGCGGGCAACACCGCGCCCACCGCCACGATGAGGTGCAGGATGTAACTGACCCAGCCAATCGTCTTGAGGGACTGGGCGCGTTCACTGTCGACCGGTTCAACGTCGATGATGTCGCTCATGGTGGTGTCCTCTCATTGGGCATCGGACTCGGTGCCGGCTTCGCGCGCCCGCACCTTGCGCATGGCTTTTTCTTCCAGGCCGCTCAAGCCTTCGCGGCGCACCAGCTCGGCCACCACATCGGCCGGTCCGAGCCGGTAGTGGGCCAGCGCGATCATGCAATGAAACCAGAGGTCGGCCACCTCATTCACCAGCTTTTGCGGGTCGCCGCCGTGGTCCAGGTCCTTGGCGGCCATCACGGCTTCGGTGGCTTCTTCGCCGATCTTCTTGAGGAAGCTGTCCGGCCCTTTGTGCAGCAGCCGGGCGACATAACTCTTCTCGGGATTGCCGCCGCTGGCCGGCTTGCGGCTTTCGATCACGGCGGCCAGACGCTCCAGGTCGTCGGTGGGGTTCATGCGCGGCTCACTTGTAAATGGATTCGGGGTCTTTGAGCACCGGCTCGACCGCATGCCACTGATCTCGGTCCAGGCGCTGGAAAAAACAGCTGTGACGACCCGTGTGGCAGGCAATACCGGGCTCGTGGCCCAGCTGGGTGACCTTGAGCAGCACCACGTCGTTGTCACAGTCCATGCGGATGTCGTGCACGGTCTGCACGTGGCCCGACTCTTCGCCCTTGAACCACAGCTTGTTGCGCGAGCGGCTGAAATACACCGCGCGCCCCAACTCGGCCGTTTTCTCCAGCGCCTCGCGGTTCATCCACGCGAACATGAGCACATCACCCGTGGCCGCCTCCTGCGCGATCACGGGCACGAGGCCCTGCGCATCCCACTTCACTTCGTCCAACCAGTTCATGCAACGAATCTAACATGGGCATTTGTGCCCCGATGTGTCAGCGCGGGCAAAGTCGCTACGATGAGACCGGTTCTGACGAGACCGATGCCCGATCCGATCACTTGCCACTGCGCAGCACGCGCACAGGAAACCCATGAAAATCCGCACCCTCCTCCTCATCCTGTTCATCCTGCTGGTCGCCGGCTTCGTGGCACTCAACTTCGCCCAGATCCTGCAACCCACGGCCTTGAACTTCGGCTTCACAGAGGTGCAGGCGCCGCTTGGCCTCGTGCTCCTGGCGATGCTTGCCGTGGTGCTGATCGTGTTTCTGGCCGCGCTGGTCTACCAGCAGACCACGCACATGATGGAAGTGCGCCGCGTTACGCGCGAAGCGTCGGAGCAACGCACGCTGGCCGACAAGGCCGAGGCCTCCCGTTTCACCGAGTTGCGCACGTTCCTGCAAGCCGAGATGCAGGCCACGGCCGCGCGGGAGATCGATCTGGCCGAGAAGCTGCACCTGAAGGTGGACCGCCTGCAAGCCGCCATGACCGAGGTGATCGAGCAGAACGGCAATGGTCTCAGTGCGAGCCTGGGTGAACTCGAAGACCGCCTGGAGCGGCAGTACCAGCTGCGCAACGACCGGACCTGAAACCGGTCAGAGCCGGACCGGGATCCCGCGTTCGGCCATGCGGGCCTTGGCCTGCGCCACGGTGAACTCACCGTAGTGGAAGATGCTGGCGGCCAGCACGGCGTCGGCACCGCCCTGCTGCACGCCGTCAGCCAGGTGGTCGAGGTTGCCCACGCCGCCCGAGGCGATCACCGGCACGTCCACCGCATCGGCCACGGCGCGCGTGAGCGCCAGGTCAAAACCCGATTTCGTGCCGTCGCGGTCCATGCTGGTGAGCAGGATCTCGCCGGCGCCGTGCTCGGCCATCTGGCGCGCCCACGCCACCGCATCCAGGCCGGTGTTCTTGCGACCGCCGTGGCTGTACACGTCCCAGCCCTCGCCGCGCAGCGCCAGGTCGTCCCCATGGCGGCGCTTGGCGTCGATGGCCACCACGATGCATTGCGAACCGTACTTGGCCGAGGCGTCGCGGATCACCTGCGGGTTGGCGAGCGCCGCCGAATTGAAACTGGTCTTGTCGGCCCCGGCGTTGAGCAGGCGGCGCACGTCTTCCACGGTGCGAACGCCACCCCCGACGGTGAGCGGAATGAAGACCTGCGAGGCCACCGCTTCGATCATGTGCAGGATCAGGTCGCGCCCGTCGGAGGTGGCCGTGATGTCGAGGAAGGTGAGCTCGTCGGCGCCCTGCTCGTTGTACCGCGCCGCGATTTCCACCGGGTCGCCGGCATCGCGCAGCTCCACGAAGTTGACGCCCTTGACCACGCGGCCACCGGTCACGTCCAGGCAGGGAATGATGCGTTTGGCGAGCATGCTCAGCCGTTCAACTCGTCTGCAAGGTTTTGAGCCCTTTCAAAATCCAGGTCGCCGCTGTAGATCGAACGACCGCAGATCACGCCTTCGACGCCCTCGTCTTCCACCGCGCACAGGGCACGGATGTCTTCGAGGTTGGACAGGCCGCCCGAGGCGATGACAGGGATGGACAGCGCCTGCGCCAGCTTCACCGTGGCTTCGATGTTGATGCCCGAGAGCATGCCGTCGCGGCCGATGTCGGTGTAGATGATGCCTTCGACACCGTAGTCCTCGAACTTCTTGCCGAGATCGACCACCTCGTGGCCGGTGAGCTTGCTCCAGCCGTCGGTGGCGACTTTGCCGTCCTTGGCGTCCAGTCCCACGATGATGTGGCCGCCGAACGCGGTGCAGGCGTCCTGTAGGAAGCCGGGGTTCTTGACCGCAGCGGTGCCGATGATCACGTAGCGCAAGCCGGCATCCAGGTAGCGCTCGATGGTGTCGAGATCTCGGATTCCGCCGCCGAGCTGCACGTCCACCTCGGACCCCACCTCTTTGAGGATGGCGCGGATGGCCTGTTCGTTCTTCGGTTTGCCGGCAAACGCTCCGTTGAGGTCCACCAGGTGCACGCGGCGCGCGCCCTTGTCGACCCAGCTGCGCGCGATGGCCGCCGGGTCTTCACCGAACACGGTGGATTGGTCCATGTCGCCTTGTTTCAAGCGAACGCACTGGCCGTCTTTCAGATCAATGGCAGGAATCAGCAGCATGATGGTGTGGTGAAAGGCCTAGGGGTTCCAGGAAAGGAAGTTGCGGTAAAGCGCCAGCCCCTGGTCGGCACTTTTTTCGGGGTGAAACTGGGTGGCAAAAATGTTGTCGCGGGCAATCGCTGCGGCGAAGCGGCCACCATAGTCGGCTTCGCCCACACAGTGCAAGGCCTGGACAGGCCGAGCATAAAAGCTGTGCACGAAATAAAAATAGGAGCCATCCCGGATACCGGCCCACAGCGGGTGCACGGGGCGGCCCAGGTCGTGGAACACCGGGTTCCAGCCCATCTGGGGCACCTTGAAGCGGCTGCCATCGGCCTGCAGACGTCCTTCAAGCCGAAAACGAACGACCTCGCCGGGAATCAGGCCCAGCCCGTCGGTCGGGCCTTCTTCGCTGCGGTCCAGCAGCATCTGCATGCCCACGCACACGCCGAACAGCGGCTTGTTGGCAGCGGCATGCAGCACGGCTTCTTTCAATCCGGAAGCGGCCAGCTCGTTCATGCAGTCGGCCATGTGACCCTGGCCGGGCAGCACCACGCGGTCGGCGTCCAGCACATCCTGCGCACGCGAGGTGACCAGCACCTCCACATCTGCCGAGCGTGCCACGTGTTGCACGGCCTGCGACACGGAGCGCAGGTTGCCGCTGCCGTAGTCCACCACGGCGACTGTCTTGCGTTTCATGGCCAGGAAGGGGTTACAGCGAACCTTTGGTCGAGGGAATCACGTCGCCCATGCGCGGGTCGCGCTCCAGCGCCATGCGCACGGCGCGGGCAAATGCCTTGAACACGGTTTCGGCCTGGTGGTGGGCGTTTTCGCCGTGCAGGTTGTCGATGTGCAGGGTGACGCCGGCGTGGTTCACAAAACCCTGGAAGAACTCGAAGGCGAGCTGGGTGTCGAAACCGCCGACCATGCCGCTCTTGAACGGCACGCGCATGTGCAGGCCCGGGCGGCCCGAAAAATCGATGACGACGCGCGAGAGCGCTTCGTCCAGTGGCACATAGGCGTGGCCGTAGCGGCGGATGCCTTTTTTGTCGCCCACGGCCTGCGCAAAGGCCTGGCCCAGCGTGATGCCCACGTCTTCCACCGTATGGTGGCCGTCGATGTGCAGGTCGCCCACGGCCTGGATCTCGAGGTCGATCAGCCCGTGGCGGGCGATCTGGTCGAGCATGTGGTCAAAGAAACCGATGCCGGTGGCCAGCGTGGCGGCACCGGTGCCGTCGAGGTTCACACGCACGCCGATCTGCGTTTCCGAGGTGTTGCGCTGCACGAATGCCACGCGGTCATGGGTTCCTGCGGGGACGGATGCGGAAGGCGTGGAGGTCATGGAGTGGTTTGGAGGGCGCGGATCAGCGAGGCATTCTCAGACGGTGTGCCCACCGTCAGCCGCAGACAGTTGGTCAGCAGTGGGTGCATTTTAGAAACATTCTTCACCAGAATGCCCTGGGTCTTGAGGCTGTCAAAACAACGTTGCGCATCGGGCACACGCACCAACACCATGTTGGCGTCGCTCGGGAAGGGCTCAAAGCCCGGCATCCGGCGCAGGGCGTCGATCAACACGGTGCGTTGTTCGCAGATCTGCGCGGCCTGCTGCGCAAACACCTCGGTGTGTTCCAGCGCGAACAGCGCGCATTCGGCATTGAGCACGCTCACGTTGTAGGGCGGGCGCAGCTTGTCGACTTCCTGCACCAACGCCTGCGGCCCGAGCAGGTAGCCCAGACGCACGCCGGCGAGGCCAAACTTGGAGAGCGTGCGCATGAGCAGCACATTGGCGTTGGCCGCCGGATGGGCGCGAATCTCGTCGAGCCAGCTGCGGCTGGAGAACGGCTGATAAGCCTCGTCCATCACCACCAAGCCGCCGAAGCTGGCCGCCTCATCGATGAGGCGGCGGATGGTGTCCGCGCTCCACAGATTGGCCGTGGGGTTGTTGGGGTAAGCGATGTGGGTGATGGCGGGCTTGTGCTCACGCATGGCCGCCACCATGGCCGCCTCGTCCAGCTCGAAGTCGACCGTGAGCGGCACACCCACAAATTTCAGTCCTTGCAGCTGCGCGCTCATGGCGTACATGACGAAGCCGGGCAGCGGTGCCAGCACGGTGGCACCCGGCAGGTCGCAGGCCAGGGTCAGCAGCGAGATGAGTTCGTCCGAACCGTTGCCCAGCATCAGGCTGCAGCCGGCGGGCAGGTCCACGTAGCGTGCCAGCGCGGCCTTGAGGTCTTCCACGCGCGGACCGGGGTAGCGGTTCACCGCCACAGCGCCCAGGCGCGCACCGAGCGCGGCCTGCAGCTCGGGCGGCAGCGCATACGGATTTTCCATCGCATCGAGCTTGACCATGCCGGTGGCGTCCTGCACGGCGTAGGCGTGCATGGACTGCACGTCCTGGCGGATCATGTTCAGAGGGTTCATGCTCATGGGGTACTCCGCATCGGTGGCACTTCGTTGAGCCGCATCTCGGCCGCACGCGCGTGCGCCTGCAGCCCTTCGCCGTACGCCATCTCGGCGGCAATCAGACCCAGGCTCTGGGCGCCGGCCTGGCTCACCTCGATGAGGCTGCTGCGCTTCTGGAAGTCGTACACGCCCAATGGCGAGCTGAAGCGCGCGGTGCCGCTGGTGGGCAACACGTGGTTGGGGCCGGCGCAATAGTCGCCCAGGCTCTCGCTGGTGTAGGCGCCCAGGAAGATGGCGCCCGCGTGTTTGAGCAGCGGCTCCCAGCGGTGCGGCTCGCTGCTCGACACCTCCAGGTGCTCGGGCGCGATGCGGTTGCTGATCGCGCAGGCCTCTTCCATGCTCCGTGTGTGGATCAGCGCGCCGCGGTCGCTCAAGCTCTTGGCGATGATGGCCGCGCGCGGCATGGTGGGCAGCAGGCGGTCGATGGCGGCCTGCACCGCGTCGATGTAAGCGGCGTCGGGGCACAGCAGGATGCTCTGCGCCAACTCGTCGTGCTCGGCCTGGCTGAACAGGTCCATCGCCACCCAGTCGGCGGGCGTGCTGCCGTCGGCCAGCACGAGGATTTCGCTCGGGCCGGCGATCATGTCGATGCCCACGGTGCCGAACACGCGCTTCTTGGCGCTGGCCACATAGGCGTTGCCCGGGCCGGTGATCTTGTCGACCTTGGGCACGGTGGCCGTGCCGTAGGCCAGCGCCGCCACGGCCTGCGCGCCCCCGATGGTGAAGGCGCGCGAGACGCCGGCCACATAGGCGGCGGCGAGCACCAATGGGTTCTTCTCGCCGCGGGGCGTGGGCACCACCATGATGATCTCGGCCACGCCGGCCACATGGGCGGGAATCGCGTTCATCAACACGCTCGACGGGTACGCTGCCTTGCCGCCGGGCACGTAGATGCCCACGCGGTCCAGCGGCGTGACCTTCTGGCCCAGCAACGTGCCGTCTTCGTCGCGGTAGCTCCAACTCTCGCCGCCCGCCTTTTTCTGGGCCTCGTGGTAGCTGCGCACCCGGCGGGCCGCGGCCTGCAGGGCATCGCGCTGTGCGTCGGGCAAACCGTCGAAGGCGGCCTTCAACTCGGTCTGTGTGAGTTCCAGCTGGCCCAGACTTGCCACATCGAGGCCATCAAAACGGGCGGTGTATTCCAGCACCGCAGCATCACCGCGCGTCTTCACGTCGTTCAGGATGCCGGCCACACGCTCCTCGATCGCACCGTCGGTCTCGGCCGACCAATGCAGCCGGGCCGCGAACTGCGCCTCGAAATCGGCGGCGGTGGTGGACAGGCGGGCGGGACGGGCGGTGAAGGTCATGCGGGCGTGCCTTGTTCGATGGCTTGCGCAAAGGCGTTGATGATGGGACGGATGGCGGCTTGCTTGAGCTTCAGCGAGGCCTGGTTGACCACAAGGCGTGCGCTGATGTCCATGATGCGTTCGACCTCGACCAGGTGGTTGGCCTTGAGCGTGTTGCCGGTGGACACCAGGTCGACGATGGCGTCGGCCAGACCGGTCAGCGGTGCCAGCTCCATGCTGCCGTAGAGCTTGATCAGGTCCACGTGCACGCCCTTGCTGGCGAAGAACTCGCGCGCGATGTGCGTGTACTTGGTGGCCACCTTCAGTCGCGAGCCCTGGCGCACGGCCGAGGCGTAGTCGAAGTCGGCGCGCACGGCCACGCTGACGCGGCAGCGCGAGATGTTCAGGTCCAGCGGCTGGTAGAGGCCCTGGCCACCGTGTTCGATCAGCGTGTCCTTGCCGGTCACGCCCAGATCGGCACCACCGTGTTCCACGTAGGTCGGCACATCGCTGGCACGCACCAGCACCACACGCACCTGCGGGTTGCTGGTGGCCAGGATCAGCTTGCGCGACTTTTCGGGATCTTCCAGCACCTCGATGCCGGCGGCCTTGAGCAGCGGCAGGGTCTCGTCGAAGATGCGGCCTTTGGAGAGAGCTAGCGTGATCATTTGATGCGTTCTATGTCGGCGCCGATGCCGCGCAGTTTCTCTTCCATCTGGTCGTACCCACGGTCCAGGTGGTAGATGCGGTCAACGATGGTGTCACCCTCGGCCACGAGCCCTGCGATCACCAGGCTGGCCGAGGCCCGCAGGTCGGTCGCCATGACGGTGGCACCCGACAGCCGCGAAATGCCCTCGACCACGGCGATCTTGCCGTCGACCTGGATGTGCGCACCCAGTCGCACCAGCTCGTTGACGTGCATGAAGCGGTTCTCAAAGATGGTCTCGGTCACCTTGCTGGTGCCGTCGGCAATGCAGTTGAGCACCATGAACTGGGCCTGCATGTCGGTGGGAAAGCCCGGGTACTCGGTGGTGCGGAAGCTCTGGGCCTTCAGGCGGCCCGCCGCGCGCACGCGGATGAAATCACCACCGGCGTCCTTGCCGGCTTCGATCTCGGCGCCAGCTTCGTGCAGTTTGTCGATCACGGCGTCGAGGTGGTCGGCGCGGCCGTGGCGCAGCACCACGTCTCCCCCCGTGGCGGCCACGGCGCACAGGAAGGTGCCGGTCTCGATGCGGTCGGCCACCACCTGGTGGGTGCAGCCGTGCAGGCGGTCCACGCCCTGGATGTGGATGCGGCTGGTGCCGTGGCCCTCGATCTTGGCGCCCATGGCGATCAGCATCTCGGCCAGGTCGCCGATCTCGGGCTCCTGCGCCGCGTTTTCCAGCAGGGTCTCGCCCTCGGCCAGCGCCGCGGCCATGAGGAAGTTCTCGGTGCCGGTGACGGTGACCATGTCGGTGGCGATGCGAGCGCCGTGCAGCCGCGTCTTGCCGGCGGGCAGTTTCGCGACCATGTAGCCGTGTTCGACCACGATCTCGGCGCCCATGGCCTGCATGCCCTTGATGTGCTGATCCACCGGACGCGAGCCGATGGCGCAACCACCCGGCAGCGACACGCGGGCATGGCCAAAACGCGCCAGCAGCGGCCCGAGCACCAGCACCGAGGCGCGCATGGTCTTGACCAGCTCGTACGGCGCTTCGGCCAGGATCGGATCGGCCGCTTGCAGCGTGATGCCGCCACGCTCGCCGTGCGTCTGCGTCTGCACGCCCATGTTGTCGAGCAGCTGGCGCATGGTGGCCACGTCGCGCAGGCGCGGCACGTTGTTCAGCGTGACCGGGTCGGCGGTGAGCAGGGAGGCGCACAGCTCGGGCAAGGCGGCGTTCTTGGCGCCGGAGATGGTGACTTCGCCTTGCAGCGTGCGCCCACCCGTGATTCGGAGTTTGTCCATGCCTGGCGATCGGTTCAGGGTTGGGCCGCCCATTCGGCGGGGGTGTAGGTCTTCATCGACAAGGCGTGCACCTCGTCGGTCTGGATGCGTCCACCCAGCGTGCCGTAGACGGCCTGGTGGCGTTTGATCAGGCGCAGGCCTTCAAAGGCGGGCGAGACGATCACCGCCGCCCAGTGGCGGCCGTCACCGGTGACTTCGAGGTGTTCGCACGGCAGGCCGGCGGCGATGAGCGATTGCAGTTGTTCAGCGGTCATGTCAGTGGCGAATTTTGTAGCCGGTCTTGAGCAGGTGCAGCGCGATCGCGCTCACGATGGCGAGCGCCCCACCCACCAACGTCAGGCTGATCCAGGGGGACACGTCGCTTTTGCCGAAGAAGCCATAGCGAAAGCCGTCGATCATGTAGAAAAACGGGTTGAGGTGACTCACCTGTTGCCAGAACGCCGGCAGGGAGTGGATCGAGTAGAACACGCCCGAGAGGAAGGTCATGGGCACGATGATGAAGTTCTGGAACGCGGCCATCTGGTCGAACTTCTCGGCCCACAGGCCGGCAATCAAACCGAGCGCGCCCAACAAGGCCGCGCCCATGAAGCCGAACGCCAGGATCCACAGCGGCGCCACGAGCGAAGGCTGCGCGAACCACCAGGTCACCACCATCACGCCGGTGCCCACGGCCAGGCCACGCACGATGGACGAACCCACGTAGGCCACGAACCAGGCGCGGTGCGACAGCGGCGTGAGCAGCAGGAACACCAGGTTGCCCATGATCTTGCTCTGCACCAGCGACGACGAGCTGTTGGCGAACGCGTTCTGCAGCACGCTCATCATCACCAGCCCGGGCAGCAGGAAAGCGGTGTAGCTCACCGAGTCGTACACCTGCACCCGGTCTTCGAGCACGTGGCCGAAGATCATCAGGTACAGGATGGCGGTGATCACCGGCGCGGCCACGGTCTGGAAGCCCACCTTCCAGAAACGCAGCACTTCCTTGTAGAAGAGCGTCTGCCACCCGGTCATGCTGGCACCTCGACAGGGTTCGTTGCCCGAGGCTGTGCGCCCGTGAGGTCGAGGAACACATCTTCCAGATCGGCCTTGCGGATCTCGATGTCCTCGGGCGCCACCCCCGCCTCGCGCAAGCGGGCCAGGATGCGCTCGACCGCCAGCGCGTCGTTGGCCGGCAGCTGCACCACACGGCCGGTGATGCGAGCCTGAACGGCCAGATCGATGGGCAAGGCCGCGTCGGTCTTGAAACGCAACACGTTGGATGCGGCGCGCGACAGCAAGGCCGAAGTGGATTCGAGCGCCACCACCCTGCCCTGCTTGAGCATGGCGATGCGCCCGCACAGCGCCTCGGCTTCTTCGAGGTAATGCGTGGTCAACAGCACCGTGCTGCCCAGGCGCTTGTTGAGATCGGAGATGAACTGCCACAAGGTCTGGCGCAGCTCCACGTCCACACCGGCGGTGGGTTCGTCGAGCACGATCACCGGCGGCTTGTGCACCAGCGCCTGCGCGATCAGCACCCGGCGCTTCATGCCGCCCGAAAGCTGGCGCATGTTGGCGTTGGCCTTGTCGGTGAGGCCCAGGCCTTCGAGCAGCTCGTCGATCCAGGCGTCATTGCGCTGGATGCCGAAGTAGCCCGACTGGATGCGCAAGGCCTCGCGCACGTTGAAAAAGGGGTCGAACACCAGTTCTTGCGGCACCACGCCGAGTTGGCGGCGCGCGGCCTGGTAATCGGTCTGCACGTCGCTGCCGTGCACCAGCACGCGGCCCGACGAGGCACGGGCAAGACCGGCCAGGATGCTGATCAACGTGGTCTTGCCGGCGCCGTTGGGGCCGAGCAGGCCGAAAAATTCACCGGCCTCGATATCGAACGACACCGACTGCAGTGCCTGCACGGTGCCGCGCGAGGACGGGTAGCTTTTGGAGACGTCTTGGAAGGAAACGGCGGGCATGCGCGAGGAAACCACGGAGGTCATGGGCCGCGCACAAGGCATCGGGCGGCGGTTGGGGAACCGCGTATTTTAGGCCCGGTGGGGTGTCCGCACGGGACACGGGGCCAGGCCCAGCGCCAGTGGCGCTCCCAAAGCGCTCAGGGCGCGAGCAACTCGCTCACGCCATACAGGCCCATGAGGCTTTCCAGCCGCCGCGGCCAGTTGCTCACCTGCAGCGTCTTGCCCTGCGCCCGCAGCTGGCGGCGCAGCTCGAGCAGCACGGCCACGGCCGATGAGTCAAACACGCGCAGCGAAGCCGCATCGAGCATCACCACCGGGCCGACCTGCTGGGACAGCGCGTGCTGGAGCTCCACCAGGGTCTTGCCGGCGTCGGCCAGCGTGACCTCTGCCGGCAGAGCCGCCGCAAAGGCCACAGGGTCAGCGACCATGGACAGGGCAGACGTCACGGATCAGCTGGTCTTGGCGACGTTGGACTTGTTGCGCTGGACCAGCGACGCGATCAGGCCATCGATGCCCTTGGCGTTGATTTCCTGCGCGAACTGGGTGCGGTAGGTTTCCACCAGCCAGACACCAAGCACGTTGATGTCATAGATCTTCCAGCCGGTGGCCGTTTTTTCCATGCGGTAGTCGAGCTGGATCGGATCGCCCTTGCCACGCACTTCGGAGCGCACCACCACCTCGGTGTCTTCGGGCTTGGAGCGCATGGGCTTGAAGGTCACGGTCTGGTCTTTCACCTCACCGAGCGCACCCGAGTAGGTTCGCACGAGCAGGATCTTGAACTCGTCCTGCAGCTGCTTTTGCTGCTCGGGTGTGGCCTGGCGCCAGAAGCGACCGACCGCCGAGGACGTCATGCGCGTGAAGTTCACGCTGGGCAGGATCTTGGAATCCACCAGCGCCACGATGCGGTTCACATCGCCAGCCTGGATGGCGGGATCGGCCTTCACCGAGGCCAGCACGTCGCTGGAAATGCGCTTGACCAAGGCATCGGGTGCCTCTTCCTGCGCCAGAGCGGGCAGAGACATCACACCAGCGGCGGTGATCACGAGGGCGGAGAGCCAGGAGCGGCGTTTCATCATGGTTGTTTTCCTTTGGAGGCCAAGGGCCCGACTGCAGAAAATGCAGCGTAGTGCATCAGAGGGGCAGAAATATGAAGCAGTTCCACTGCATTCGTTGCGAGACGTATCGGCGCCTCACTCGCCCTCACTCCCCATCATCCAGGCCGATACCCTTGTCAATCATGTCATCGATCTGACTTTGGCGGCGGTTGAGGTAGAGATCGCGTGTGAAGCTGTATTTGTCGAGTGCGGCCTCTTCCAGCAGCGAACTGGCGCGCAGCAGGCCTGCGCGGGTGTCGACCACGCGCAGCGCGGTGAGCGAATTGCGCGCCGACACGTCGTTCATGCCGGAGACCGGATCCACGCTCATGTCGACCACCAGGCCGGTGCCGTCACGCACGGACGAAGGTCCGAAGATCGGCAGCACGAGGTAGGCGCCGGAAGGCGCACCCCAGCGGCCCAGGGTCTGACCAAAGTCCAGACGGGTGCGGGGAATGCCCATTTCGGTCGCGATGTCCAGCACGCCGGCCAGGCCGAACACGCTGTTCACGCTGAAGCGCATGAGGTTTTCGGTGGCTTCGCGCGGGCGCAGTTGCAGACCCGCATTGGCCGCCGACCACAGGTCGCCCAGGTTGTTGAAGAAGTTGTTCACGCCCGTCTGCACCGGGCTGGGGGTGACGTCTTTGTAGACCGTGGCCACCGGTTTGAGCACCGCCGTGTCCACGGCGTCGTTGAAGCGGTACACACCGCGGTTGAACGGCTCCAGCGGATCTTGCGGGTTGGCATCGGGGCCCGTGGCACAACCGGTGAGCACCGCCAGGGCCAGGGCGCTGGCCAGCAGAGCCGGGGACCGGCCGGTGTGCTTGAGTTTGTTTTTCATCATGGAACCCCCTGGGCGCTGCGCCCGAATCGTTGTTGCGTCGTTGTTGCTTCAGCAGGCTGCATTCTTGTCAGGTTGCGGCGTCTTGTCCGCAAGCGCCGCCAAAAGCCCTGCTGGGCTTACTCGGCGGGCTTGGCGTCGCCGCTGTTGGCCGCGCTGTTGAAGAGAAACTGGCTGATCAGGTTCTCCAGGATCACCGCCGACTGCGTCTGCGTGATCACGGCGCCCGCGGCGATGTTCTCGGTATCACCACCGGGCTCGATGCCGATGTACTGCTCGCCCAGCAGCCCGTTCGTGAGGATCTTCAGCGAGCTGTCCTTGGGAAACTTGTATCTGGATTCGAGTGCCAGGGTGATGTGGGCCTGGAAAGTGGTGTCGTCGAACGTGATCGACTCAACCCGCCCGACCACCACACCCGCGCTGCGCACTGCGGCCTTGGGCTTGACGCCGCCGGCGTTGTCGAAGCGGCCCACCACCTGGTAGGTCTTCTCGAAGTTCAGGCTCAGCAGGTTGGCCGACTGCAGGGCCAGGAACAGGATGGCCACTGCGCCGATCAGCACGAACAGGCCGACCCAGATGTCGTTTTTGGAAGTTTGCATGTTGGTCTCCGGATGACGCTCAGATGCTGAACATCGTGGCGGTGAGGATGAAATCGAGCGCCAGCACGGCCAGCGAGGCCACCACCACGGTGCGGGTGGTCGCGCGCGACACGCCCTCGGGCGTGGGGTGGGCGCTGAAGCCCTGGAGCAAGGCCACGAAGGTCACGGCAAAACCGAACACCACGCTCTTGATGACGCCGTTGCCCACATCGGCCCACACGTCCACCCCGCCCTGCATCTGGCTCCAGAAGGCGCCACCGTCCAGACCCAGCATGAGCACGCCCACCACCCAGCCGCCGACGACGCCAACCGCGCTGAAGATGCCGGCCAACAAGGGCATGACGATCACACCGGCCCAGAAGCGCGGGGCGAGCACGCGGCGCACCGGGTCCACCGCCATCATTTCCATGGCACTGAGCTGTTCGCCGGCTTTCATGAGGCCGATCTCGGCGGTGAGCGAGGTGCCGGCGCGTCCGGCAAACAGCAACGCGGTGATCACAGGCCCGAGTTCACGCACCAGCGAGAGCGTGACCAGCAGGCCCAGCGCTTCGGTGGCACCGTAGATGCGCAGCGTGTAGTAGCCCTGCAGGCCAAGCACGAAGCCGACAAACAGGCCCGAGACACCGATCAGGGCCAGCGAGTGGTTGCCCAGAAAGTGGATCTGGTCGCGCAGCAGCGCCGGGCGGCGCAGGGCCGCGCCCAGCAGCAGCAGCAGTCGGGCGAGCAGGCGCGTGGATGTGCCGATGTCGGTGATCTGGTGGCGCACCGCGAAGCCCAGGCGGGCGATCCACGCCACGGTCATGCCGCCTCCTTGTGGCCGTTGCCGAAGTCGTCTTCGAGGCTGGGGCCGGGGTGGTGAAAGCGCACCGGGCCGTCGGGCAAGGCGTTGACGAACTGTTTGACCAGCGGGTCCTCGCTGTGGCGCACTTCCTCAGGGGTGCCCTGGGCGGCAATCTTCCCGTTGGCCAGCACGATCACCTGGTCGGCGATGTGGAAGGTCTCATCCAGATCGTGCGAGACCACGATGCTGGTCAGGCCCATGGCATCGTTGAGCTGGCGGATGAGCCGGGCGGCGGTGCCCAGCGAAATCGGGTCCAGACCGGCGAAGGGCTCGTCGTACATCACGAGCTCGGGGTCGAGCGCGATGGCCCGGGCCAGCGCCACGCGGCGAGCCATGCCGCCGGACAGTTCGCTCGGCATCAGGTCGCGCGCACCGCGCAGACCCACCGCGTTGAGCTTCATGAGCACGATGTCGCGCACCAGTGCTTCGGGCAGCTTCGTGTGTTCGTGCAGTGGAAAGGCGACGTTGTCGAACACGCTCATGTCGGTGAACAGTGCGCCGAACTGGAACAGCATGCCCATGCGCCGGCGCGCGGCGTACAGGGCTTCGGCCCGCATCACCGTGATGTCCTGTCCATCAAAGAGCGTCTGCCCTTTTTGCGCACGGAGCTGCCCGCCAATGAGGCGCAACACCGTGGTTTTGCCGCCGCCGGACGCACCCATGAGCGCCGTGACCTTGCCGCGGGGCACGGTCAGCGTGATGTTGTCGAGGATGGCGCGCTCCCCGTACCCGAAGGTGAGGTTGCGCAGTTCGACCAGAGGAGGTGCGTTGTCGGTGGGCATCAAACAAAAACCGGGCAATCGATGCCCGGCCTTTTGAATGATACGGGATTTGGGGTAAACCCCGAGGCTCGCTTTGTTTCGTTTGTTTTCAGCGCGGCAGATCAGAAAAACCCATCAGGAATTCGTCGACCGAGCGTGCGGCCTGGCGGCCCTCGCGGATCGCCCAGACCACCAGGCTCTGACCACGGCGCATGTCGCCGGCGGCAAACACCTTGGGCACGTTGGTGGCGTAGCCGCCGGTGAACTCGGTGCTGGCCTTGGCGTTGCCACGGGCGTCTTTGTCCACGCCGAAGCCGTCCAGGATGCTGGCCACCGGGTTCACAAAGCCCATGGCCAGCAGCACCAGGTCGGCCTTGTACTCTTTTTCAGTGCCGGGAATCTCGACCAGCTTGCCGTCTTTCATTTCGACGTGCACGGTGGTCAGGCCGGTGACCTTGCCCTTTTCGCCCTTGAAGGCCTTGGTGGAAATGGCGAACTCGCGCTGGAGGATGCCCTTCTCGGCACTTTCGTCGTGGCTGGAGCTGGTGCGCAGCTTGAGCGGCCAGTAAGGCCACACCAGGGGCTTGTCTTCCTGCTCGGGCGGCTGGGGCATCACCTCGAACTGGGTCACGCTCACGGCGCCGTGGCGCGTGCTGGTGCCCACGCAGTCGGACCCGGTGTCGCCACCACCGATCACGATCACGTGTTTGCCGTCGGCGCGCAACTGGCCCTTGAGCTTGTCACCCGCGTTGACCTTGTTTTGCTGCGGCAGGAATTCCATGGCGAAGTGCACGCCATCGAGGTCGCGGCCGGGGACCGGCAGGTCACGGCTCTGTTCGGAACCGCCCGTGAGCAGCACGGCATCGAAGTCCTTCTGCAGCTGCTCGGGCGTGATCGTCTCCTGCGCCCAGTTGGTCACCTTGGTGTCCTTGGGCAGGGTGCCGACCATGACGCCGGTGCGGAACACCACGCCTTCGGCCTCCATCTGCGCGACGCGGCGGTCGATGTGGGTCTTCTCCATCTTGAAGTCGGGAATGCCGTAGCGCAGCAGGCCACCCACGCGGTCGTTCTTCTCGAACAGGGTCACGTCGTGGCCGGCGCGCGCGAGCTGCTGGGCAGCGGCCATACCGGCCGGGCCGGAACCGACCACGGCCACCTTCTTGCCGGTCTTGTGGCGCGGCGGTTGCGGCTGCACCCAGCCTTCGGCCCAGGCGCGGTCGATGATGGCGTGCTCGATCGACTTGATGCCCACGGGATCGTCGTTCACGTTGAGCGTGCAGGCGGCCTCGCACGGTGCGGGGCAGATGCGGCCGGTGAACTCGGGGAAGTTGTTGGTGCTGTGCAGCACGGTGATCGCGTTCTTCCAGTCGCCCTGGTACACGAGGTCGTTGAAGTCCGGAATGATGTTGTTGACCGGGCAGCCGCTGTTGCAGAACGGCGTGCCGCAGTCCATGCAGCGCGCGGCCTGCACCTTGGACTGCTGGTCATCCAGCGCAACGACGAATTCCTTGTAGTGCTTCAGGCGCTCGGGCACGGGCTTGTAGCCCTCTTCCAGACGCTCGTATTCCATGAAGCCGGTGACTTTTCCCATGATGCGTGTCCTTCGATTGCGTTGGCTTATTTGGCGGCGACGGTGGCTTTTTTCGCCGTGGCCTGGGCCTTGGTGGTCACCTCAGCAGCGTTCTTTCGGGCGTGGATTTCACCCAGCGCGCGCTTGTACTCGTTCGGGAAGACCTTCACGAACTTCTCGCGCGACTGCGCCCAGGTGTCCAGCAGTTCGCGCGCGCGCTTGCTGCCGGTCCAGCGGTTGTGCTCTTCGAGCAGCTTCTTCAACTGCGCTTCGTCGCTCTGACCGCGGTGCCAGATCGCCTTGTCCATGGTGGCTTCCTGCTCTTTGGCAGACAGCACTTTCTCCATGCTGACCATGGCGGTGTTGCAGCGTTTGGCGAACTGACCGTCTTCGTCGTACACATAGGCCACGCCGCCGCTCATGCCGGCGGCGAAATTGCGCCCGGTCTTGCCCAGCACCACCACGGTGCCGCCGGTCATGTATTCACAACCGTGGTCGCCCGTGCCTTCGACCACCGCCGTGGCACCGGAGAGGCGTACCGCGAAGCGCTCGCCGGCCACACCACTGAAGAAGGCTTCACCGGTGGTGGCGCCGTACATCACGGTGTTGCCAACGATGATGTTGCGCGCGGCTTCGCCACGGAAGTCGATGCTCGGGCGCACCACCACGCGGCCACCGGAGAGGCCTTTGCCGGTGTAGTCGTTGGCATCACCGATCAAATACAGCGTGATGCCCTTGGCCAGGAAAGCGCCGAACGACTGGCCGCCTGTGCCCTCGAGCTGGATGCGGATGGAATCGTCCGGCAGCCCCTCGGGGTGCACCTTGGTCACCGCGCCCGAGAGCATGGCGCCCACCGAGCGGTTGACGTTGCGCGCCACCTCGATGAACTGGACACGCTCGCCTTTGTCGATGGCCGCGCGCGATTTGGCGATCAGGATGTTGTCCAGCGCCTTGTCCAGACCGTGTTCCTGCTCCTGCGTGTGCAGGCGCGGCACGTCGGCCGGCACGTTGGGCAGGGCCAGCAGGCGGCTGAAGTCAAGGCCGCGCGCTTTCCAGTGTTCGACGCCCTGCTTCATGTCGAGCAGGTCGGCGCGGCCGATCAGGTCGTCGAACTTCCGGATGCCCAGCTGCGCCATGATCTGGCGCACTTCTTCGGCGATGAAGAAGAAGTAGTTCACCACGTGCTCGGGCTTGCCGCTGAATTTCTTGCGCAGCGCCGGATCTTGCGTGGCCACCCCCACCGGGCAGGTGTTGAGGTGGCACTTGCGCATCATGATGCAGCCCTCGACCACCAGCGGTGCGGTGGCGAAGCCGAATTCGTCGGCGCCCAGCAGCGCGCCGATGGCGACGTCGCGACCGGTCTTCATCTGGCCGTCGGCCTGCACACGGATGCGGCTGCGCAGGCGGTTGAGCACCAGCGTTTGCTGCGTTTCGGCCAGACCGATTTCCCACGGGCTGCCGGCGTGCTTGATGGACGACCAGGGCGAAGCGCCGGTGCCACCGTCGTGGCCGGCGATCACCACGTGGTCGGCCTTGCACTTGGCCACGCCCGCGGCGATGGTGCCCACACCGATTTCAGAGACCAGCTTGACGCTGATGCTGGAATGCGGCGCCACGTTCTTCAGGTCGTGAATCAGCTGCGCCAGGTCTTCGATGGAGTAGATGTCGTGGTGCGGCGGCGGGCTGATGAGGCCCACGCCCGGCACGCTGTGGCGCAGCTTGCCGATGTAGTCGCTCACCTTGCCGCCGGGCAGCTGACCGCCCTCGCCGGGCTTGGCGCCCTGGGCCATCTTGATCTGGATCTGGTCAGCGCTGTTGAGGTACTCGGCCGTGACACCGAAACGGCCCGAGGCCACCTGCTTGATCTTGGAGCGCATGGAGTCGCCGGCCTGCAGCACGTAGTCGACTTCAAAGGTGTCCTTGCCCAGCAGGTCGGACATGGTCTGCCCCTGCTTGATCGGGATGCCCTTGAGCTCGTTGCGGTAACGCAGCGCGTCTTCACCGCCCTCGCCCGTGTTGCTCTTGCCGCCGATGCGGTTCATGGCCACGGCCAGCGTGGCGTGCGCCTCGGTGGAGATGGAGCCGAGCGACATGGCGCCGGTGGCGAAACGCTTGACGATCTCTTTCGCCGGTTCCACTTCGTCGATCGGGATGGCCTTGGCGGGATCGATCTTGAACTCGAACAGGCCGCGCAGGGTCATGTGGCGGCGGCTCTGGTCGTTGATGAGCTGCGCGTATTCCTTGTAGGTGTTCCAGTTGTTGGCGCGCGTGCTGTGCTGCAGCTTGGCGATGGCGTCGGGCGTCCACATGTGCTCTTCACCGCGGGCGCGCCAGGCGTATTCGCCGCCGGCGTCGAGCATGGTGGCGAGCACCGGGTCGTCGCCGAAGGCCGCCTTGTGCATGCGGATGCTTTCCTCGGCGATTTCGAACACGCCAATGCCGCCCACGCGGCTGGAGGTGCCAGTGAAGTACTTCTCCACGGTGGCGCTGTTCAGGCCGATGGCTTCGAACAGCTGCGCGCCGCAATAGGACATGTAGGTCGACACGCCCATCTTGGACATGATCTTGGACAGGCCCTTGCCGATGGCCTTGACGTACTGGTAGATCGCCTTCTCGGCGCTCAGGTCGCCCGGCAGGCCTTTGTGAATCGCGTTGAGCGTTTCCATGGCCAGGTAGGGGTGCACGGCCTCGGCGCCGTAGCCCGCGAGCACAGCGAAGTGGTGCACTTCGCGCGCAGTACCGGTTTCCACCACCAGGCCGGCCGTGGTGCGCAGACCTTCGCGCACCAGGTGCTGGTGGATGGCGGACAGAGCCAGCAACGCGGGAATGGCGATCTGCGTGGCGCTGATCGATCGGTCGCTGATGATCAGGATGTTCTTGCCACTCTTGATCGCGTCCACCGCGCCGGCGCACAACGAGGCCAGCTTGGCTTCAACACCTTCACGACCCCAGTCTGCGGGATAGGTGATGTCCAGCGTGTGGCTGCGGAACTTGCCCTGCGTGGCCGATTCGATGTCGCGCAGCTTGGCCATGTCGGCGAAGTCCAGCACGGGCTGGCTCACTTCCAGGCGCATCGGCGGGTTGACCTGGTTGATGTCGAGCAGGTTGGGCTTGGGGCCGATGAAAGACACCAGCGACATCACGATCGCTTCGCGGATCGGGTCGATCGGCGGGTTGGTCACTTGCGCGAACAACTGCTTGAAGTAGTTGTACAGCGGCTTGTTCTTGTCGGAGAGCACGGCCAGCGGGCTGTCGTTGCCCATGGACCCGATGCCCTCTTCGCCATTGGCGGCCATGGGGCTCATCAGGAACTTGATGTCTTCCTGCGTGTATCCAAACGCCTGCTGGCGGTCCAGCAACTCGGGGGCGACGTTTTCCATGCCGCCAGTCTGCGGCTCGGTGGCGCTGATGCGCTGCTCTTGCGCCGATTCACCGGCCACCGGGGTGTCCACATCGTCCAAGCGGATGCGCAGATTGTCGATCCACTGCTTGTAGGGTTTGTTGTTGGCGAGGTTGGCCTTGAGCTCCTCGTCGTCGATCATGCGGCCCTGCTCCAGGTCGATCAGGAACATCTTGCCGGGCTGCAGGCGCCACTTGCGCACGATCTTGTTTTCGGGCACGGGCAGCACGCCGGACTCGGAGCCCATGATCACGAAGTCGTCGTCGGTGATGCAGTAACGCGAAGGACGCAGGCCGTTGCGGTCGAGCGTGGCGCCGATCTGGCGGCCGTCGGTGAAGACGATGGAAGCCGGGCCGTCCCACGGCTCCATCATGGCGGCGTGGTATTCGTAAAACGCCTTGCGGCGCTCGTCCATGGTGGTGTGCTGCTCCCAGGGCTCGGGGATCATCATCATCACGGCCTGGGCCAGCGGGTAACCCGCCATGGTCAGCAGCTCCAGGCAGTTGTCGAACGTGGCGGTGTCGGACTGGCTGGCAAAGCTGATTGGATACAGCTTCTGCAGGTCGGCGCCCAGCACGGGCGAGGACATGACGCCCTCGCGCGCCTTCATCCAGTTGTAGTTGCCCTTGACGGTGTTGATCTCGCCGTTGTGCGCCACATAGCGGTAGGGGTGGGCCAGTGGCCATTCGGGGAAGGTGTTGGTGGAGAAGCGCTGGTGCACCAGACCGAGGGCAGAGACGCAACGCTCGTCTTGCAGATCGCGGAAGTAGGTGCCCACCTGATCGGCCAGCAGCAGGCCCTTGTAGACCACGGTGCGGCTGCTCATGCTGACCACGTAATACTCTTTGCTGTGCGTGAGCTTGAGGCGCTGGATCGCGCCACTGGCCGTCTTGCGGATCACATACAGCTTGCGCTCCAGCGCGTCCTGCACGATCACGTCGTTGCCACGGCCGATGAAGACCTGGCGAATGATGGGTTCCTTTTCGCGCACGGTGGGCGACATCGGCATGTCGCGGTTCACCGGCACATTGCGCCAGCCCAACAGCACCTGGCCTTCGGCGGCAATGGCGCGCTCCATTTCCTGCTCGCAGGCCAGACGGCTCGCGTGCTCCTTGGGCATGAAGATCATGCCGACACCGTACTCGCCGGCCGGCGGCAGGGTGACGCCCTGCGCGGCCATTTCTTCCCGGTACAGCGCGTCGGGCAACTGGATCAACAGACCTGCGCCGTCGCCCATGAGCTTGTCGGCACCGACCGCGCCCCGGTGGTCCAGGTTTTCCAGAATCTTCAAGCCCTGCTGCACGATGCCGTGGCTCTTTTCGCCCTTGATGTGCGCCACGAAACCGACGCCACAGGCGTCGTGCTCGTTGGAAGGGTCGTACAGACCGTGTTGCTGGAGGTGCTGTTGCTCGGCTGCCGTGGTCATGGCGCTTCCTTCTCGGTTCGTGGGGCGTTGATGCAAATCGCGGACTGGGGAGCATATTGCATTGCAACAACAATGCCAAGCAGATTAATGGGGGTCAGATTCCAATTTCGTGCGCACGATTTTCAGATCGATCTTAATTGGGGACAGATCAAGTCCGAGCGGAGCTGCACCGCCGCACATCGTGATCAGCCTCCGTCCGAAGGTGGCATCGGAGGTCGACCGGCGCGCGCTTCGCTGATTCGCCGACTTGTCTGCTTCTGCAGGGTCTCCACAAAGCCTTCGTCGCCCAGCGCCCAGCCGTGCAGTGTGGCGTGCGTGATCGCCTGTTGTGCATCGGCGGCGAGCCCGGCACGCACCAATTCGGTGTAGGCCGCCTCCCGCGCAAAGGGCGTGTTCCCCAGACTCCACACCAAGGGATGGGGCGTCACCCGCCGGTCGCTGGTCTGTCCGATGAAGTGGCGGTGGCTGGACCAGACGTATTGCTTGGGATCGTTGACGATGCCCGCGCGCACGGGGTTCAGGTCCAGGTACGCCATGCAGGCCAGCAGGTAACGGTCGGTCTGGATCAGGGTGGACTTGTACCGCCCCTCCCACAGCGTGCCGGTGCGCTGGTACAGGTCGTTGAAGTACCGCACGTAGCGCCTGCCCACCGCCTGCATCATCAGCGGCACACCCTCGCCTGTCTCGGGTGTGAGCAGCAAGTGGAAGTGGTTGTCCATCAGCACATAGGCGTTGATCGCCACCTGGTGCTTTTTCGCGTTTTCGCCCATGAGTTCGAGCAGCACCTCGCGGTCGGCATCGGTCTTGACGATGGGCTGGCGGTTGTTGCCGCGCTGGATCACGTGGTGGGGATATCCGGCAACGGTGAGGCGAGGAAGGCGGGCCATGGCGTTTGGGAAGCTGGGAAATTGGAATCTGACCCCGATTAGACTGACCCCGATTAGACACCACCCCGCTGGTGCCACGCCGCTTGCAGGCGGCCAGCCAGCAGCAGCCCCAGCACAGACGAAGCGCCCGTGACCCACCAGGTGGACTGCCAGCCACCGGCCAGGGTGGCGACCCAGGCCACCAGCGGCGGGCCGATGAACTGGCCAAGAGCCGAGAACTGCTGCATCCAGCCGACCGTGGTGGACACGGTGTCTTCGCCCGGCGCCAGCACCACCGCCAGACCGAACAAGGTGCCGGGGATCAGCCCGCCCACGCCTGAGAACACCAGCACGGCCAGGTATTGCGCCACGGGATGCCCTGCCGCTGCAAACGTGATCACGGAGCCAAGCCCCATGGCGCAAAAACCACTGGCCAACAACACGCCAGGGCGCACACCCCGCGCCAGCAACCGGCCAGCGCCGATGTTGCCCACCATGTTGATGCCGGCGGCCAGTGCACTGAAGCCACCCACCGCCGCCGCCGTGTATCCGGCCTGCGCATAGATGGAAGGCAAGAACCCGATGACCGCCAGCCATTGGCCGGAATACAGAAAGAACGCGAGCGCCACCCACCAGGGTCCCGGCGCTTTCAGTGTTTTCCGCAAACGCGGGCCCCAGGCTTCAGCTCCCTTGGCGGCCGACATCTTCTCGGGCGCGACGCTGCGCGCCAGGAGCACGACCGAGGCCAGCGACATCAACGACAGCGCCAACCAGACCCATCGCCAACCGATCTGCCCAATGAGCGCACCGCCCAGCAACAACGCCAGCGCGGTGCCCAGCGGCATGTAAGCGCCCCACCAACCCAAAGCACGCGACAGTGTGGGCGCGTGCAACACGCGCCGGCGCAACAGGCCCGGCGCGGGCAGCACCGCGAGCAGAAAACCCACGCCTTCCACCACACGGGACACCAGAAGCACCTCGATGCCCGGCGCCACGGCGCCCAGCGCGCTGCCCAGCCCGAGCAGCACCAGGCCGATCAACATGACTCGCCTTGGCCCGAGCCGGTCGGCCATGAGCCCGACCGCCAGACCCAGGGTCATGCCGGCGAGCTGCACCAGCGACAACAGAAAGCCCGCCTGCACCAGCGTGAGTTGCAGGGCGTCGCGCAAAACGGGAATGGCGACCGGCAACTTGCCGATGTGCAGGGCGCAGGAGACGCCCACGGCAAACACGATGGCGGCGGTCCGCCGGGAAGCCGGGTCTTCGCGGGGCGTCATGGCGCGGCGGGACCGGTTCGGCTCAGGGAAAGACCACGGTTCCGAACAGACGCTCGTGTTCCCGGATGGCGAAACGATCGGTCATGCCGGCGATGTAGTCGGCCACGGCGCGCGCGTGCTGCTGGCTGCGGCCATGCGCCTCGGGAAGTTCCTGCGGCGCACTCAGGTAACGGTCGAACAGATCGCTCACCACCTGCCGCGCACGGCCGGTGGTTTCCATCACCTGGGGGTGGCGGTAGAGGTTGCGCAACAGGAAGGTCTTGAGCACCTGCGAACGGTCGCGCATCTCGGGTGAGAACCCCACCAACAAAGGCAGACGGCGTGCAGCATCGGCATCGATCAAACCGTGCTCTTCCAGGCGCAGGCGGGTGTGGTCGATGACGTCGTAGACCTGATCGCTGAGCATCAGGCGGATCGATTCGAACAACAGGCGTCGGCCAGCCAGCGTGGGGTGCGCTTTCAGCGCCTGCTGCCGGTAATGCGCGAACAGGGGCACGTCGTCGAGTTGCTCCAACGTGAGCAAACCCGAGCGCACTCCGTCGTCGATGTCGTGTGCGTTGTAGGCGATCTCATCGGCGAGGTTGCACAGCTGCGCTTCCAGACTCGGCGATCCACCGTTGAGAAATCGGGCCGCCACGCCGTTGGGCTCCTGTCGTTCAAGCCGTTGTGCGTGGGCGCGCGAGCAGTGCTTGAGGATGCCCTCGCGGGTCTCGAAGCACAGGTTCAGTCCGTCAAACGACGGGTACCGCTCCTCAAGCTCGTCCACCACGCGCAAGCTCTGCAAGTTGTGCTCAAAACCGCCGCCGTTCTCCGCCAGGTCACTGGGAGAGAGGGACTGCATGCAGGCGTTCAATGCGTCCTGGCCCGCGTGTCCGAACGGGGTGTGCCCCAGGTCGTGCGCCAGCGCAATGCCTTCCACCAGATCCTCGTTGAGCTGCAGCGACCTCGCAATGCTGCGCCCGAGCTGCGCAACTTCGAGAGAATGGGTCAGGCGGGTGCGGAACAGGTCACCTTCGTGGTTCAGAAACACCTGGGTTTTGTAGACCAGGCGGCGAAATGCCGTGGAATGGATGACACGATCGCGATCACGCTGAAAGGCGGTGCGCGTGGGCGCCTCCGCTTCCGGGTAACGGCGTCCCCGGCTGCGAGCCGGGTCGCACGCATACGCGGCCAGGCCGGGCACCGGTGGCTTCGGCAGCCGCTCCATCAGAGCCGCACGCTGTCAGCGATCACCCGCGCCACCAGCGCATCGGGCGCGCCGCGCACCACCGCGCTGCCCGGGCGGTCCAGCACCACGAACTTGATCTCGCCGGCCTCCGATTTTTTGTCGACCTGCATCAGCGCGAGGTATCGGCCCAGGTTGTCTTGCACATCCAGCACAGGCGCCACCGTGGGCAGTCCCGCCGCTTGCACCAGGCGCGTGAGGCGTTCAACAAAGGCCGCATCCACCCCGCCCAGCCGCTGAGAGAGCCGTGCCGCCATCACCATGCCGCAACCCACGGCTTCGCCATGCAGCCAGGCACCGTAGCCCATCCCCGCCTCGATGGCGTGGCCGAAGGTGTGTCCAAAGTTCAGGATGGCGCGCAGGCCGGCCTCGCGCTCGTCCTGCCCCACCACCCAGGCCTTGATCTCACAGCTGCGTTTGACCGCATGAGCCAGCGCGGCGGGGTCGCGTGCGATGAGCGCATCCATGTTCGCTTCGATCCAGTCGAAGAAGGCCATGTCGGCAATCGGGCCGTATTTGATGACCTCGGCCAGCCCCGCACTGAGTTCGCGGGAGGGCAAGGTGCTGAGCGTATCCAGATCGCACAACACCAGCTGCGGCTGGTAGAAGGCCCCGATCATGTTCTTGCCCAGCGGGTGGTTGATGGCCGTCTTGCCTCCGACCGACGAATCCACCTGCGCCAGCAGCGTGGTCGGCACTTGAACAAACGGCACGCCACGCATGTAGCTGGCCGCGGCAAAGCCCGTCATGTCACCCACGACGCCACCGCCCAGCGCGAACATCACCGTCTTGCGGTCGCAGCCTTGGGACAGAAGCGCATCAAAGATCTGATTCAAGGTCTCCCAGTTCTTGTGGGCTTCGCCGTCGGGCAGGCACACCGTGTGAATGCGGGGATAACGTGGCGCGAGCGCCCTTTCAAGGCGCTGGGCATACAGCGGCGAGACCGTTTCGTTGGTCACGATCATGGCGCTGTGCGCGGTGGGCAGATTCGCAAAACTGTCCGCAGCATCGAGCAGGCCCGATCCGATGTCGATGGGGTAGCTCCGATCACCGAGGGCAATGCTCACACGCTCGTGCGCGGGGAAGGTGGCTTGTGTCGTCATGGGCTCCGAGTTTATGCCCTGACTGCCGGAGTGCCGGCCGCCTGGCTCAGTGCTGGGGTGGCACTGCGCCGGGCGCCACCACGCCGGCAAGCTCCAGCTGCATCACGATCATGTTCACCAGCATGGCCACCGAAGGCCTGCCGGTCTCAATCACGAAATGCGCTGTCTCCCGGTACAGAGGATCACGCACCGAATAGAGATCTTTCAGTCGCTGCAAGGGGTCTGCCACCTGCAGCAGGGGACGGTTGCGGTCGTATCGCAGCCGACGGAACACCTCTTCGGGCGTCGAGCGGAGGTACACAACGGAGCCGCGCTGGTGGAGGTGTTCCCGGTTCTCGTTGCGCAACACAGATCCACCACCGGTGGACACCACACAGGCAGGCCCGGCGGTGAGTTCGTCCAGGATCGCCGACTCGATGTCTCGAAAGCGGTCTTCCCCTTCGCGCTCGAAAAACTCGCGGATCGAACAGCCCAATCGCTGTTCGATCACGTGGTCGGAGTCAAAAAAGGGGAGATCGATGCGGCGGGCCAGCTGCCTACCCACCGTCGACTTGCCCGAGCCGGGCAAGCCGATCAGGAAACAGGAGGTGGCGCTCAATTGATCGCGGATCGACCCAGCACGCGCGGAGTGATGAAGATGAGCAGTTCCGACTTGTTGTTGATCCGCTCGCGCGACTTGAACAGGTTGCCCACGCCAGGAAGGTCTCCCAGCAGCGGCACCTTGTTCACCTGGTCTCGCTCGGTCTGCTCGAAAATGCCACCGATCACCACGGTGCCACCGTTCTCCACCAGCACCTGGGTTTGCACGTGCTTGGTGTTGATGGCAATGCCGTCGGGTGTCGATTCACCACGGCTGTCCTTGTTGATGTCCAGGTCCAGAATGATGTTGCCTTCCGGCGTGATCTGTGGCGTGACTTCCAGCTTCAGGTTCGCCTTGCGGAACGCAATGGCCGTGGCTCCGCTGGAGGTGGCCGTTTGGTAGGGAAACTCCGTGCCTTGTTCGATGAGGGCTTTCACCTGATCGGCAGTGACCACACGCGGGCTCGACACGATGCGTCCCTTGCCATCGGATTCGAGCGCCGAGATCTCCAGGCTCAGGAAACGTGATGCATTCGGGCTGAACAGCGACAACGCGTACGAAGCTGCCAGCGCATTGCTCGGATTGGCCGGAAGGCTCACAAAAGGCTGGGAAGTCTGCGTCGGGCCCGTGGACACCGCCCCGTAGGTGGAGCCGAAGTTGCCCTGCACCGCGTTGCCGTTGACCGAGCCCACACCGAATCCACGAACACCACCGCCCAGCCGCACACCCAGTGACTTGCCGAAGCTGTCGTCTGCTTCGACGATGCGCGCTTCGATGATCACCTGGCGAATCGGAATGTCCAGCTTGGCAATCAGGTCTTGAACCTGCTGCAGCTTGGACGGGATGTCGGTCACGAACAGCTGATTGGTCCGGGGCTCGGAGATCACGCTGCCGCGATCGGACAGGATACGGGCGCTGTTGCCACCACTACCACCGCCGCCGCTGCCTGACGAGGTTAGTTGCGCCGCGATGTCCACCGCCTTGGCGTAGTTCATCTGGAAACCCTGTGTGCGCAAAGCCTCCAGGCTCTCTGTCGATGCACGGGCTTCAAGGTCCTGCTTCTCTCGCGCGGCAATCTCGTCTTTGGGTGCGATCCACAACACATTGCCAGACTTGCGCATGCCCAGACCTTTGGCCTGGAGAATGATGTCCAGCGCCTGGTCCCACGGCACATCCTTCAGGCGCAGCGTCACCGATCCAGTGACCGAGTCGGACGTCACCACGTTGAAATTGGTGAAGTCGGCAATGACTTGCAGCAACGAACGGACTTCGATGTTTTGAAAGTTGAGCGAGAGCTTCTCGCCGTTGTAGCCAGGACCTTGTGTCAGCTTGCTGGAGTCGATCTTCTGCTCGCGGATTTCGAGCACAAACTGGTTGTCGCTCTGGTAGGCCGAATGCTCCCAATTGCCGGTGGGTGCCACCACCATGCGAACACGGTCACCTGCCTGGGAGGTCGTCACGCTTTGAACCGGCGTGCCGAAGTCGCTGACGTCGAGGCGACGGCGCAGGCCTTCGGGCAAGGAGGTCTTGAGAAACTCGACCACCAGGTTCTGACCTTGCTGGCGAATGTCGACGCCCACCTGGTTGTTGGCCAACTCCACGACCACACGGCCGGCGTTGCCCACACCGCGGCGGAAATCGATGTCCCGAAGCGACGCCACATCGCGGTTGCGACTTTCAGAGAAGACGGCCGGGGGTGCAGTCACCGCTGTGACCGCCTCGGACCGCTGCAGCACAACCAGCAGGGAATTGCCTTCGATCTTGGTTTCGTAGGATGCCGCTTGCTTCAGGTTGATGACCACACGGGTCCGGTCACCGGCTTGCACAACATTGGCCGAGCGCAGATTGCCTTCATTGATGTCGACAGTGCTTCGGCCAATGGCATTGGCCACACCGGGAAAGTCGAGGGCGATGCGCGCAGGTGCCTGGATCGTGAAGCCGGTGGGAACAGCCGTGAGTGGCTGCGCCGTGTTGATGCGAATGATCTCAACGCCGCCTTGCACCCCACCCGTCAGCGACTGGATGGCGTTCTGGGCTTGCGCCCACACGGTCGAGAATGCCATGCACGCAACGACGGCGCCTTTGAGCAAGCCCCACTGCACGGAAGAAACCACGGTTGCCTTGATTGGCTTGTTCATTTAGAAGATCCCTCTTGTAACTGCAACGCTGCGGGGCGCTCGGTCCATTCGCCGCCGGAATCCTGCACGATCTCGCGCAAGATCACCTCGGTCTCGGAAATGCGGGTCACCCGTCCATAGTTCTGGCCCAGGTAATTGCCCGGCCTGACTTGGTACAGCAGGTTGTCCACTTTCACCAACGCCACCAACTGACCATCCCGATTCAGGCTGCCGACCAGAGACATGGTGTCCAGTGGATAGGCCTCCAGCGGTTGTTTGCGCCGGTTGAGCTCAGGCTCGATCAGTGCGGCGTTGACCACCGGTGCGGACTGACTGCCGCGCAGGACACTGGTCAGCTTCTCGATGCTGAACGGTGGCGTTGCCCGCTCTCCCAGATAAGCCTGGGGTTCAAACTTGGTGGGCGCTGGAATGGGCTGAACGGAGGGCTTGATGCTGTTGCGCTCGCTTTGCATCCAGGCTTGAAGTTCGTCTTGCCCCGATGAAGTGCACGCAGAAAGCACAGTGATCGCAGCGATGCTCAAGATAAGCTTGGTGTGGGAGGAAGACATCACTTCTTGGCTCCCTGTGCCTTCTGTTGAAGAGCAATTTCTTCTTGATCCAGGTAACGGAAGGTCTTGGCGATGCAGTCCATGGTGAGGATGCCTTCGCGGTTGGTCACGGGCGTCAACGTCAGGTTGTTGAGCGTCACGATGCGGGAAAGATTGGCGATGTCGGCCGCGAACAGCCCGATGTCATGGTACGAACCCGTCACGCGCACGGAGATGGGCAATTCAGCGTAGTACTCCTTCACGCTGATCTGCCCTGGGCGGAACAATTCAAACTGAAGGCTTCTGCCCAAGCCCGCCTGGTTGATATCCGAGAGCAAGGCATCCATCTCGGCCTTGCTGGGCAACTGCTTTTCCAGCTGGGTGACGTACTGCTGCACTTGTTCCAGCTGTTTTCGCAAGGCGTCCAGGTTCACCGCCTGAATGGCCTTTTTCTTGTAGTCCTCGCGCAGCTGTTGCTCTCGGGCCTTCTCGGCGATCAACTCTTCGTCCGAATCTTTCAACCAGGCAAACCACAAGCCGGCAATGACCGCGACGCAAACCGCCACAAACAGCAGGTTGCGCGGCAGTCCTGGCCACTGTGATGGGTCGTTCGGGTCCAGTCCGGTGAACTGGCCCTTGAGTTTTTCCTGGACTCCCTTGAAGTCCACATTGATGCTGGGCGATTTGGCCATGGATGTGTGCCCTCAGATCAGACCTTGCCCGGCGCGGCGGGTGCGCCGGCTGGACTGGTGGGAGCGCCACCGTTGGCGGAGGGGCGTTTGAGCGCGACGCGCATGGAGAAATTGAACACGCGGCGCTGGTCTCGTGCAGTCACTGCGACACTGGACGACACGATCTCGATCAGTTCTGGCCGGGTCAACCAAGGGCTGCTGTTGGCAAGGTTGCGCAGCAAGTCTGACACGCGCTCCTGGGATTGCGCGACACCGTTCAACAGAACGCTCTGACCTTCTTGTTTCATCGACTTGAGGTAGATGCCATCGGGCAACTGAGTCACCAGTTCGTCGAGCAAATGAACAGGAATATTGCGGTCGCCTTGAAGATCTTCCACGGCGGTCTGCCGGGCACGCAGCGAAGCAATCTCCCTCTGCAAACCGGCGATGTCCTTGATTTCAGCGTCCAGCCGGGTGATTTCAGCCTGGAGAAAGGCGTTGCGCTCCTGCTGCGAAGCAATCTGACCTTGGTACCAGGTGAACACGGCGCCGCAGACAATGCCTCCGAGCAGCGCGGACAGACCGAGCTGGGTGAAGAACTGATCCTTTTGCCGCTTGCGGGCCGCCTCGCGGTGAGGCAACAGGTTGATCAAGATCATTGGTAGAACCTCCGCAAGGCCAACCCGGTGGAGGTCAAGTAGGAAGGCGCTTCGCGCGAGATCTTGCGGGCCTGGATGGACGACGCCATTTCCATCGCGTCAAAGGGATTGATGACCATGCAGGCAAACGACGTCTGGTGCGTCACGGCCTCGGTCAAGCCTGGCAACGCAGCACTGCCACCAGCCAACAAGATGTGGTCCACCTTGTTGTACGGCGTGCTGGTAAAGAAGAACTGCAATGCGCGGCCCACCTCTTGCGCCATGCTTTCAATGAAAGGGTCCAGCACAGCCGCGCGGTAGTCGTCTGGCAGATCTCCCGAGCGCTTTTTGGCTTCGGCTTCGTCAGCCGAGAATCCGTACTGTCGAACGATCAACTGCGTCAACTGCGCGCCACCAAAAGCCTGGTCGCGCTCGTAGAGAACATCGTCGTTGCGCATGACCTGCATGCTGGTGGTCAGAGCGCCCACCTCAAACAATGCCACCAGGGAGTCGATGCCCTGATTGGGCAATGTCTCGATCACGCGGCCGGCGGCCATGCGGGAAGCGTAGGACTCCACGTCCATCACCACCGGTTTGAGGCCAGCAGCTTCGGCCAGACCTTGACGGTCCGACACTTTTTCCTTGCGCGAGGCGGCAATCAAGACCTCGACGTCGCCCACCGAATTGGCACTGGGCCCGATCACGCAGAAGTCCAGACTCACTTCGTCCAGCGAGAAGGGAATGTATTGATTGGCTTCCGACTCCACCTGGGCTTCCAACTCCTTGTCGGACAAGCCGCCAGGCAGGATGATTTTTTTGGTGATCACGGCTGATGCCGGCAGTGCCAGTGCGACGTTCTTGGTCTTGCTGCCACTCTTGCGCACCACTCGCCGAACGGCCTCGGCCACCTCGTCGAACTTTTCGATGTTGCCGTCGGTGATCCAGCCTCGCTCCAGCGGCTCCATGGCGCAGCGCTCCAGCACCAGATCAACGGATCGGTTGCGGGAAAGCTCCACCAGCTTGACGCTGGACGAACTCACGTCAATGCCCAACATGGGCGCCGGTTCACGGCTGAATAACGACCCCAATGAGATCAAGATGACCCCCCGATATGATGACACCCGACGGCATCAGACTTAAGAATTCACTTGAATGCTAGCAGCAAGCTCTTTGTCCAGCAAAGAAATTTTGCCTTTGAGACAACTGGAAACGTTGCCAAAATCACACGTGGATGAACCGGGTTGTCCGCTTGTCATGTACCGCTGCGCAGCAAGCTGCTCAACAACTCACAATATGCCGACCACGCTGGCTCAAGCCACCGAGCGCCATTTTTATAATCGGGGTTTGAGGCCCTGATCGACTGCATGTCCAACCAAGATACCCCCACCCCTTCGAAGAATTCAAAGCCAGTATCTGCGGGCCACACAGCACTGATCTGGATGGGACGCTTGGTGGTGGCTGTGGCCGGACTGGCGGCGGCAGGTGTTGTAAGCGTGCTGATGGCCGTGGGCATCGCACTGGCCGTGGCCTACCCGAATCTGCCCGACGTGGCCGGACTGGCGGACTACCGTCCCAAATTGCCGTTGCGCGTGCTCACGACGGAAGGCCAATTGATCGGCGAATTCGGCGAAGAGCGGCGCAACCTGCTCACGATCAACGAAATCCCCGAGGTGATGAAGAACGCGGTTCTCGCCATTGAAGATGCGCGCTTCTTCGAGCACCACGGCGTGGACTACCGCGGCATGATCCGGGCCGCGCTGGCCAACCTGCGCCAGGCCAAGAGCCAAGGCGCGTCGACCATCACGATGCAGGTTGCGCGCAACGTCTACCTGTCTGCGGAGAAGAGCTACACACGCAAGATCTACGAAGTTCTGCTGACCTTCAAGTTGGAGCATTTGCTCACCAAGGAACAGATTCTCGAAATCTACATGAACCAGATCTTTCTGGGTCAGCGCGCCTACGGTTTCTCGTCGGCCGCCCAGGTGTACTTTGGCAAGGCGCTCAAGGATGTGACCATTGCCGAAGCGGCCATGTTGGCCGGTCTGCCGCAGGCGCCCTCAGCCTACAACCCCGTTCGCAACCCCCGCCGCGCCCGTGCTCGCCAGTTGCACATCATCGACCGCATGGTGGAGAACGGGTTCATCACCGCCGAGCAGGCCGAAGTGGCCAAGACCGAAGAGCTCAAGCTGCGCCCTGTGGGCAATGTGGCGCAGGTGCATGCCGAGTTCGTGGCCGAAATGGTCCGCCAGTCCATCGTGTCGCAGTATGGCGAAGAGGCCTACACGCGCGGACTGGTCGTCACCACGTCCCTGAAGGCCGCAGAGCAAGAAGCGGCTTACCGCGCGGTGCGCCAAGGCGTCCTGGAATATGAGCGCCGACAGTTCTACCGCGGCCCCGAGCTGTTCATTGATCTCCCGAAAGACAAGGCGGCGTTGGACGAAGCGGTTGACGATGCGCTGACGGAACGACCCGACAACGACGATTTGCTTTCCGCCGTGGTGCTGGAAGCCGGTCCAAAACGTGTGTTGGCGGTGCGGCAGGATGGCGAGCCGTTCGAGGTCATCGGCGAGGGACTCAAGCCCGTGCAGTCCGGGCTGTCGGACAAGGCAGGACCCAACGTCAAGATCCGGCCCGGCGCGGTGATCCGCGTGGTGCAGACCGCCAACAAGACCTGGCGCATCACGCAGCTGCCTGAAGTGGAGTCGGCCTTTGTGGCCATGGATCCTCGCACGGGCAAGGTGATCGCTTTGGTGGGTGGCTTTGATTTCCAGAAGAGCAAGTTCAACCATGTGACGCAGGCGTGGCGCCAGCCGGGCTCCAGTTTCAAGCCATTCATCTACTCCGCCGCGCTGGAAAAAGGCCTTACCCCCATGACAGTCGTCAACGATGCGCCGCTGTTCTACAGCGCCGACGCCACCGGCGGCAAACCCTGGGAACCGAAGAACTACGACGGGCAGTTCGAAGGACCGATGTCGGTTCGAAGGGCGCTGGCCAAGTCCAAGAACATGGTCTCGATCCGCGTGCTGCAACTGGTGGGCACTCAGAGCGCCCAGCAGTGGGTGGGACGATTTGGCTTCGACGTCGACAAACACCCGCCCTACCTCACCATGGCACTGGGTGCAGGTTCGGTTACGCCGATGCAGATGGCGGTGGGCTACGGCGTGTTCGCCAACGGCGGTTACCGTGTGGCACCCACCTTGATCACAAGGATTGCCGATCACAAGGGAAAGGTACTCTTCGAGGCGGCGGAGGCACAGCTGTCCGACGCGCAGCGCGCCATTGAACCGCGCAACGCTTTCATCATGAACAGCCTGCTTCAGGAAATCACCCGCTCGGGCACGGCAGCGCGCGCGCAAGCCACGCTCAAACGAACCGATCTCTTTGGCAAAACCGGCACCACCAACGACTCGGTGGACGCCTGGTTCGTGGGCTATCAACCCACCTTGGTCGCTGCGGCTTGGGTGGGATATGACTCGCCACGCAACCTGGGCAGCCGCGAAACCGGTGGCGGGCTGAGTCTTCCGATCTGGATTTCGTTCATGTCTCAGGCGCTCAAGGATGTGCCGGTGGCGGCGTACACGCCTCCACCCGGGGTGATCAATGTGGGTGGCGAGTGGTACTTTGAAGAGTTCACACCCGGCAACGGCGTGCACGGGCTGGGCTTGCAGGACCCATGGCCAGGCGCAGTGGTTCCGGAGGTCGACCCCGCCAGTGCGCCAACCGCGCCAGTGGCAGCGCCCGTTGTGGAAGACCGGCGCGGCATCCTCGATCTGTTCAGGAACTGAAGCTCAGCGACTGGCCGGATTGTTCTGATGCGAAACGGGAGAGGTGGGCCAGAAACTCGCCCTGGCCTTTGGTATCCATCCAGGCGGTCCCGTCGTGGCGGTAGTGGAAACCACCGGCGCGCGCGGCCAGCCACACTTCCTGCAGCGGCTTCTGCAGGTTGACGATGATCTGGCTGCCGTTGGCGAACGTCATCGTGATCATGCCGCCCACGCGCTGGTTGTCGACATCGGCATCGGTTTGATCGTTGATGCGATCGCATGCCAACTCGATCGCGCGCAACAGCGCCTCTGCCAGGTCTTGGTACTCGGTGTCGGTCATTACAATCGGTGCATGTTGAGAACGACACGCATTTTAGGCCGCCCCCCTTCACGCACGCGGGTTGTGGGCATGGTGCTCGGCCTGTTGTTGCTGTCGGCTTGTGGTCAAAAAGGGCCTTTGTACCTGCCCACCGCCACACCGACGCCGGCCAGCACAAACGCCACGACAATCGCCCCGACGCCGACGGTCAGCCCCGCACTGCGCTGACGCACAACGCGCTCCCGGCTGCCGGCCTGTGCACCCCCTCCATCTGTTCCGATCCTCAGAATGACCACCCTGCCCGGCCAGCCTCCCATGACCCTGCCCCCTTTCATTTCGTACCAGTCGGGCGAACTCGTGATGGAGGGCGTGTCGCTCAAGAAGTTGGCCGAGCAACACGGGACGCCACTTTTCGTCTACAGCCGCGCAGCCATGCTGGGCGCGCTGGCCGCCTACCAGCGCGGGCTGGCTGGGCGCTCGCACCAGATCTGCTACGCCATGAAGGCCAACTCCACGCTGGGCATCCTGCAGACGCTGGTGCGTGCAGGCTGCGGGCTGGACATCGTCTCGGGTGGTGAACTCGAACGCGCGCTGGCCGCTGGTGTGGAGCCAGGCAAGATCATCTTCTCCGGCGTGGGCAAAACGCGCGCCGAGATGCGTCGCGCGCTGGACGTCGGCATTGGGTGTTTCAACGTGGAGAGCCGCGCCGAGCTGGACGTGCTCGACGAAGTTGCGCGCGACATGAAACGGCGCGCACCCGTGAGCGTGCGCGTGAACCCCAATGTGGACGCGCAGACCCACCCCTACATTTCCACCGGTCTCAAGGGCAACAAGTTCGGCATCGCGCACGAAGATGTGGTCGCCACCTACCGGCATGCCGCTGCATGCACCGGCCTGCACGTGGTCGGCATCGACTGCCACATCGGCTCGCAGATCACGCAGACCGGGCCCTACCTCGACGCGATGGACCGGGTGCTTGATCTCGTGCAGAGCATCGAAGCTGCGGGCGTGCCGATCGAGCACATCGACTTCGGTGGCGGCCTGGGCATCGACTACCACGGCGACACACCCCCACAGGCCGATGCGCTCTGGCAGCAACTGCTGAAACGACTGGACGAACGCGGTTTTGGCGACCGCAAGATCGTCATCGAACCCGGTCGCTCACTCGTGGGCAACGCGGGTGTGTGTCTCACCGAAGTGCTGTACCGGAAGCCGGGCGAGCAGAAGAATTTTCTGATCGTGGACGCGGCCATGAACGACCTGCCACGCCCTGCCATGTACCAGGCCTTTCACCGCATCGTGGAAGTTGCTCCCCGCGAAGAGGCCCCCACCACCTGGGACGTGGTCGGCCCGGTGTGCGAAAGCGGAGATTGGTTGGGCCGCGACCGCGCGCTGGCCGCGCAGTCAGGTGACGTGCTGGCTGTGCTGTCGGCAGGCGCCTACTGCATGAGCATGGCGAGCAACTACAACACGCGCGGTCGGGCCGCTGAGGTGCTGGTGGATGGCAACACTGCCACGCTGATCAGGGCGCGCGAATCGGCCGCTGACCAGTTGCGCCTGGAAACCTTGCTGCCGCCGGCCTGATCTGTTGCGTCAGGCAGCGCGCGGCTTCGAGAGCCGCCGCCAGAGGCGCCAGCCCAGCAACGCCGCAAACAGACCCGCGTAGACCGCCACCTCGGCAAAGTCGTTCTTGCCGCTTCGCATCCAGAAAAAGTGCAGCACCGCCAGCCCGGCAATGACGTACACCGCGCGGTGCAGGAGCTGCCAACGCTGGGCGCCCATGGCGCGAATGGCGCGGTTGAACGAAGTGGCCGCCAGCGCCAGCAAGAGCAACCAGCCCAGAAAACCGACCAGGATGAACGGGCGCTTGATCACGTCGTCCACGATGCCCGGCACGCTGAATTCCATGTCGAACCACGCGTAGGCCAGCAGGTGCAGGCAGGCGTAGAAGAACACGAACAGCCCCACCATGCGGCGCAGGCGCGCCAACGCCACCCAGCCGCTCACCGTGCGCAGCGGCGTGATGACCAGCACCAGCACCAGAAAACGGATGGTCCAGTCACCCAGCGAGCGAATCAGTGCCTCGGCCGGGTTGGCGCCAAGCTGATCGGCAAACGCCGCCCAGACCAGCCAGGCGAACGGCAGCAAAGCCAGCACAAACCCGACGGGCTTGGCAGAGCGGTGGCTCAGCCAGCGGTTGATGCGCGAACCGGGGGAGCGGGCTCCAGCCGGGAGCCCCGGCGAACGAATGGCCTCCATCAGAAGAACTTGCGCAGATCCATGCCGGCGTAGAGCTGACCCACCTGTGGCTCGTAGCCGTTGAACATCTGGGTCTGTCGGCGTTTGGCGAACAGGCCACCTTCTTCACCAATGCGACGCTCGGTGGCCTGGCTCCAGCGGGGGTGGGACACCTGCGGGTTCACGTTCGAATAGAAGCCGTACTCCATCGGTGCCGCACGGTTCCACGCGGTGCGCGGCTCCTTGTCGGTGAAGCGGATCTTCACAATCGACTTGCCACTCTTGAAACCATACTTCCACGGCACCACCAGCCGCACCGGCGCGCCGTTCTGGTTGGGCAGCACCTCGCCGTACATCCCGAAGGTGAGCAGCGTGAGCGGGTGCATGGCCTCGTCCAGCCGCAGACCTTCCACGTAGGGCCACTCCAGCACGTTCGAGTTCAAACCCGGCATCTGCTTGTTGTCGGCCAGCGTCACGAATTCCACGAACTTCGCGCTGCCCTGCGGTTGCACCTGCTTGATGAGTTCGGCCATCGAATAACCGACCCACGGCACCACCATCGACCAGCCTTCAACACAGCGAAGACGGTAGATGCGCTCTTCCATCGGGCTGAGTTTGAGCAAGGCGTCCAGGTCGAAGGTGCCCGGTTTGTTCACCAGACCTTCAACGGCGACGGTCCACGGACGGGGTTTGAGCGACTTGGCATAGACCGCCGGGTCGGCCTTGTCGGTGCTGAACTCGTAGTAGTTGTTGTAGGTGCTGGCGTCGTCGTAAGAGGTCAGCTTCTCCACCGTGGTGGCACCCGGCACGCTGGAGGACTTGCCGGGCAGGGGCAGCAACTTGCCCGGGCGGGGCGTGGGGCCAGCGGACTGGGCCCACGCATCCTTGGTGGCCAGCGAAGCCACGCCGCCGACAGCGGCTGCCGCGAACGCGCTGCGTTGCAGCCACTGTCGCCGGTTCTGGTAGGCCGCCTTGGCCGTGATTTCACTGGGGAAAGGGTGGTTGAAGCCGTCTTGGGAAGTTCGGATGAGCATGGGGCGGTCCTGATCTGTGCAACGCCCCGCGCAGAGGATGCCGCGCAGGACTTGCCGTGAGTCGTCGGACAGCCGCGATTCTTACAAAGTTCCGGGGAGGGCCGCGCTGCCCTGCCCGCTTGACCCCTCCGCAGGGATCAGAGTTCGCCGTAGCTGTGCAGGCCCGAGAGGAACATGTTCACACCCAGGAAAGCAAAGGTCGTGACCGCCAGACCCACCAGCGCCCACCAGGCCGCCACGGTGCCGCGCAGGCCCTTCATCAGGCGCATGTGCAGCCAGGCCGCGTAGTTCAGCCAGACGATCAGCGCCCAGGTCTCCTTCGGGTCCCAGCTCCAGTAGCCGCCCCAGGCCTCGGCCGCCCACAGCGCCCCGAGCACGGTGGCGATGGTGAAAAACGCAAAACCGACGGCGATGGCCTTGTACATCACGTCGTCCAGCACCTCGAAGCTGGGCAGGCGCTCGGCGATGCGTTTGCGCCCGAACATGATGGTGGCCACGATCAGCGCCGACACGCCGAAGTAAACAAACCAGTAGCTGCCGCCCTTCTCGGCCGCCGACTGCCGGAACACGATCGGCTCCAGGCACAGCACCAGTCCCAGGATCCACAGCGGCGCGAGCTTGTACCAGCGGGTCTCATTCGCGCTTTGTTTGATGAGGTAGGCGAAAGCCAGCATGGCCGCGATGGCGAAGGTGCCATAACCGATGAAGTTGGCGGGCACGTGCAGCTTCATCCACCAGCTTTGCAGCGCGGGCACCAGCGGCTGGATTTCATGGGCTTCGCGGATCACCGTGTACCAGAGCAGGAACCCCACCGCAGCGCTCACCACCAGCATCACGAAGGCGCCCATGCGCCGGGTCTTGTACTGGTCTTCGTAATACAGGTAGAACGCCGCCGTCATCCAGCAAAACAGCACAAAAACCTCGTACAGGTTGCTCACCGGGATGTGGCCAATGTCGGGCCCGATCTGGTGGCTCTCGTACCAGCGCACCATGGTGCCGATGAGCGCGAGCGTCACAGCCACCCAGGCCAGGCGCGATCCCAGCAGTTCGAAAGTGTCTCCAGCGCGGGTGAACATGCCGACCCAGTAAAACGCCGTGCTCATGAAGAACAGGACGCTCATCCACAGAATGGCCGACTGGCTGGAGATGAAGTACTTGAGCATGAAGACCTGGTCGGCGCGCGCCAGATCGGCGCCACCGGCCGGCGTCTGGTACAGCCAGATCGCCAGCAGCGCAAAGGCCGCCACGACCACCGACAACGCCCCCAGCGGCCGCCAGAACCAGGCCAGCCAGATCAGGGACGGCGCTGTCCCCACCAGGATGGCTTTCTCGTAACCGTCCATGGCCGAGCCATACAGCGCAAACGCAATGGCGGTGCCCGCCACGACCAGCGCGGCAAACAGCCAGTCCCACACATTGCGGCGAGCGAAGTAGCCGGGTTCAAGGCCCTGGCCACCCCGGTCTTTTTTCAGTTCGATGGTCTGGTTCGCGGTGGCGGTATTCATGCTGGCACCTTCAACAACTGGGACTTCAAAAGTTCAAACTCGCGGTCGGCTTCCATCGTCTTTCGGTTCGACGACAAAGCCATGGTGGCCGTGGACGACTGATCGGCCGACGGCGCAAGCCACACCCAAAGACGGCGCTCGCGCACATAGAGCATGGCGAACACGCCCACGATCAACAACAGACAGCCCAGGTAAACGATGTTCTGGCCCGGCGCCCGCGCCACCTGGAACACACTGGCCTGCACATGCGTGAAGTCCTTGAGCTGGAATGTCATGGGCGCGGGATAGAAGAACGTGTCGCTCAGGCTGATGACGGCCTGCGTCATGAACTGCTGCGTGGCGTCGTTGCGCTCCAGTGGCGGGAGATTGGCACGTTCGCGGCTGACCTGCAACAGCTCAAACAGCGTGCCGTTCAGGATGCGCACCAACACCTCACTAGCGCGCTCGCGTTCGGCCTGCGGCACGTTGTTTTCGAGGAAATTCGACACGGCCTGCAAGCCACCCATCACAGGGGGTTTGATGCCCGCGCCATCCGCCACAGGCGTCGCCTGCACCGAGGGCTCGGCGCCGGCAAACAAGGCCAGCGCGCGTGTGGCCGAGGCCACCAGCGCTTCGGCCAGCTCAGGGCGTCCGTCTTCCACCGCCGACACCGCGTAGCGCCGCACCGCGAGCTCACGCATCTGCGGATCGTCGAGCGCGGCGCGCAAACGCACGAAGCCGTCCATGCTGTCGTTCTCGTCCACCGGGATGCGCAGGTAGCGGAACGGATCGGACGGCGTTTCGCGCAGGCCGAGCAGGTACATGCGCGCACCTTCGATCTCCATCGGCAGCATGTAATTGTGGTACTCCACCGCCTGGCCAGCAGCATCGCGCAGCTTGTAGGTGATGCTCGGGCCCACGTTGCGCAGTGTCTTCTCGGTGGCGGTCTTGTGGCCGCTGCCCAGGCGGCTTTCGATCGAGCTGCGCAGGTCGACCTTGCGCACATCCACACCCTCGGCCGGGTTCATGCCGGCGAAGTTTTCCACGTTGATCGTGCGCAGGCCGGTGTATTCCAGCACCAGCTTGTCGTCGCCATTGCTCAGCGCGCTCGACCCGCCGATGGTGCCTTCGATCTCGAAGGGGCGCGTGGGCCGGTTCAGCGGCACGGCCTGCAGCTTCACGCGCGAGCCGCCGTCATCAAAGCTCGACTGGTAGATGTTGATGCCGCGGTGGCTCGCCGGATGGTTCACCTCCACGCGCGCTTCCTTCTTCTCGCCGGTCTCGAAATCGGTGATCACGATGTCGCTGGCGAACAGCTTGGGCATGCCGGTCTCGTAGTACTCGACGATGAACTTCTTGAGTTCAACCGAGAACGGCAGGTCTTGCAACAACACGCCGGTGGGCTGGGCGAGGATGGCCGTGCTGGCGGTCGTGCCTTCGGTCACGAGCAGGTTGGCGCGGAAGGTCGGGTTGCTGGACGAGAGACGGTGCTGCGCGGGCACATCGGCGATCAGGCCACCACCCGTGAACGCGGACTTGCCGTTGAACCAGGTCTGCGCGCGCACCATCAAGTCGCCATCCAGCAGTCCACCGATGCAGACCAGCACGATGGCGCTGTGCGCCGCGATGTAGCCGATCTTGTTGGCCGCGCCGGTCTTGGCCGCCACCATCCAGCCCTGACCTTGCGGCGTGTCGCGCGACTGCAGCTTGACCTTCCAGCCCGAGCCCAGCAGCGTCTGGCCGATGCGGTTGGCCGCGGCCTGCGGCGATTCCACCAGCGTGCTTTCGGCGCGGTGTGGAAAAGCCTTCAAGCTTTGCTCGCGGATGTTTTCCTTGTAGACCTTGAAGTCGGCCAGGATCTTGGGCGTGTTGCGGGCAATGCACAGGCTGGTGCTCACCACCAGAAAGGCCAGGATCAGCAGAAACCACCATGCGCTGTAGACCGAGGTCAGGTTGGCGCTGGCAAACACGTCCGCCCAGAACGGTCCGAACTGGTTGACGTAGTTGTTGAAGGGCTCGTGCTGTTTGACCACCGTGCCGATCACCGAGGCGATGCAGATGACCGTGAGCAGCGAGATGGAAAACCGCATCGACGACAACAACTCCACCGCCTCGCTGACGATGCGCGAGCCGGTGCGGATGTGCAGGCCTTGGGTGGAAACGGTCATGGGGCAGGGGTAAGGAACGGTTCAACAAAAAGGGCGGTTCCAGTGATTCCGGAACGCGCCCTGTTGTGATGTTGTTTTTCGCCGGCGGTTCACCGCCGGAAGGCATCAACGCATTGTGCCGCTAAATATTACTGTTCGCTTATATCCCGGAAGGCGACCGAGGGCAAACGCCCCGGTTGCATCTCAGCGCAGGCCGGCGATGTAGTCGGACACCGCCTTGATTTCGCGGTCGTTCATCTTGGCGGCCACGCCCGTCATCTGTGCGTTGTTGGCGCGCGTGCCATCGCGGAAATGCCTGAGCTGGGTTTCGGTGTATTCGGCGTGCTGTCCCGAGAGGCGCGGGTACTGGGCCGGAATGCCGGCGCCGTTGGGGCTGTGGCAACCAGCGCAGGCCGCAATCTGTCGGTCTGGGATGCCGCCGCGGTAAATGCGCTCGCCCAGCGCCACCAGATCCTTGTCGGTGGCCGCTCCGGGCGTCGCTTTCTGCGAGGCGAGCCAGAAACCGATGTTGCGCATGTCTTCATCGGACAAGCCGGAGGCCATGCCCTTCATGATCGCGTTGTCCCGCTTGCCCGACTTGTATTCCTGCAACTGCTTGACCAGGTACTCGGGGTGCTGCTGCGCCAACTTGGGGTTCACCGGCGTGGTGGAGTTGCCGTCGGCCGCGTGGCAGGCCACACAGACCTGGCCATAGGATGCTGCGCCTTTGGCCAGATCGGGTTTGACCGACTGCGCCTGAACACTGAACGACAAAGCCACGGCAGCGGCGGCGCAAAGAAGGGAAACAGGCAATTTCATGACGGGACGGGCGTCGCGAGCGACGTGTTCGGGTTGAAGAATTTCGCGATCTGTCTGGTTACAGCCATTCGATTTTACAATGCCCTCTCGGGAAAACCCCCCAATGACCCAGAACCACACTCCAGCCACCCCCCCTGCTTCCCCGTCCGCGGACGCCAAAAGCCCCCAAGCCCGGACACCCAACGCTGGAAAACCCACCGATCCGCTGAACCCCGACGTGAAGATCGCGCACGGATGGTTGCACACCGCCCGCTTCCTCACCACCGCCCCGCAGCTCGAACACCTGCCTCCTCTCACGGTGCCCGAGGTGGCCTTTGTCGGCCGCTCCAACGCCGGCAAGTCCACCTGCATCAACACCCTGACGCAGCAAAAGCGCCTGGCTTTTGCCTCCAAGACGCCAGGGCGCACGCAGAGCATCAACCTGTTCTCACTCGGCAAACAGGGTGTCACCGACGCCGTGCTGGCCGACCTGCCGGGCTACGGCTACGCGGCGGTGCCGCGCGAGGCCAAGCTGCGCTGGCAGCGCGTCATGGGCAACTATTTGCTCACGCGCGAAAACCTCAAGGGCGTGGTGCTGCTGATCGACCCGCGCCTGGGCCTGACCGAACTCGACGACATCCTGCTCGAAGTGATCCGCCCGCGCGTCCAGGAGGGCCTGAAGTTTTTGGTGCTGCTCACCAAATCCGACAAGCTCAACCACGCCGAAGCTCAAAAGGCACTGTCGATTGCGCGACTGCAGTCGGGTGGCGGCGAGGCGAGACTCTTCTCGGCCTTGAAGAAAAAGGGGCTGGATGAAGTGGCCCAGATGCTCTGGCGCTGGACGCACGAAGACGGCCCTGCCGTGGTCGCACCGGCCGCGGCCGAAGAACCCGAAGACGAGCCGCCCGCCCTCGATTGACCGTGTGCGGGCCCACGGAGGCAGCCCGCCATGATCGACACCTTTCAACAGACCCTGCCGCACGGCATCACACTGAGCTGCCGAGCCGCGGGTGAACGCGGCCGGCCGGTGTTGCTGTTCCTGCACGGTTTCCCGGAAGCCGCGTTTGTGTGGGACGAACTGCTGGCGCATTTCGCACAGCCCGAGCATGGAGGATACCGCTGCGTGGCGCCCAACCTGCGCGGCTTTGAGCAGTCGAGTGCGCCCGCCGACGTGGCGGCCTACCGCGCCAAGCCACTGGTGCAGGACCTCACCGCGCTGATCGAGGTCATCACCCAGGACAGCCCCACCCCAGGCCAACTGGCTTGCCTGGTGGCACACGACTGGGGCGGTGCCTTGGCGTGGAGCGTGGCCGCTCAGCGTCCCGCGTCCATGCGCCGGCTGGCCATCGTCAACGCGCCCCACCCCGCCACCTTCCAGCGCGAACTCGCGAACTCACCGGAGCAGCAGGCGTCAAGCGCCTACATGAACTTCCTGGCGCGCCCGGATGCAGCGGCCCTGCTGGCCGAGAACGATTTCGCGCGCCTGTGGCCTTTTTTCACCAACATGGCGGCCGACAGCGGGCCGCTGGCCTGGCTGGACGACGCCACCCGGGACCGCTACCGGGCTGTCTGGCGCCAGGGGCTGCACGGCCCTTGCGCCTACTACGCGGCCTCGCCCCTGCGCCCACCCGCCGCCAGCGATCCCGGCGCGGCGGCGGTGCAGCTGCCGCGCGAGCGGGTGACGGTGAACGTGCCCACGCTGGTGGTCTGGGGGCTGGGCGACACCGCCTTGCCCGAGGCCCTGCTCGATGGATTGCAAGGCTTTGTACCCGACCTGCGCATTGAACGCGTGCCCGGCGCCACGCACTGGATCGTGCATGAGCAACCTCGACAGGTGGCGGCGCTGATCGCGGCTTTTCTGGGGGACTGAGCCGCAGCGCTCAGAGGCCGGCGTAGAACGAGGGCTCGCCCTCGGGCCGCGTCTTGAAGCGCTTGTGCACCCAGTAGTACTGCTCGGGCGTGGCGCGGATGAAGCCTTCAAGAAACGTGTTCATCGTGGCCGTGTCGGCCTCCACATTGCCCGTGGGGTAGTTGGCCCAGGGCGAATGCACCGTGACTTCGTAACCCTCTTTCGTCAGGCGGCTGACCACCGGCACCACACGCGCCCGGGCCATGCGCGCAAAGCGCGAAAGCGAGGTGATGGTGGCGGTCTGCACGCCGAAGAAAGGCACGAAGACCGAGTCCCGCGTGCCGTAATCCATGTCGGGCAGGAGGTACATCGGGAGGCCCTGTCGCAAGGCGGCCACCAGCGGTTTGAGGCCCTGGCGCATGGCCACGATGTGCGGCTCACCGAAACGCTGGCGGCCTTGCGACATCCAGCGGTCCACATCGGCATTGAGCTGCTCGGCGTAGATGCCGCAGAAGCGCCGATCCAGGTGCGCGGTCAGCGCGGTCCAGCCGGCGTCCATGCCCACGAAGTGCGGGGCGAACAAGACCGTGGGTTCGTTGCCGGCGAGCGCCTGCAGGTCGCCGGTGAGTTTGAGACGGCGGCGGATGGTGGCATCGCTGGCCTCCCACAACCAGCTGCGGTCCAGCCAGGCTTGGGCAAAAAACACAAAGTGTTGGCGCACCGCGCGCTGGCGCTCGGCAGCGCCTTGCTCGGGAAAACACAAACCCCAGTTGGTGAGCGCAATGCGGCGGCGGCGCGCCGCCACCAGATGCAGCGCCTGGCCCAGCAGCCAGCCCAGGGCGCGCACCCACGACAGGGGCAGGCTCGCCAGCATGTGCATGAAGACCAGACCCAGGCGGTTGGCGATGCCGCCGGGAGGCAGCTGATGCTCGGAAACGGGAAGGGGCTGGGACATCAGCGAGCGGGCGGTGGGGTCTTGTAACGGTCGTACGACCAGAGGTATTGCGCCGGGCATTCTCGCACCAGCGCTTCCATGGCCCGGTTGATCTGGCCGGCCGCCCGCACCGGGTCGCTGTCCAGCGGCCCGAACGCCCGGACGTGCACCAGGTAGCCCCTGCCCCAGCTCAAACGTTCACCCCAGCTGACCAGCACCCGCGTCTGACCGGCTTGTGCCAGCCGCGCCGAGAGCGTCATGGTGTAGGCGTCGCGCCCGAAAAACGGCGCCCACACGCCCTGGCCGTCGGGCGGCACCTGGTCGGGCAACAGACCCACCGCGTCGCCCGCCTTGAGCGCCTTGAGGAGCTGCTTCACACCCGCCAGCGTGGTGGGGGCGGTGAGCAAACCCGGACGTTGCCGGGCGCCGCTCACCAGATCGCGCATGGCCGCCTGCCGCGCCGGGCGAAACAGCACCGTCATCGGGTGGCGCTCGCCAAATCGCCGGGCATAGGCCTGCGCGGTGATCTCGAAACAGCCCAGGTGCGGCGTGAGGAACAACACACCCGAGCCTCCTGCCTGGGCTGCCTCGATGTGAGCGGCACCCTCCCAACCCACAGGCACCGGGCGGCCCAGCCACAGCCGCGGCAGCTCGGCCACCAGCTTGCCGGCTTCACCCACCGATCGCAGCGCCACCCCGGTGGAATACCCGGCTTGCTTCGCATGGGCGAGCAAACGGCGACGGTAGCGGCTTGAGAGCAGAAAGCTGGCCCAGCCGAGCACCCAGCCCAGCGCGTGCAGCACGGGCAAGGGCAGCAGGCTGAAGGCGCGAAAAAGGAGGTGGATCAGCGGGGCCAAGGCGAAGGTGGGTGACAGGGCGGGGCTCAAACCATGGTCTAGAATCCGCCCATCGCCGAGTTACTGAACTAATTGCGGGGCGATTCACAAATTCCGCTAAAGCGTTCGCCGAACTCTGACAGACCGGCAACGCCGATCAACCAACTTGGAGTTTAACCATGGCGAACGACTTTCTTTTCACCTCCGAATCCGTCTCTGAAGGCCACCCCGACAAGGTCGCCGACCAGATCTCCGACGCGATTCTCGACGCAATTTTTGAGCAGGACCCCCGCAGCCGCGTGGCCGCCGAGACGCTGTGCAACACCGGTCTGGTGGTGCTCGCCGGCGAGATCACGACCAACGCGCATGTGGACTACATCCAGGTCGCACGTGACACGCTCAAGCGCATCGGCTACGACAACACCGAGTACGGCATCGACTACAAGGGTTGCGCGGTCATGGTCTGCTATGACAAGCAGTCCAACGACATCGCCCAGGGCGTGGACCACGCGTCCGACGACCACCTCAACACCGGCGCCGGCGACCAGGGTCTGATGTTCGGCTATGCCTGCGACGAGACGCCCGAGCTGATGCCCGCCCCGATCTACTACGCGCACCGCCTTGTGGAGCGCCAGGCCCAGCTGCGCAAGGACGGCCGCCTGCCGTTCCTGCGCCCCGATGCCAAGAGCCAGGTGACGATGCGCTACGTGGACGGCAAGCCGCACAGCATCGACACCGTGGTGCTCTCCACCCAACACAGCCCCGACCAGAGCGAGACGCCCACCAAGATGAAGGCCTCGTTCAATGAAGCCATCATTGAAGAGATCATCAAGCCGGTGCTGCCCAAGGAATGGCTGAAAGACACCAAGTTCCTGATCAACCCAACCGGTCGCTTCGTCATTGGTGGCCCGCAGGGCGACTGTGGCCTGACCGGCCGCAAGATCATTGTGGACACCTACGGCGGCGCCTGCCCGCACGGCGGTGGTGCCTTCTCCGGCAAGGACCCGTCCAAGGTCGACCGCTCGGCGGCGTATGCCGCGCGCTACGTGGCCAAGAACATCGTGGCCGCCGGCCTGGCCAAGCAGTGCCAGATCCAGGTGGCGTATGCGATCGGCGTGGCCCGCCCGATGAACGTGACGGTTTACACGGAAGGCACGGGTGTGATTCCCGACGAGCAGATCGCCGCACTCGTGAACGAACACTTTGACCTGCGTCCCAAAGGCATCATCCAGATGCTGGACCTGCTGCGCCCGATCTACACCAAGACCGCCGCCTACGGCCACTTCGGCCGCGAAGAGCCCGAGTTTTTCTGGGAGCGCACCGACCGCGCCGCCGCTCTCAAGAAGGCTGCCGGACTGTAAGCATTCACTTACAAATCCCCGCAAAAGCCCCGGTGCGCAAGCGCCGGGGCTTTTTTTCGTCGGAAATGCCTCCGTTTCACCCCGTTTTCCGGTGATCGGGCCCCGCTGAATTTTTGCCGCCAGCGTCCGATAAGGAAGTACGAGCAAATGCATTGCCCCGATCCGAACCGACCAGGAGCCTTCCCCATGGACACCTCTGCAACGACCACTGAGCAGCAGTTGGCACCCATCACCGACGAATTGCTGGCCGCCCTGAGCGCCGCCCGCGCCCTGTACGACAACGCGCCCTGCGGCCTGTTGGCGCTGGACGCCGAGCTGCGCTGCGTCAACATCAACCAGACCTTGCTGGACTGGCTGGGCACGGACCGCGACGAAGTGGTGATGTTCAGAAAGCTCACCGATCTGGCCGCGCCCGCGTCCCGCGGCCCGGCCTCCCAGCACGTGGAACAGCTGCTGATCAGCGGCCGCACCGAGCCGCTCACGCTGTCGCTGTGCCGCGCCAATGGCGATTTCCTGCAGGCCCGGCTCACGTCCACCGCTGTGTACGACGCCGAGGGCCGCTTCCTGCACACCAGCACGGTGGTGTCCGATCTGGGCAATGTGCCGGCCAGTCACAACGCCGATGCGCCGCAAGACGCGATCCTGCGCAGCATCACCGACCGCATTCCGGCCCGCCTGGCCTACTACGACAAGAACCTCATCTGCCGCTTTGCCAACAACGCGCACGCCCAGCGCTATGGCAAGAAGCCCGAAGACATGGTGGGCTCGCACCTGAGCGAGGTGGTGCGACCCGAGGTGCTGCCCGAAATCATGCCGCGCGTGCTGGCCACGCTGGGCGGCCAGACCCAGAACTTCGAAGCCGAACGCACCGCGGCGGACGGCGGGCGCAGCTACTTCGAGATCCACTATCTGCCCGATGTGCAGAACGGCGAGATCGAAGGTCTGTTCATCGAGTTGCACGACATCACCGAACGCCGGCGCACCGAAGAATTTGTGCTGCACGCCAACCAGGACCTGGAAGAACGCGTGCGTGAACGCTCGGAAGAGCTGTTTGCCAGCGAGCAGCGCTACCGCCTGATGGTCGACGCCATCCAGGACTACTGCATCTATTTCGTGGACGAGGCCGGCACGGTCGTCGACTGGACCGAAAGCGCGCAGCGCCTGCATGGCCACCAGCGCACGCAGATCGTCGGGCAGTCCTACGAAACCCTTTTGTGCACCGACAACGCGGGCGAAGACGAGGTCGATCCCGGCCAGGTGCTGCGCCTGGCCAAGGAGCACGGCCAGTGGGAGTCGCGCGGGTGGCGCCTGCGCGAGGACGGTTCGCGCTTCTGGGCACACACCGTGCTCACCGCGCTGCGCAATGAAATGGGCGAACTGCAGGGCCTCTCGAGCATCACACGCGACATGACCGCGGCCAAGAGCCTCGAGGACGTGATGAACGACCTCAACCGCGAACTGGAAAAGCGCGTGGCCGAACGCACGCAGCAGCTGGTGGCGGCCAACAAGGACCTGGACGTGTTCTCGCACATGGTCTCGCACGACCTGCGCGCGCCGCTGCGCCACATCGCCAGCTTCGTGAGCCTGCTGCAGGAACAGACCGGCGAATCCACCGACAACCTGGCCCGCCAGTACCAGACCTCGATCGCCAAAGCGTCCAAACGCATGAGCCTGATGATCGAAGGCCTGCTCGAATACGCGCGCCTGGGCCGCGTGACGCTGGAATCGCAACCGGTGCCGATGGCGCCCCTGCTGCACGGCGTGATTGCCCACCTGAAGCAGGAACACCCGGACCGCCACATCGAATGGACCGTCGACGAGGACCTGCCCATGGTGCGCGGCGATGCCATGTTGCTGGCCCAGGCCTGGGGCAACCTGCTCGACAACGCAGTGAAATACACCGCCAAGCGCAGCGATGCGGTCATCAAGGTGGGCTGGAAGGTCAACCCGCTGGGCGGACGCACCTTCTTCGTGAGCGACAACGGCGCCGGCTTCGACCTGGAAAAGGCGCACAACCTGTTCGTGATGTTCCAGCGCCAGCACCATTCGATGGACTTCGAAGGCACCGGCACCGGCCTGGCCCTGGCGCAGCGCATCATCGACCGCCACGGTGGCCGCATCTGGTCGGAAACCGCGCCGGGCGCAGGCTGCACCTTCTACTTCACGCTGCCGCTGGAGACCCTGGAGCCCGAGCTGGCGTTCCCGCAATCCGCGATGGCCGAACTCACCGCTTGAGCCGCGCCGCGCGGCGGTCGGGGTACGCGCCGATAATTCGCGCGTGATTCCCACCGCCCCGACACCCTTCCCTCTCTTCTCCCTGCACGGCCGCGTGGCCCTGGTCACCGGCGCCGGCCGTGGCCTGGGCCTGGCCATGGCCACCGCACTCGCCGCCCACGGCGCCGAGGTGTGGCTCAACGGGCGCGACGCCGACAGCCTGAACGCGGCCGTCGAGCAGGCAGGCGCCCACGGCGCCCGCGTCCACGCATTGCCGTTCGATGTGACCGATGAGACCGCGGCCACAGCCGCCGTGGCCCGCGTGCTGGCCGAAAACGGCCGCCTGGACATCCTGATCAACAACGTGGGGCAGCGCCGTCGGCAGCCGCTGGAACAGTTGCCCTCCCAGGCCTTGCGTGACATGCTGGAGGCCAACCTGGTGTCGGCCTGGCACCTGTGCCGCGAAGCCGCCCGGCCCATGCGGGCGCAGGGTTTCGGCCGCATCATCAACGTGACCTCCATCGCCGGGCCGATCGCCCGCGCCGGCGATGCCGCTTACACCACCAGCAAGGGCGCCCTCGAAGCCCTCACCCGGGCGCTCGCCGCCGAACTGGGCCCGGATGGCATCAACGTCAACGCCATTGCGCCCGGCTTCTTTGCGACCGAAGCCAACGCCGGCATGACAGGCGACGCGCAGACCCTGGCCTGGTTGCAGCAACGCACCTCGCTGGGCCGCTGGGGCCGGGCCGACGAAATCGCGGGCGCCGCCGTGTTCCTGGCGTCACCGGCGGCCAGCTACGTGACCGGGCACACCCTGGTGGTGGACGGCGGCTACCTCGCCCACTTCTGAAGTCTGAAGTCGGGCCGGGTCAAACCGCCTGGGGCAGGTGCAACACCACCTTGCGAGGATCGTCCGCAAGCCGGTCCAACGCGTGATTCAGGCGCTCCATCAAGAACGTGTCATCCACCGATCCATCGGCCTCGTCGGGCAGTGCGGCCGACACCAGGCGAAAACGCAAGGCCATGTCGGCCGGCAGCTGGGGCACCCGCTCCAGGCCTTTGGCCACGATGTGCTGGCCCAGCAGCTTGAGGTCTTCAGGGCCTTCGACCAGCACCGCGAAGCGGGTTTCGCCGATGCGGCAGACCGTGTCCACGTCGCGCACCACGGCCGACAATCGCGAAGCCGTTACCACCAGCGCCCGGTCCCCCGCCTCGCGTCCCTCGCGATCGACGATGGCAGCGTGGTTGGACAGCTCCACCAGCACCAGCCCGAAACGGTGGTCGTACCGGCGCGCGCGGCGCAAGGCGTCGCGCAGGCGCAGCAGCAAGACCGGCGCAATCGTCAGACCGGTCAAGGGGTCGGTGCTTTCAATCGCACGCAGGCGCGCGCGGTTTTCGCTGAAGTCCTTGGCGCGGCGATGCAGGATGTAGAGCAACAGCGGGATCTCGATCGCCGAGCCGATCAGCACCGCATACTGCGTGGCCCAGCTGTCAGGCAGCACGCCGGCGCTGCGCAGCGCTGGGAACGGATACGCAAGGTGCACCGGCAGAAAACCCAGCGCCATCCAGCCCGCGTAGGTCTCGCCGCGGCGCCAGGTCCAGATGCACAAGCCGAAGCTCAGCAACACCGACAGCAAGCCGTAGAGGTTGAGCACGATGAAAGCCGGCTGGTTCAGCAGCAGCAGGTAGGCCGCCGGGAACAACAGGCCGAACACCGACCACGCCAGCACGATACGGTCGACCCTCCGGCTGTGTCGAGAGACCACGCAGACCTCGCGCACGAACCAGATGCCCGAGGCGGTCAACCAGAGCATGAACACGGCCGGCGCCGCGTCGTTCCACGCCGCGTGGCCGGGCCAGAAAAACAGCCCGCCCACGCCGGTGAAGGCAGCCTGAAAGCCCAGCATGCAGGCGACATAACAGCAATACGCAACAAAGGCCCGGTCGGCATACAGACGGGCATGCACCCAGCCCAGGAACAGCACCAGCAGGCCAAAACCCAGGTAGCCGCCCACCATGAGGAAGGTCCATTGCCGTGTGTCCTGCAACTGCCGCTCGTCCAGCAGGACCAGGCGCGGACTCAGCGGTGCCGGGTGGTTTTCCAGCCGCAGCCACACGGGGCCGGCGGCCTGGGGGTCCACCAGAAAGACCGGCGTCTGGTCCGGGTGGTCCCACTGCGACACGGGCAGGTGGTCGCCCGCCTGCTGGGCCGTCCACCCGCCGGACGGGTTGGCGGTGTACAGCGTGGCGAGGTTGGTGAAGGCCCCCGCGCTCAGCATCAGGTACCAGCGGCGGGTGGTGTCGCGCAGTGGCAGGTCCAGACGCAACCACAGCGCCCCGGCACCAGGCTGGAAGCTGCGGTAGTCGACGATGGCTTCAAAATCGCCGTCCGCGCGCCGGACCACTTCGTCGATGCCCAGGCGGCCGGACGGATCGGTCCAGTGGCGCGCCTGCAGCGTGACATCGGTTTCGTTGGACGCGGCGCGGGCAAGGTCCGGCCACAGCGCCAGCCAGAGGCCGAGCAAGAGCACGGACAGGCCCGCGAGCGAGCGAAACAGGACCGCAAAGCCGGGGGACGGATCGGGGGGGTGGTTGTAACAATCCATGTCAGGATCGTAAGCGCTCGAGATGGCAGGCCGGAACTGGGCCGTGCCCGGGGAGACAGTCGGGGGCCGGGCGCCAAATCACCTATGCTTTGAAGCATGTCCTTGTACCGCGCCCTCATCTGGTTGAAAGCCGCCGAAAACCGCCTTTGGGTCAAGCCCGCCGTGGGCAGCGTGGTGGCGGTACTGATCGCGCTGGTGGCGGCCGTGGGCAACCGCCTCATCCCGGCAGGCCTGCTTCCCGACATCGAACGCAGCACGCTCGACAACCTGCTCGGGGTCATCGCATCGAGCATGCTGGGCGTGGCCACGTTCTCGCTGTCGATCATGGTGGCGGCGTTCTCCTCGGCGGCTGTGGGCGCATCACCGCGCGCCATCCAGCTGGTGGCCGGTGATTCGGACACGCAGAACGCCATCACCACCTTCATCTCGGCCTTCATCTACGCGATCATCGCCAACACCGCGCTGGGACTCGGCCTGTACGGAGGCACCGGACGTTTCATCCTGTTCGTCTGCACCATGGGTGTGTTGCTCTACCTGATCGTGACACTGGTGCGCTGGGTGAAAACGCTCTCGGTGCTGGGCCGAATGGAGAACACCCTGGCCAAACTCGAAACCGCGGCGGTGGGTGCCATGGACGCTTACCGACGTTCACCCGGCATGGGGGCACGCACAGCGCATGGGCCCATGCCGACAGGCGCGCCGGTGCGCGCAAACAAGGTGGGTTACCTGCGCCACATCGACATGCAGACCCTGCAAGAGCAGGCGGTGGCGGCCTCGGCCCGGTTGCACGTGCGCGTGCGCCCGGGCCAGCTGGTCCACCCCGGCACCGTTCTGGTGATCGTCGAGGCGGGTGCTGACAACGACAAACCCGACCCCGACCCCGACGCGCTGCGTCAGACTTTCGTGCTGGGCGACGGCCGCAGCTTCGACCAGGACCCGCGCTTCGGACTGATCGTGCTGTGCGAGGTGGCGCAGCGCGCCTTGTCACCCGCCGTCAACGACCCCGGCACGGCCATTGCTGCCATGAACACCATCACGCGGGTGCTGGTGGACACCCCCACCGACCCAGTTGCCCGGGAAACGCCGCTGGACCGACTGACGCTCGTACCCCTGGACCCGGCCGACTTCATCCACCAGGCGTTTGATCCCATCGCGCGGGACGGCGCCGCAGTGCCGGAAGTGCAGCTGCGCATGCAGAAGTTGCTGTCGATCGTTGCAGAGGGCTGCGACGAGGAAGTGGGGAATGCAGCGCGCCGGCAGGCAGCGACCAGCCTTCAAAGGGCCATGCTGGCCTTGGTGCTGGAGGAAGACAAGACGCGCTTGTGCGAACTGCACACCACGCTGTTTTCGGGCTCCCCCGTCGCCGCCTGAAGGCACCTGCCGAGCGGCAAGGCCACCCCAATCCCGGGACGCACGGGTGAAAAAATCCCGACCGACCTTGTAAACCCCCCGCCTCGCCCTTATCATTAGCACTCGCTGGGGATGAGTGCTAACAAGCTTCCCCCAAGTGATCGGCGGCATCTTTCGGCCCCAAGCCGGCACCGCCGACCTGAATCCTTTTTCCATCCGTACCAACTCCAGGAGATGCAATGAACCTTCGTCCTCTCGGCGATCGCGTGATCGTCAAGCGCATTGACAGCGAAACCAAAACCGCTTCCGGCATCGTCATCCCCGACGCCGCCGCAGAGAAGCCCGACCAGGGCGAGATCCTGGCCGTCGGTCCTGGCAAGAAAAACGACAAAGGCGATTTGTCCGCCATGAACGTCAAGGTCGGTGACCGCGTTCTGTTCGGCAAGTACAGCGGCCAGACCGTCAAGGTCGATGGCAACGAACTGCTGGTGATGAAAGAAGACGACCTGTTCGCAGTCGTTGAGAAGTAAATCCTCTCTTTTCATTCCTTTTAACTGAATTCCGGAGAAATCAACATGGCAGCAAAAGACGTCATTTTCGGCGGAGAAGCCCGCGCACGCATGGTCGAGGGTGTGAACATCCTGGCCAACGCCGTCAAGGTCACCCTGGGCCCCAAAGGCCGCAACGTGGTGCTCGAGCGCTCGTTCGGCGCCCCCACTGTGACCAAGGACGGTGTGTCCGTGGCCAAGGAAATCGAACTGAAGGACAAGCTTCAGAACATGGGCGCGCAGATGGTCAAGGAAGTTGCTTCCAAGACCTCCGACAACGCCGGTGACGGCACCACCACCGCCACCGTGCTGGCCCAGGCCATCGTGCGCGAAGGCATGAAGTACGTGGCCGCCGGCATGAACCCGATGGACCTGAAGCGCGGCATCGACAAGGCTGTGGAAGCCCTGATCGCCGAGCTGAAGAAGGCCTCCAAGGCCACCACGACCAGCAAGGAAATCGCCCAGGTCGGCTCGATTTCCGCCAACAGCGATTCCAGCATCGGCGACATCATCGCCAACGCCATGGACAAAGTGGGCAAAGAAGGCGTGATCACCGTGGAAGACGGCAAATCGCTGCAGAACGAGCTTGACGTCGTCGAAGGCATGCAGTTCGACCGCGGCTACCTGTCCCCTTACTTCATCAACAACCCCGAGAAGCAGTCGGCCCTGTTGGACAACCCTTTCGTGCTGCTGTACGACAAGAAGGTCTCCAACATCCGTGACCTGCTGCCCACGCTGGAGCAGGTGGCCAAGGCTGGCCGTCCGCTGCTGATCATTGCCGAAGACGTCGAAGGCGAAGCCCTGGCGACCTTGGTGGTGAACACCATCCGCGGCATCTTGAAGGTTGTGGCTGTGAAGGCCCCTGGCTTCGGCGACCGCCGCAAAGCCATGCTGGAAGACATCGCCATCCTGACCGGCGGCAAAGTGATTGCCGAAGAAGTCGGCATGACGCTGGAAAAGGTGACCCTGGCCGACCTGGGTTCTGCCAAGCGCATCGAAGTGGGCAAGGAAAACACCACCATCATCGACGGTGCCGGCGCTGCCGCTGACATCGAAGCCCGCGTGAAACAAGTGCGCGTGCAGATCGAAGAAGCCACCTCCGACTACGACCGCGAGAAACTGCAAGAGCGCGTGGCCAAGCTGGCCGGCGGCGTTGCCGTGATCAAGGTGGGCGCTGCCACCGAAGTCGAGATGAAGGAAAAGAAAGCCCGCGTCGAAGACGCCCTGCACGCCACGCGCGCTGCGGTGGAAGAAGGCATCGTCGCCGGTGGTGGCGTGGCCCTGCTGCGCGCACGTCAGGCCGCTGGCACCATCAAGGGTGACAACGCCGACCAGGACGCCGGCATCAAGCTGGTGCTCAAGGCGATCGAAGCGCCCTTGCGCGAGATCGTGGCCAACGCCGGTGGCGAGCCCAGCGTGGTGGTCAACGCCATCCTGGCTGGCAAAGGCAACTACGGCTTCAACGCTGCCAACGACACCTACGGCGACATGATCGAAATGGGCATTCTGGACCCGACGAAAGTGACCCGCACCGCGCTGCAGAACGCCGCTTCGGTGTCCAGCCTGATGCTCACGACCGAAGCCATGGTTGCCGAGTCCCCGAAGGATGACGCGCCTGCTGGTGGCATGGGTGGCGGCGGAATGGGCATGGGCGACATGGGCGGCATGGGCATGTAAGTTCTCCTTGCCTGAGACGCCATGCCGGCGTTGCAAGGGCTTGCCGTGGCGCTGCCACTGTTTACGCCCTTGCGCCTTGGCCTGGCGCCTCATGCTGCGTCGGAATGCATCGCTGCAGGCTGACAGGAACCCCCCAAGAAAAAACCCCGCGAGGCAACTCGCGGGGTTTTTTCATTGCCGTCTCTCTTCTTCTGCCTCTCGCTTGCCCAAAGCGTGGGTGCCCGGGTGGGCCGGACGGCGATTTGCTGACGCGCAGCGGCTGATGAGCCGTCCGGCCCACCCGGGCGCCCACGCGCTCCAGGCCAACGAGCAAGCTCAGCGCATCAGGGCTTCGAGCTTGATGGTGTCGGCAACGAAAGCGCGAATGCCCTCGGACAACTTCTCGGTGGCCATTGCGTCCTCGTTCAAGGCAAAGCGGAAGCTGGCCTCGTCGTGGGTCACAAAAGGAATGTCCATGGCCTTGGCGGCTGCGGCATCGAGCGCGCGGCTCAGGGGCGCCTCGCTCGCAGCCAGCTGGGCCAGCAGCTCCGGACTGATGGTCAGCAAATCGCAACCCGCCAGCGCCGTGATCTGCCCCACGTTGCGAAAGCTCGCACCCATCACCTCGGTGTTGATGCCGTGCTTCTTGTAGAACTCGTAGATGGCGCGCACCGACCGCACGCCCGGGTCGTTGGGGCCGGCCATCGCCGCCTCGTCCCAGCCCGCTCCGGCGGTCTTTTTGTACCAGTCGTAAATGCGGCCCACAAACGGTGAAATCAGCTGCACCTTGGCCTGACCACAGGCTACCGCCTGGGCAAACGAGAACAACAAGGTGAGGTTGGTGTGGATGCCGTCGCGCTCCAGCCGGGCGGCGGCCTGGATGCCTTCCCAGGTGGAGGCGATCTTGATCAGCACGCGGTCCACGTGAACACCCTCGCCCTGGTACAGATCGATGATGCGCCGTGCTCGGGTCACCGTGGCTTCGGTGTCGAAACTCAGACGGGCGTCCACCTCGGTCGACACACGTCCGGGGATGAGCTCCAGGATCTCGCAGCCAAAGCGCACCAGCAAACGGTTCGTCACCTCGTCCAGTCCCTGGGCACCATAGGTTGCCACTGCGTCTTTCAGCAGGTGCGCGTACTCCGGCTTTTGCACCGCCTTGAGAATGAGCGAGGGATTGGTCGTGGCGTCCTGTGGCGCAAACGCGGCGATCTGCTTGAAATCGCCGGTGTCGGCCACCACGGTGGTGAATTGTTTGAGCGCGTCGAGTTGGTTCATGGAACGCATTATCGAACAATGTTGGTAATAAAATTTCACCTTCTGCTGTAACCAGGTGCTCTCCATGCTCGACCGGATCAAAGCTTCCCTGCCCTCGCTGGCGCCTGCCGAGCAACGTGTGGCCAAGCTCGTGCTGCTGGACCCACGCACCTTTGCCAGCCTGCCCGTGACCGAACTCGCCGACCGCGCGCACGTGAGCAAGCCCACCGTGGTGCGCTTTTGCCGCAGCATGGGTTACGACGGCCTGTCCGATTTCAAGCTCAAGCTGGCGGGCACGGTGAGCGAAGGTGTGCCCTTCATCCACCGCAGCGTGGACGTGGACGACAAGACCAGCGACGTGCTGGTCAAGGTGATCGACAACACGGTGGCGGCGTTCCTGAAGTACCGCAACGACGCGTCCAGCCACGCGATCGAAAAGGTGGTGGATGCGCTCGTGGCCACCTACAAACACAAGGGCCGCATCGAGTTTTATGGCGCGGGCAATTCGGGCATCGTGGCGCAGGACGCGCAGCACAAGTTCTTTCGCCTGGGCATCAACGCCATTGCCTACAGCGACGGCCACATGCAGGTGATGAGCGCCTCCTTGCTCGGCCCGGGCGACTGCGTGGTGATCGTCTCGAACTCGGGCCGCACGCGCGACCTGATGGACGCGGCCGACATTGCGCGAAAGCACGGCGCCACCGTGATCACCATCACCACCAGCGGCACACCGCTGGCGCAGGCCGGCCACATCCACCTCTCGGCCGACCACCCCGAGGGCTACGACCGCTACAGCCCCATGACCTCGCGCCTGATGCACCTGATGGTGATCGACATCGTGGCCACCTGCCTGGCGCTGCGCATCGGTGGCACCAAGCTGCAGCCGCTGCTCAAGGAAATGAAGAACAACCTGAAAAGCAAACGCTACGCCTGAGGGCGTCTGCCGGCCTCAAGGCGCCGGCTTGAAGGAATTGAGCTCACTGACCGTGTGGGTCCACAGCTGGCCACCCCGGAAATCCTTGTACTCGGATTTCACCACCCGACCAATCGACGGCGCATGCCAGCGCACCTCGGACATGCGGATGGCACCCGACCAGGAAACGCCGTTGATCCACCCTCCAGACTCGATCTTGAAGGTGTCGAACTCGCCGGCCGGCGTTTTCACTTTCTCGCGCGCCACCACCTTGAACTCAAGATCGGTCTTGCTTTTGGCGTTGTTGCCCTCGCCCACGAAGCTGGATTTCCAGCCATCGCCCACCACCAGCGGGAATTTGAAGCCCGCGATCGGTGGGTCGAAACGCGTGCCACTGGCGCCGGAGACCACCGTGCCCCAATCCAGGGTGACGACGCTTTCCATTTCAGGCGGATTGCGGATGGGTCTGACGTGGCTGCTCTTGATGTGCGTCTGATCCACCGACGTGACGGTGACGGTCTCGTCGAACATGCGCTTGTCCGCTCACTGTTCGACCGCGTAAACCGCGACATCACCCACCTTCGCCACCGGCCTGCTCACCCCGTCGACCTGCGCCCACGCGCTGGCAGAAACCAAAGCCACGACCATCCAGCCCATTTGCTTGACCATGATGCGCTCCTGTCGAGGTGCTGCACGGTGCCAGCCCACAGCGGGCCAAACATGCCGTTCGCGTAACTCCACACAGAGTAAGAGAAATCCCTCGCCAGAACACTCCCCCATTTTGGGGAAACGCCGAGGTCAGATCCGCCCTTCCTCCACCGCGTGGCAAGCAATGCGGATGCCACCCAGGGTGAGCAGATTGGGCCGTTCGTTGCGGCAACGGTCGTTGGCGTGCGGGCACCGCGGGTTGAAGGCGCAGCCGGTGGGTGGATTCAGCGGGTTGGGCACTTCGCCGGAGACCGGTGTGCGTGCGCGGCCCGTGTCGTGCATCTTCGGAATCGCGTCCAGCAGCATGCGCGTGTAGGGGTGGCGCGGGCTGTCGAACAGGGTGTGCTTGGGAGCCAGCTCGACCAGCCGGCCGAGGTACATCACGCCCACCTGGTCGCTCACGTGGCGCACCACGGCCAGGTTGTGGCTGATGAAAAGATAGGTGAGCCCCTGCTGGCGCTGCAAGTCCTTCATGATGTTGAGCACCTGCGCCTGCACGCTCACGTCCAGCGCGCTGGTGGGCTCGTCGCACACCAGAAACTCGGGCTGCGTGGCCAGGGCGCGCGCAATCGAGATGCGCTGGCGCTGGCCGCCCGAGAACTGGTGCGGGTACTTCACGCGGTCCAGCGGCGACAGGCCGACCGACTTGAGCAGTTCGTCGACCCGGTCGCGCAGCGCGGCCGCGTCGGTCACGATCTCGTGTTCGCGCAGCGGCTCGGCAATGATGTCTTCCACACGCCAGCGCGGGTTCAGGCTGGCGTAGGGGTCCTGAAAGATCATCTGGATGCGTCGGCGCAGCTTGCGGCCCTCGGGCGTCTTGAACGCAGCGTGCGCGTCCTGCCCGTCGAACTCAAAACCACCGCGCGTGGGTTCGTACAAACCCACCAGCAAGCGCGCCACCGTGCTTTTGCCGCAACCCGATTCGCCCACCAACGCCAGTGTCTGCCCACGCGGGATGTCGAAAGACACACCGTCGACGGCGCGCAGCAATTGCCGCGGCTGGCGCTCGATCACGCGGTTGAGCCACGGCGCCGACACATCAAACGTCTTGGCCAGGTCGGTGGCGCGCACCAGCGGCGCGGCGTTGGCAGCATCCAGGGTCGCCGCAGAAACGGCGGCGCGGGTCTCGGCCGTCTGCACCTTGGTCGCCTGGGCCTGCACGGCCCGCTCGAACATGTCCGAACTCATGCCGAAGCCCCTGCGTCGGCATGCAGCCAGCAAGCAGCACGCGTGGCACCCGCCATCAACAGGTCGGGCCGGTCCACGTGGCAGCGGTCGAACACCTTTTCACAGCGCGGGTTGTAGGCGCAGCCGGCCGGGATCGCATTGAGGCGCGGCATCGCGCCGTCGATCTGGTGCAGGCGTTCGCGGTCCATGCTCATGTCGGGAATGCAGGCCATCAGGCCCTTGGTGTACGGGTGGGCCGGGTGGTTGATGACTTCGTGCACCGGGCCGATCTCGGCAATGCGCCCGGCGTACATCACGGCCACGCGGTCGCAGGTTTCGGCGATCACACCCATGTCGTGCGTGATCAGCATCACCGCAGCGCCGCGCTGTTTGCAGATGGTCTTGAGCAGCGTGATGATCTGCGCCTGGATGGACACGTCGAGCGCGGTGGTGGGTTCGTCGGCCACGATGAGCTGCGGCTCGGCAGCGAGTGCGAGTGCAATCACCACCCGCTGGCGCATGCCGCCGCTGAACTGGTGCGGAAAGTGGTCGATGCGCTGCTCGGCCGCCGGGATGCCCGTGTCTTTCAGCAATTCGATGGCGCGTGTGCGCGCTTCGGCCTGGCTGACCGGCAGGTGCGTGGTGATGGTCTCGATGAGTTGGCGGCCCACCGAGTACAACGGGTTGAGCGAGGTCAGCGGATCTTGGAAGATCGCGCCGATCTTGCGCCCGCGCACCTTGCGCATCTCTTCGTGGGGCAGGTTGTCGATGCGCTGGCCGTGCAGCAGGATCTCGCCAGAAGCCACGCGCCCCGGTGGTTCGAGCAGGCCGATGATGGAAGCACCGGTGAGCGACTTGCCTGCGCCGGACTCGCCCACCACGCCGAGGATTTCACCCGGTGCGATGTCGAAGGAAATCTCGTCAAGCGCCCGCAGCGTGCCGCGGCGGCCGGGAAATTCGACGACGAGGTTTTTGACTTGAAGAAGGCTCATGTTTTATCGGAGTCGCGGGTTCAATGCATCGCGCAGCCAGTCGCCGAGCAGATTCACGCTGAGTGCGATCAGCACCAGCATGGCGCCGGGGAAGATGGTGATCCACCACTCGCCGGAGAACAGATAGTCGTTGCCCACGCGGATCAGCGTGCCCAGCGACGGGGAGGTGGGCGGCGCCCCGACGCCCAGAAAGGACAGCGTGGCCTCGGTGATGATGGCCGTGGCCACCTGAATCGTGGCCAGCACCAGCACCGGCCCCATGACATTGGGCAGCACATGGCTGCGCATGATCCGCAGCGGCGCCACGCCGGTCACGCGCGCGGCCTGCACATATTCCTTGTTGCGTTCCACCAGCGTGGAGCCGCGCACGGTGCGCGCGTACTGCACCCACCCGGTGAGCGTGATCGAAATGATGAGCACACCGAAGGCCAGGGCGTCATGCGCGTTGGGAAACAGCGCGCGGCCCACACCGGCAATGAGTAGCGCCACAAGGATGGAAGGAAACGACAGCATCACGTCGCACAGGCGCATGAGCACAGCGTCGACCCAGCCACCCAGGAAGCCGGCAGCCAGACCAAACGACACGCCGATGAACACCGACAGCACCACCGAGGCCAGACCCACCGCCAACGAGATACGCGCGCCGTACATCAGCGCCGACAGGATGTCGCGGCCCTGGTCGTCGGTGCCCAGCAGGAAATTGCGCGACCCCTCGGGACTCCACGCAGGCGGCAGGCGAGCGTTGGAGAGTTCCAGCGTGGCGAGATCAAACGGGTTGTGCGGTGCGACCCAAGGCGCAAACACGGCGCAGAAGACGCAGATGAACGCAATCACCGCCGCCACGATGGCGGTGGGTGAGGTTCGGAAGCTGTGGCCGACATCGCTGTCGAACCAGCGGTGCAGAAGAGAAGTCAACGTGAATTCCTAAGAGTGCATCGAGTGAGAGAGCGCCAGCCCAAGGCTCGCGAGGGTCCGGCTCCGCCGGCCCCAGCGAGCGTCCCCCCACCGGGGGGAAGCCGCCGCAGGCGGCGCAGGGGGGCTTCTATTTCACGGACATGTAGCGGAATGGCATGAAGTTGTCGGCCATCTGGACCAAGGTCACGTTGCTCGCCACGCCCCAGGCCAGCGCCTGCTGGTGCAGCGGCAGGTGGCCAATGTCGTCGGAATGCAGCTTGAAAGCCTGCTTGATGAGGGCGTCGCGCTTGGCCTTGTCGGTTTCCGACTGGATCTGCACGGTGAGCTCGTCCAGCTTGGGATTGCAGTACGCACCCAGGTTGAACTGGCCGCTGCCCTTGTCGTCCACGCAGCGCATCAGCGCATTCAGGGCGTTGTGCGAGTCGTAGGTACCCGGCGTCCAGCCCAGCATGTAGAAGCTGGTGTCGCGCTTGAGGATCTTGGGGAAGTAGGTGCCCTTGGTCTCGGCCTGCAGTTGGATCTTCACACCCACCCGCGCAAGGCTGGCTGCCACCGCCTGGCAGACACCGGCATCGTTGACATAGCGGTCGTTCGGGCAGTTCATGGCCACCTCGAAGCCGTTGGGGTAGCCCGCCTCGGCGAGCAGCTTTTTCGCCGCGTCGGGGTCGTAGGGCAGGCGGGTGTTCATCGACTCGTCAAAGCCGTTGATGCCCGGGCCCACCATCAGCGCCGTGGGTTTGGAGGCGCCGCGCATCACGGTGCGCTGGATGCCGTTGATGTCGATCGCCTGGTAAAACGCCTGGCGCACGCGCTTGTCCTTGAACGGGTTCTTGCCCTTCACGTTGGAGAACAGCAACTCGTCACGTTTCTGGTCCATGCCGAGAAAGATGGTGCGCAGTTCGGGGCCCTGCATCACCTTGCTCTTGCCGCTGGCGTTGATGCGCGCCACGTCCTGCAGGGGCACGGGCTCGATCACATCCACCTGGCCTGAGAGCAGCGCGGCCACGCGTGTGGAGTCGTTGCCGATGGGCGTGTACTCCACGTTGATGACATTGCCTTCGATCTTGCCCCAGTAGTTGCCGTTGCGAACGAAGCTGGTCTTGATGTTCGGTTGGCGCTCGCGCAGGCGGAACGGACCGGTGCCGTTGGCACGGAACGAAGCCGCGTTTTCAATGCCCTTGCGGCGGTCCACCGGACGCGTGGCCTGGTTATCTTCAGACCATTTCTTGTTCATGATGAACAAGAGCGAAAGCACGTCGGGCAGGATCGGAAACGGGCCCTTGGTCTCGATCTCGACCGCGAAGTCGTTGACCTTGCGGATCTCCTTCACGTCGTTGGTGTAGCTCTTCATGTCCGAGCCCTCACCTGAGGCACGCGCAAACGTGAACAACACGTCATCGGCAGTGAACGGAGCGCCGTCATGAAATTTCACGCCCTTGCGCAACTCAAACCGCCACACGCTGGGCGAGGTCTGCTTCCAGCTGGTGGCCAGTGCCGGCACGAGACCCAGGTTGCGGTCGCGGCCCACCAGCGGTTCGTAGACGTTGTTCGTCACGCTGAGCTGCAACGATTCGTTGAGCGAGTGAGGGTCCATGGAGAGCGCGTCACCCTGGTTGCCGATGCGGATGGTCTGGGCCTGGGCAGAGCCCATGGTGAACACAGCGGCCATCACGAGGCCCGTGACCAGCGTCTTGTTGAACTTCATGCATCGCTCCTTGCGTGGTTGGAAAGTGGGGAAGTTGTCGGCACAGCTTTGTCCGTGGCTTCGGCCAGCGGCATGCCGTGTTCGACGAGGCCGGCATGCAGCGCAGCGCCAAGAGGCAGCACCTCGTCGTTGAAGTCGTAGCGGCTGTTGTGCAGATAGCAGCCGCCCATGCCGCTCTCCAGCCCCTGCCCCAGGCGCAGATAGGCGCCGGGTTTGGCCTGCAACATGAACGAAAAGTCTTCGGCCCCCATGCTCGGGTCCATGTTGCGGTCCACGTGGTCGTGGCCCAGCAGCTTCTGCGCCACGTCGGCCGCAAAGCGCGCCTCTGCAGCGCTGTTGATGGTGGCCGGGTAGATGCGTTCGTACTTCACGTGCGCCGCGGCACCCAGGCCCAGCGCCACACCCGAACACACCTCTTGCAGGCGCTGCTCGATCATGTTCTGCACTTCGGCGTTGAAGGTGCGCACCGTGCCCACCAGCGTGGCCTTGCCGGGCATCACGCTGAAAGCCCCCATGTCGCCGGCCTGCATGGCGCAGATGCTGATGACCGCGCTGTCGATGGCGCGCACGTTGCGCGAGACGATGCTCTGCACCGCGGTGATGATGTGGGCCGACACCAGCACCGGGTCCACCGTCTGGTACGGGTGCGCGCCGTGGCCGCCCTTGCCGGTGACCTCGATCGTGATGCGGTCGGCCGAGGCCATCATCGGCCCGGGGTTCACGCCCACGGTGCCGGGCTTCATCTGAGGCCAGTTGTGCATGCCGTAAACCGACTGCACCGGGAAGCGCTCGAACAGCCCGTCTTCGATCATCGCCTTGGCGCCGGCGAAGCCTTCTTCGCCAGGCTGGAAGATCAGCACCGCCGTGCCGTCAAACTGGCGCGTTTCGGCCAAATAGCGCGCGGCGCCGACCAACATGGTGGTGTGACCGTCGTGGCCGCAGCCGTGCATCATCCCGGGCTTGGTGGACTTCCAGGCGAAGTCGTTGTGCTCGGTCATGGGCAGCGCGTCCATGTCGGCACGCAGGCCGATCATGCGGCCGCTCGCGCGGCGCTGACCGTGGATGACCGCCACCACACCGGTCTTGCCGATGCCGGTGTGGATCTCGTCCACACCACACACCTTGAGCGACTCCACCACACGTTGCGCGGTGTAGTGTTCTTCAAAGCCGATTTCGGGGTGGGCGTGCAGGTCGCGCCGCAGCGCGGTGAGTTCGGGGTGAAAGGCGGCGATGTGTGCGAACGCACGACCGTGGGCCTTGATGCGGGGGGTCAACATGTCGGTTCGGTTTCAGTGGCCACCGGATTTTTCAACGCGCAAGCGCGGGTCGACCGCAAAGTACAGCAGGTCCACGATCAGGTTGATCACCACGAAGATCAATGCGATCAGGCACAGGTAGGCGGCCATCACGGGAATGTCGGCAAACGTCACCGCCTGAATGAACAACAGCCCCATGCCGGGCCACTGGAACACCGTCTCGGTGATGATGGCAAACGCGATCAGGCCTCCGAGCTGCAGCCCCGTGATGGTCATCACCGGCACCAGCGTGTTTTTCAGCGCATGGCCGAAGTGCACAGCGCGATCGGTCAGGCCGCGGGCGCGGGCGAACTTGATGTAGTCGGTGCGCAGTACCTCCAGCATTTCAGCGCGCACCAGCCGCATGATCAGCGTGAGCTGGAAGATCGCCAGCGTGATGGCCGGCAAGGTGATGTGCAGCCATCCTTTGGCTGTCAGCAAGCCGGTGGACCACCAGCCCAGCTGGATCACGTCGCCCCGACCAAAGCTGGGAAACCAGCCCAGGTTCACCGCGAACACCAGGATCAGCAGGATGCCGATGAGGAAGGTGGGCAGCGACACGCCGAGCAGCGACACGGTCATGAACAACTGGCTCATGAAGGTGCCCCGTTTGAGTGCGGCGTACACCCCCATCGGGATCCCCACCGCCAGCGCCAGCACCGCAGCCACGGTGGCCAGTTCCAGCGTGGCCGGCAGGCGCTCGGCGATCAGGCGGGACACCTTGGCACCCTGGCGCAAGCTCAGCCCGAATTCGCCCTGCACCGCATTGGCCAGGAAATGCCAGAACTGCACGAAGAAAGGTTGGTCCAGACCGAGGTCGGCGCGCAACTCGCGGATCTGATCGGCGGTGGCGTCCTGCCCCAGCAAAAACACCACCGGGTCGCCCACGTATTGAAAGAGCATGAAAGCGATCAGCGCGACGCTGGCCATGACGATCACGGCTTGCGCCAACCGCCGGAGAATGAATGCAAACATCGTGGGTACAAATGAAGAGAGGGTCGCACCGCGGGGTGAACGACCCTCTGCCTATGGGCTGAAATCAGTTTACCTTGATCAGGCGCCAGTCCAGCCGGTTGTCGGCGCGGTGCACCACGTCGATGTTCTTCTTCATCGCCCACGGAATCACCTGGTTGTGCAGCGGGATGTGCGCCACATCTTCGTTCTGCAAGGTCAGGGCTTTGGTCAGCAATTCGGTGCGCAGTTTCAGGTCGGTTTCCTTCTTGGTGCGCTCCACCAGCGCGTCCATCTGCGGGTTGCTGTAGCGGCCCACGTTGTAGTTGCCGTCACCGCCCGCGCCCACCGAACGCACCAGCGACTGCAGGCTGTAGAGCGCGTCGAACGTGGGTACGCCCCAGCCCAGCATGTAGATGCTGGCTTCATAGCGCTGGATCATCGGGAAGTAGGTCGACAGTGGCAGTGTGCGCAGCTTGGCCTTCACTCCGATGCGCGCCCACATGGCGGTGACCGCCTGGCAGATCTGCTCGTCGTTGATGTAGCGGTTGTTCGGGCAGGCAAAGTCCACCTCGAAGCCGTCTTTGTAGCCCGCGTCGGCCAGCAGTTTTTGCGCGGCGGCCACGTCAAACGGATAGCGCTTGTGCACCGCTTCCGTCCAGCCGTTCACCTGCGGAGCCACCAGCGCGCCGGTGGGCTGGCCCAGACCGCGCAGCGTCACGCGGGCGATGGTGTTCATGTCGATGGCCTGGTAGAGCGCCTTGCGAACGCGCTGGTCTTTCAGCGGGTTCTTGCCCTTGATGTTGCTGCCCGGCAGTTCGTTGCGGAACTGGTCCATGCCGAAGAAGATGGTGCGGTTCTCAATCCCGTCGATCACCTTGAGCGTGCCCTCGGAACGCACCCGCGGCAGGTCTTGCGGGCTCGGGTCGAGCACGAGGTCCACCTCACCTGACAGCAGCGCTGCCATGCGTGTGGCCACCGCCTTCACAGGCGTGTAGATCACCTCGGTCACGTTGCCCTCGGATTTGCCCCACCAGTTGGCGTTGCGCGTGAGCACCATCTTCTGGTCGGGCTGCCACTCTTTCAACACAAACGGACCGGTGCCGTTGGCGTTGCGGTGGGCAAAGTTTTCATCTTGCGTCTTGATGTCTTTCGGCGAGGTCGAGTTGTTTTTCTCGGCCCAGGCCTTGCTCATCATGCGCAGCTCGGTGAGCTGGTTCAGCAGCACCGGGTTGGGGTCTTTGGTGAAGATGTCGATGGTGTTCGCATCCACCTTGACCACCTTGTCGATGCCCTGCGCATAAATGCCGAAGTTCGAGGTCTTGGTCATCGCGCGCTCGATCGAGAACACCGCGTCGTCGGCCGAGAAGGTGGATCCGTCGTGAAACTTCACGCCGGTGCGCAGGTTGAGGCGCAGTTGTGTCGGCGTGACCTGCTTCCAGGCGGTGGCCAGGATCGGCTCGGGCTTGAAGGTCTTGCTGTTGTAGTACACGAGCGACTCGTACACCGACGCGTGAATGCCGTTGGCCAGCGCGTTGTTCTGCGAATGGATGTCCCAGGTCGGGATGTCGCTGGCGCTGGTCCATTTGAAGGTCTTGGCCTGCAGGCCGCTGGCGGTCACCGCAAGAGCCAGCGACAAAGCGGCCACGCGGACATGGGAAAAGTTGGAATGCATGGAGATACCCTGATCAGTGAAGACGAGCGAGAACTATGCAACAAACGTTCCCGCTGTCGATCCGGGGGTAACCCGCATCGCCACCCCGGATCTTCAGAGGCTTTTCAAGGCCTGCGTTCTTCGGCGACACGCAGCTCCAGCGGCCCATACCACGCGGTGAGCGCGCTGCGCGTGTTGTCGGTGTCGGTCATCAAGGCCACCACCCGCAGCGGGCCTGGCTCTTCGCCAAACACCAGTCGAAAATCGGCACGCACGTCGCGGACGTGGTCACGCCACACGCCCACATCTCGGGTGCCACTGTCGAGCACCAGTTTGCGGATGCGATCGGTGCGCGGATTCACCACCACGGTGCCCGGCGCCTCCCGGTTGCCCCACACGTACACCAGCGTTGCATAGGGCAGTTCCTCACCCGTGATCAAGCGGCTCATTTCCGAGAGTCGGTGCATCTTTGGCGACCAGCGCGTGCGATCGCCCTCGAACCCGAGCACGACGCCCACCGGCGAATCCGAGGCGTCGGCAGCCGCGAGATCCGCCCCCTCGGGCAGCGCGTCCACCCGCCACGAAAACGAGATGCGCCCCGGTTGGCTGAGCGTCGGTTCGAACTGGCGTCGAAAGATGCTCACCGAGCTGTCCGCTTTCACGCGAAGCGCGGGCCGGGCCAACACCTCCACGGGTTCGAACACCACATGGCGCTTGCCCGGCAAGGCAAACGACTGCCAGTTCAACGCACTCGGCGGTGTGGTCAAGTGCCGCGCGGCCGCGTGGCTCAAGGCCACCTGCTGTGCGAAAGCGTGTCCTTCCCCGTCCCCCTCGGCCCGCTCAGGAGCTGCAGAACAGGCCACCAGCCCCACGATGAGCACCAGCCAGGCCTTGCGCCAACAAGCATTCTTGAAGTCATTGACAGGGCGAACAGGTGAAACGGCTCGGGATTGGGGCATGTTGTCAAATAACCAAATAGGCGTCTAAATCAAAACAAAAAATGCAGAAATGAATATTTTTAAATTACATTCCAAAACCGAAGCCTGCCATCAGGCTTCCACGGCAGATTCCATTTCCCCCTTCAACGATCCGGATCTGCCGCGTTCAAACCACTTCAACACGGAGGATTCATGTTCAAAAAGATTCTGGCCAGCTCGCTGGCACTGTTTGCTGCCATCAGCTTCGCCGCCGTCGACATCAACAAGGCCACCGTTGCCGACCTCGACAGCATCAAAGGCATCGGCCCAGCCACGTCCGCCAAGATGCTCGACGAGCGCAAGACATCACCATTCAAAGACTGGGCCGATCTGATCCAGAGGGTACCCGGCATCGGTGACAAGCGCGCAGCAAAACTGTCGAACCAGGGCCTGACCGTGAACGGCGACGCGTTCAAACCAACGGACAAGCCTGCGGCGGAAAAGAAAACGACAGAGAAGAAGCCCGCCGACAAGAAAGCGACCACGGCAGCGAAGTGATGAAAAGGTCGCGCCCATGAAAAAAGCCACCCGGCACGCCGGGTGGCTTTTTGGACTGACGCTGGTTCCGGGAGGAACTGGATCAGAAAGCGTGGTTCACGCCAACGATGAACTCTTTCAGTTCGTTGGTTTTGACGCCAGCACCGTTTTCGGTGTCTGCATCGCGGTAACCAGCGTAGGTGGTGGTGCGCTTGGACAGGCTGTACTTGGCAGCAATGCCGAAACCGTCGGTCTTGGAGACCGTGACGCCGCCCGTCTTGGACTTGGAGCTAGCGTAGCCACCCGAGAGGGTCAGAGCGGAGCCCAGGGGAACGTCAACACCGACGTGGTAGTCATCAGCCTTGGCGCCAGAAACTGCACCGATGCCGGACACTTTGCCCAATGCGCCGATCAGGCGAGCAACGCCGAAGTCGAACGAACCGTTGACCATGGTGGTCTTGCGGTCTGCGCCGACGGCAACAGCTTCTTCCTGGTAACCCACGGCTGCGGCGAGAGGGCCCGCTGCGTAGCTCAACTGGAAGGAGGTCACGTCCGTCGACTGGCCAATGGTTTGGTCCAGCGAGTAGCTGGCTGCACCGGAAAAGCCACCGAACGAAGGCGAAACGTACTTGATGGTGCTGTTTGGAATGTCAGCGTAGCCAGCAGAAGCCCAAACCGCGTTGGAGATGGCCAGACGGGAACCGTCGAAACCGCTGTTGCCAGCACCGTAGATGTCGTCCAGAGCGGTCCAGTTCTTGCCGATGTTCACTTCACCGAAGCCACCAGCCAAGCCAACGTAGGCGCCGCGACCGAAGTAAGGGGTGCGGGTTGCACCGGCTTGGACGTCAATTGCGGCTTCGAGCTTGAACACGGCCTTCAGACCACCGCCCAAGTCTTCCGTGCCCTTGAAACCGATGCGGCTGGTGCTCAAGCCACCCGAACGCATTTCGGTTTCCGACGAGGTGCCAGGAGCGCCGTTCTTGAAGCTGCCGATACCAGCATCAACGATGCCGTAGAGCGTCACGTTGGACTGGGCCATTGCGGCGCCGGAAGCGGCCAGGACGGCCATAGCAATCAGAGTCTTTTTCATGGGTTGTTTCCTTGGATAGGTTTTGGCTCTCTTGTAAAAAGCCAAAGGTTGAAAAAATCGACAAAAGTGATCCTATCCCTGCGCTCATCGCCGACCAAGGGTAATCCCTCAAAATCGGCGGGAGACAGCTCAGATCTGTCTTATTTTCGAAACACACCAACTCAAATGAATTCCAAATAGCTACTTTTTTCTATTCCGTCCACCTCAAAAGCGGTGACCGCAGCGTCCATGAAAAAAGCCCACCGCTTGCGCGGTGGGCTTTTTGCTGATTTCGAAGACCGGCACTGGGCCGGGCATCGATCAGAAGGTGTGGCGAACGCCGATGTCGTAACCCACTTTGTTGGTGGTGCGAACCGAATCGCGACCCACCGACGTGTAGATCAAGGTGCGCTTGCTCAGCGGGTAGTCCAGGCCAATGCCGAGCTTTTTGGAGCGGTCGGTGTTGGTCGTGTCGTTTTCGCTTTCGCCGTATCCAACCTTCAGGGTCACAGGGCCCAGAGGAGCGATGGCCATGACGTTCCAGTTGTTGGCTTCTTCGTTGGCGAGCAAAGCGCCTGCTGGGCCTGCGGGCACAGCTGCACCGGCCTCAACCTTGGCGAAGCCACCGCCGATGCGAACGAAACCGAAGTCGTAAATCGCGTGCACGAAGGTGATGGAGTCATCGCGACGGTTTTGCTCGAAACCAGCACCCACAACCAGGGGACCGGAGGCAAATGAACCGTACAGGCTCATGAAGTTTTCGGTGTTCGCAGTTTGGACTGCAGCAGGGTTCGTGCCGGAGAACTTGGGACCGAAGTTAGCAGCAAAGCTGAAACCGCTGAAATTGGGCGAGTTGTAGAAGATGGCGTCAGTACGGCCCAGACCGGAACCGTCGAGGCTACCGGTTGGCTCGGTGTAGTAGCCCGATGGCAGGATCGCAGTCGATGCTTGCTGCAGGGTGCCCCATGGGTCGGTGGCGTTGACTGGGCCTTGCAGGGCGGTCAGTGCACGGCCGATTTTCAAGGAACCGAAGCCGCCGGACAGACCGACAGTGGACTCGCCCTGGAAGGTAGGACGGCCGTTGGCGGAACCATCGTTGCCGCCGGACTCCAGGCTCAGGCGCTGGGCCAGAACGAAGTTGGCTTTCAGGCCACCACCGAGGTCTTCGGTACCGCGGAAGCGGATCTGGCTCGCGCCGTTCGCAGCGTCGAGACGCGTGGAGTTGTCGTTAGCTGCTGGGCGCACAACGCCCAGTTCAACCACGCCATCCAGCGTGACGGAGGACTGTGCAAAAGCTGCACCGGTTGCAGCGACTGCAGCCAGAGCGATCAGGGTCTTTTTCATGGAAGGGTTCTCCAAGGGTTGAATAAGGACTGGTGGTCTCTGCCGCCGAGCCGACCTCCATCAGGAAGCTGAATGGATTGCATCAGAAAGTAATGGAAGGCGCCATGTTGAAGAGTGCATTTCTGCCCTGCGGCGGTGCTTCTGTTGCACCACCGCGACGCACTCAGTAGTAACCCGCAGAGAATTTGTCCTCAGATACGGCCCCCGGTACCGCTCCATGTCCTCACAATGAACTTTGATGCTGGCCAAGCCACAAGTACTTGCGCGCCCGATCGTGGCAGCATGTCTTTTCTATTTTTGATAGCGACTCCTTCATGACCACAGCCACCGACGCCTTGATCAACGCAGCCGACTCGGCTTTGAGAACCTTGTTTGTCGCACCCCGCGCGTCACGTGAATGCCCCACGCTGCCCGAGCGCGCAAGCGACCACGAACTCAGCGACGCGGACAAGCACCTTTCTGGTGCATTGATGCGCGTGAACCACGTGGGCGAGGTGTGTGCGCAGGCGCTCTACACGGCTCAAGCGCTCAGTGCTCGGTGGCCCGGACGCTCGGTGGCACCCAACTTGGCGCTGGCGGCCCAGCTGGAAGCTGCAGGCAAGGAAGAAACCGACCACCTGGCCTGGACGCAGACCCGGCTGGACGAACTGGGTTCGCGTGCTTCGCTGCTGAACCCGCTTTGGTACGCGGGCGCTTTCGGTTTGGGGCTGATGGCCGGGCGCATGGGGCCTGCGGTGAGCCTGGGTTTTGTGGTGGAGACCGAGCGGCAGGTGGAGGCGCACCTGGCCGAGCACATGGAGCGTCTACCAGCCGGCGACCACGCGTCACGCGCCATCGTGGCGCAGATGAAACAGGACGAGGCCCGGCACGCGCGCGAAGCTCACGGCGCTGGGGCGGTGGAGTTGCCTGCACCGGTGCGGGGTCTGATGCGCATGGCGGCCAAGGTCATGACGACGGTGGCGCACCGCATCTGAGCCGCTGGATCAGGCTTCCACAACCTCGAAGCTGGTGGTGATGTCCGCCGTCTTGCCCAGCATGATGCTGGCTGAGCAGTATTTTTCGTGGCTCATGGCAATGGCGCGCTCCACCGCCACGGGCGGGATGGCTTTGCCGCTCACCGTGAAGTGCATGTGGATCTTGGTGAAGACCTTCGGGTCGACTTCGGCGCGCTCGGTTTGCAGCTTCACGCTGCAGCCCTTCACGTCGTGGCGGCCGCGCTTGAGGATGAGCACCACGTCGTAGGCGGTGCAACCACCGGTGCCGGCCAACACGGTTTCCATCGGGCGCGGTGCCAGGTTGGCGCCGCCGTTTTCGGGCTTGGCCGCGTCGGGTGCACCGTCCATGGCAATCACATGACCGCTGCCGGTTTCGGCCACAAAACCCATGTGGGAACGGGTGCCGGCCGCGCCGGTCCAGGTGACGGTGCATTCCATGGAAGAGTCCAGTCGTGAAATAGTCAACAGAGTTGGGGGCGGCGCCCTAGAAAGCGCCAAAAAACGACGGCGGATGTTGCGTCGCAACATGGCTTCGATATACTCGCGGCATTGTATGTAAGGTTGTCTCCTCTACCCTCCCTGGGTGGATTCAAGCCCGGACTGGTTCTGCCAGTCCGGGCTTTTTTTCGCCCCGATATGATGCGGTTGGAGAACATTTGTATGACAGCCCGCGCCGCAAAACCCAAAACCCAAGCCCCGCCCTCGCCTGTGACCACCATGGGGCCGGCCGACTACCTCAAAAAGATCCTGACCGCCCGCGTGTACGACGTGGCGGTCGAATCGGCGCTGGAGCCCGCGCACAACCTGAGCGAGCGACTGCACAACACGGTGCTGCTCAAGCGCGAAGACCAGCAACCGGTGTTCAGCTTCAAGCTGCGCGGCGCGTACAACAAGATGGCGCACCTCACGCCTGAGCAGCTGAAAAAGGGCGTGATCTGCGCATCGGCCGGCAACCACGCCCAGGGCGTGGCGCTGAGCGGGCGCAAGCTGGGCACCCGCGCTGTGATCGTCATGCCGACCACCACGCCGCAGGTCAAGATCGACGCGGTGCGCGGCTTCGGCGGTGAGGTGGTGTTGCACGGTGAGAGCTACACCGACGCTTACAACCACGCGGTGGGCCTCCAGAAGAAGCAGGGGCTCACTTTTGTGCATCCTTTCGACGATCCGGACGTGATCGCGGGCCAGGGCACCATCGCCATGGAAATCCTGCGGCAATTGCAAAGCCTGCGCTCCGACCACCTGGACGCGGTGTTCGTGGCCATCGGCGGCGGCGGCCTCATCTCCGGCGTGGCCAACTACATCAAGGCGCTGCGCCCCGAGATCAAGGTGATCGGCGTGCAGATGAACGACTCGGACGCGATGATCCGCTCGGTGCGTGAAGGCGAACGCACGACGCTGGCCGATGTGGGCCTGTTCTCCGACGGCACAGCGGTGAAATTGGTGGGTGAAGAAACCTTCCGCATTGCCCGCGGTCTGGTGGACGAGTTCATCACGGTGGACACCGACGCGGTGTGCGCGGCCATCAAGGACGTGTTCGTGGACACGCGCAGCATCGTGGAGCCGGCCGGCGCGTTGTCGGTGGCGGCCATCAAACAGTACGTGGCCACCCACAAGACGCGCGGCCAGACCTACGCGGCCATTTTGTGCGGCGCCAACATGAACTTCGACCGCCTGCGTTTCGTGGCCGAACGTGCCGAAGTGGGCGAAGAGCGAGAAGCGCTGTTTGCCGTGACGATCCCCGAAGAACGCGGCAGCTTCCGGCGTTTTTGCGAACTCATTGGCGACCTGCCTGGCGGCCCGCGCAACGTGACCGAGTTCAACTACCGCATCCACGACGGCAGCAAGGCCCATGTGTTCGTGGGACTCACCACGCAGGGCAAGGGCGAGTCCGCCAAGATCGCCAAGAACCTCATCAAACACGGTTTCCAGACGCTGGACCTGACGCACGACGACCTGGCCAAGGAACACATCCGCCACATGGTGGGCGGGCATTCGCCGCTGGCGCATGACGAGCGTTTGCTGCGTTTTGTGTTCCCGGAGCGTCCGGGCGCGCTGCTCAAGTTCCTGAGCCTGATGCGCCCGGGCTGGAACATCAGCCTGTTTCACTACCGCAACCAGGGCGCGGACTACGGGCGCATCCTCGTGGGCCTGCAGGTGCCGGCCAAGGACCACAAGGCTTTCGACAAGTTTCTGGAAACCCTGGGCTACCCCTGCGTGGAAGAAACCAACAACCCGGTCTACCGCTTGTTCCTGCAGAGCTGAACCCGATCCGATCGAGCCATGACCAAAGACCCCATCTTTTCTCCGCTCTCAAAACGCTCGGCGGCGTTGCCGGCCGACCTGAAGCTGCCGACGGTCTCGGGCACCACCGACACCATGCTCGAATTTGCGCTGCGCCAGCGCCTGCGGCCCGAGGGCCAGCCCGAGCACGCACTGGGCCGCATGGAATCCCTGGTGCTGCAACTGGCCCGCGCGCAAAACGGCACGTCGATCGAATTCGACCTGCTGGCCTTTGACTCGCCACAACTGGTGGTGTTTGCGGCCGACCACGGCATTGCCGACGAAGGCATGTCGTCGCTGGCGCCGACCATGACCGAGCAGATGGTGATGCAGCTGCTGCGCGGCCAGGCGCCGGTGAACGCACTGGCCGACATGCATGGTTTCGAACTCACCGTGGTGGACGCGGGCATGGCCAAGCCGATCGCGCCGCCCAGCGACACCAAACAACACGGCTCTCTGTTGCTGCGCAAGATCGGGTACGGCACTCGCAACCTGATGCTGGGGCCGGCCATGTCCACGGCGCAGGCGGTGTCGGCCGTGCACGCCGGCATGGACGTGGTGCGCCACCTGCCAGGCAATGTGATCGCGCTGGGTGATGTGGGCGTGGCGAACGCGGTGAGCGCGGCCATGCTGCTGTCGCGGCTGTGCGGTGTGCCGCTGGTGGACGCCTTCAGCCGCGACGACACCGAGACCGGCAGCCTGGACGACACCCAGCACGTGAAGCGGGTGGAAAAGCTCTCGGCCGCCGCCAGCAAACACCGCAACGCCATCGGACCGTTCGAGGCGCTGGCCGCGCTCGGCGGTTTCGAGATCGCCATGATGACCGGCGCCATGCTGCAAGCGGCCAGCGAACGCCGCGTGGTGCTGGTCGACGGGTATGTGGCGGGTGCGGCGGCCCTGGTGGCGCGCGGGCTGTGCCCCGATGTGGTGGACTACCTCGTGTTCACCCACCGCGCGGCCGACGCCGGGCACCGCCTGCTGCTGATCCACATGCAGTCCCAACCACTGCTGGACATGGGACTTCGCCTGGGCCAGGGCACGGGCGCCCTGCTGGCCTGGCCCATGCTGCTGGCCGCACAAAGCTTGCTGGAACGCTAGCGTTCGTAGTCGAGCTTCACGCGCTGCTGCAGTGAGCGCAGCACCCGCAGGGTCTCCTTGAGGATGCGGCGGTCGATGTCGTTCAGGTGCTTGATGGCGATGCGGTTGGGGTTGCCACCCACGGCGGTGCCATCCAGTTGGGCGCGCAGGCGAAGCATCTGCAGAAACTCGAATCCACCCACCCAGGCCTGGTGCTCGGCAACGGGCACTCCGAGCAAAGGACCCACCGCCTCGAAGCGCTCGCGCGTGCCGGTGGCCACCACGCCCTGGGCCAGGGCGTACAGGCGCGCCACGTCGACAAAGATCGCCGTGCCCTGCAACTTGAGGTCCAGCGTGCCCTGCCCGTCCACCTCGGTGGTGTCGATCTGACCCAGCCAGTTGAGCGGTGCACTTTGGGACAAACCGTTGAGCGCGAGCTGCCGCAGAAACCGCGGATTGCCGCGGGCACGGTGCGTGACGGACGCACGCAGTCGATCTGCCATCGCGGCTTGCCCGGCCAGGCTGCGAAAGTCGAAATAGATGCTGGCGTTGAGCAGGTCTTGCGGCGTGCCCCGGTCGACCCAGTTCGCAAAGCGCTGTTGCCATTCGCTCAGAGTGAGGCAGCAGGCCGGGTTGCTGGCCATGATGTTGCCCTTGCACAGCGGATAACCGCAGGCGTCCAGCGCCTCGTTTACGTCGCGTGCGAACGCCAGCCAGCGCGCCTTGTCGGGCGCCGGGTCCCCCTCTGACTCGGCCAGGATCAGTGCGTTGTCCTGGTCGGTCGCAATCGTCTGTTCGTTGCGCCCCTCGGAGCCCAGCGCGATCCAGCAGCAGTCGCTCAGGTCCAGGCCGTGCTGGTCCGCCATGAGATGGACCAGGCGCGACGTCAACACATCGTTCAGGTGGCTGATGAGCGCGGTGAGCTGCTGGGCCTGCACACCCTGTCCCAGCAGTGCGCGCGCCAGACGGCGGATCTCGCGCGATCCCGCCAGCAGGCCTTGCACATCGGGCGCATTGCGCAGACCGCTGCTCACCTGCTTGAGGCTCAGGCGCTGCAAGGCAAACAGATCGCGCTCGGAGACCACACCCACCGCCCGACCGTCCCGCGTCACCGGCACGTGGCGAATGGCGCGGCTGGACATGAGCAGCGCCGCGTCCTGCGCGGTGTGCTGGTGCGTGAGCGTGATCACCGGCTGCGCCATCACCTGGCCAATTGGTGTGGCCAGCGGCAACTGCGGCAGCGTGATGCGCTCCAGGATGTCGGAGCGCGTCAGGATGCCCACCGGCGCCTCGGCCGCGTCGACCACCAACATGGAGCCGATGCGAAGTGAATGCATGCGGGTCAGCGCGTCCTGCAGCGGCGTCTGCGCCCGGCAGGTCACAGGCGCCTGGCGGCAGAGCTGGCCCAGCGGCGTCTCCAACGACTGCTCGGCCAGCGCCTGAGAGGCGTAGACCACCTGCAACGCCGCCCTCGAGAGTTCGAGAAAGCGCAGGATACGGCGGTTCAGAAAATCACCGAACACGGCACTGGCTTCGGCCAGCCGCTGCACGTCATCGACCGGCAGCGCCAGCACCGTGCTGTTTTCCGTGGCGCTGTACAGCGTGGTCACCGCGCGCTGGGCCAGCACGGCACTCACCGGAAAGAGCTCCCCCGCTTCGTACTGGAAGGCGCCACCCGCCACATCGGACAAACCGCGCCGACCCGTGATGGCGCCGCTGCGGATGAAGTACAGATCGCGCACCGGGCCGTCTTCGGGCCGCACCACCGCATCCCCCTCTGCAAAGGCGAGCTCGCGCGACGCCGCCACAAAGGCCTGCACGTGGGCCGGCAACATGTCGGAAAACGGTGGATGGCGCTGGAGCTCGCTGCACAGCGCGGCCGGGGAAGACGGAGCACGCCGGGCGGCCATGGACAGCGCGAAAGAATCAGGACGGCGCTGGGGCGCTCTCGGGCAAGGTCAGTTCGACCGTGGCAGGGCCGTTCATGGAAGCCCCCAGGCGCGCCGAGCGCCGCGAGACCGCCTGCAGCACCAGCCCACCCTCGAGCGAAGCGCCCACCCGGTATGGACGCGGCGGCTGGCCGTTGACGGCGATCAGCGCGGCCCCGCCTGCTGCGCTGGCGGCCACCACACCTTGCAACTGGTACTGGGTGCCGGTGGGTGCCGCCGGCGCGTTGGGTGCAGCAGAGGCCACGGGCTGGGCACCCAGCACACGGGCCACGGCCAACGAGTCCACCTGGATCGGTGCGGGGGCGGCCACCGCCAAGGGCGTGACCGGTGAGCGGCCCAGGGCCTGCAAAGCCCAGTAACCCGCGCTCAGGCCCGCTGCCAGCCACAACACACCCGCCACAAGCGCCGGCCCTCGTCGGCTGGTGTTTTGCAACGCCGCCGGGCTTTCCATCAGAAAGCCGGAGTGACCGAACGCGGGTGCCTTTTTCATGCCCCGGATTATGATCGACCGAGCCCCGCGCACAAGGTGGGGCCACAGGCCTGTGCCCCCACTTGCCAGGTCTCGTCACCACACCAGCGTTCGGGAGTTCGAATTGACACACCACAGCACTGAATCGCGCGCCCGCGCGCCACGGCGCATCCTGCAACGCGGCTTCACGCTGATCGAGCTCATGGTGGTGCTGGTCATCATCGGCGTGCTGGCCGCGCTGATCGTGCCCAACGTGCTCGACCGCGCCGACGACGCCCGGGTGACCGCCGCCAGGACCGATGTGAACAACCTGATGCAGGCGCTCAAGCTCTACCGTTTGGACAACCAGCGTTACCCCACCGGCGAACAAGGGCTCAATGCGCTGGTGGCCAAGCCCAGCACCGGCCCGATCCCGCCCAACTGGCGCCCCTATCTGGACAAGCTCCCGGCCGACCCCTGGAGCCGTCCTTACCAGTACCTCAACCCAGGCCTCAAGGGTGAGGTGGACGTGCTCTCGCTCGGCGCCGACGGACAGCCGGGCGGTGAAAACCGGGATGCGGACGTCGGCAGTTGGCAATGAGCTTGCCCCCACGCTCCGCCGCTGCGCGGGTCGCTGCCCCCCAAGGGGGCTGTTTCGCCTTGGGGCGGCCCGGCGGCGAAACCTGGCCCCCACGCTCCGCCGCTGCGCGGGTCGCCTGAAGAAACCCATGCGGCGCAGCCTGGGCTTCACCCTGATCGAACTCATGGTCGTGGTGGCGCTGGTGGCGCTGGCCACGGCCGGCGTGACGCTGTCCTTGCGCGATGACGGCTCCACGCGGCTGGAGCGGGAAGGCCTTCGCCTGTCGGCGTTGATCGAATCGGCGCGCGCGCAATCGCGCACCAGCGGCCTGCCCGTGGTGTGGCGCAGCCTGCCGCAAGGCTTTGAGTTTGTCGGCCTGCCGCCGCTGCGCAGCGGTGCGCCCTCGCGTGACAGCCTGATCGGACCACGCAGCTGGCTCAGTCCCGACACCGTGGCCCAGGTGATCCAGCCCCCGGGGGCATTGACGCTCGTGCTCGGCCCCGAGCCGCTGATTGCAGCGCAGCGCGTGGTGCTGCAGCAGGGCGACCGGCGCCTGACCCTGTCCACCGACGGCATCTCGGCCTTTGCCGTCGTGCCCGACGCACCGTGAAGGCCTCGCGCGGTTTCACCCTGATTGAAGTGCTGGTGGCGCTCGCGGTGATCGCCATCACACTCGCCGCTGGATTGCAGGCCACCGGCTCGCTCACGCGAGCCGCCGTGCGCCAGAGCGACCAATGGCTGGCCCAGATGTGCGCCGAAAACGAACTCACGCGCCTGCGGCTGCAGCGACAGTTGCCCGGCACCGGCGACAGCGAGATGGCGTGCGAGCAAGCCGGCCGGCTGCTGCGCGTGCGCCTGGCGGTCCTGCCCACGCCGAACCCGAACTTCCGCCGCATCGACGCGGTGGTGGAGGGCGATGTGGATGGCAACACGGTGCGGCTGCTGTCGCTGTCCACCATCATGGGGCGCTACTGATGACCTGGCGCACGCGCTCCCAGGGCTTCACCCTCATCGAACTGCTGGTTGCCATCGCGGTGATGGCCATGCTCGCGCTGCTGAGCTGGCGTTCCATCGACGGCATGTCGCACACGCAGAACATCACGCAGGAGCGCTCCGACGGCTTGTTGCGGTTGCAGTCGGCGGTGGGCCAGTGGATCGCCGATCTGGACGCGGTACTCGACACCGGCGAGGTCAATCCGGTCGATTTCAACGGCCAGACGCTGCGCCTCACCCGACGCGACAGCGCGGAATCGGGCCTGGACAGTCGCGGCGTTCGGGTGGTGGCCTGGGCGCTGTTGCCGTCGGCAAACGGCGGGCAATGGACACGCTGGCAGTCGGGGCCGCTGCTGCAGCGCGACGAACTGGCCCGCGCCTGGCAGCGCGCGGCCGACTGGGGTCGAGGTGGTCCGTCCCCGACCGGCTCCAACAACCCCGGCGCCGACAGCGCGCTGGCGATCATCGCCGTCGACCAATGGCAAATCTTCTATCACCGGGGTGAGACCTGGGGCAATCCCTTGTCTTCCGTGGGCACCGAAGGCGCCGAACCGGGTGGCGCCGCTGCCAGCAGCCTGCCCAACGGCGTGCGCCTGCAACTCACCCTGTCCGGTGGCCAGGGGCTCACCGGCACGCTGCTGCGCGACTGGGCGCGTCCAACGTTGGAGGCGGGCAGATGAAGTGGCCCCCACGCTCCGCCGCTGCGCGGGTCGCTGCCCCCCAAGGGGGCTGTTTCGCCTTGGGGCGGCCCGGCGGCGAAACCTTGCTCAAACTCCACCGCCAGCGGGGCGCCGCGCTTCTGCTTGCGATGCTCACCGTCACGCTCGTGGCCACCTTGGCATCAGCCGCGTTGTGGCAGCAGTGGCGCTCCACCGAGGTCGAGCAGGCCGAGCGCCAGCGCGTGCAGGCGGGTTGGATCCTGACCGGGGCGCTCGACTGGGCGCGCCTGATCCTGCGCGAGGACGCGCGCAGCAACCAGAACAGCGGCAACGCCGACCACCTGGGCGAACCCTGGGCTCTGCCGCTGGAAGAGGCGCGCCTCTCCAGCTTTCTCGCCGCCGACAAGAGCAACAACGCCGACAACACCCTGGAGGCCTTTCTCTCCGGCGAAATGATCGACATGCAGTCGCGCCTGAACTTCAACAACCTGGTGCGCACCACCGGCGGCGGCGCCACGGCCAAGGCGGAAACCTCCGAAGTCGATCTGCGCGCTTTCAGCCGACTGTTCGAACAGCTCGGCCTGCCCCTGGCAGAGCTCACCAACGCCGCGGCCGAATTGCGCAACACCACCCAGCTGGCCCTGACGGACCCCCTGCCCTCGCGCACCGCACTGCAACCGCGCAAGCTCTCGCACCTGGGCTGGTTGGGCATCAGCCGCACCAGCCTGGCGGCGCTGGAACCCCACGTCACCGTGTTGCCCGAACGCTCCAGCCTCAACCTCAACACCGCCAGCGCCCAGGCGATTCATGCCAGCCTGCCCGGCCTGGACATGGCGCAGGCGCGCCAGGTGGTGGCCGCACGCGAACGCAACCCGTTCAAGAACCTCAGTGACGTGACCCAGGCCGTGCCGGCCACCGCCGGCAAGCTCAATGACGATGCCCACGGCACACGCAGCCGTTACTTCGAGGTGCGGGGTCGCCTGCGGCTGGAGAGCGCCGTCATCGAAGAACGCTCGCTGGTCGTGCGCAACAACCTCGATGTGCGGGTGAGCTGGCGCGAGCGCTTCGCCCGACCCGGCGCGCGTCCCTGACGCGCAGCGCCAACAATGACCGCCTTTTCCCCCGCAACTTTTTGACTACACGTCACACAGGCTCTCTAGAATGGGGCGATCCGTGGCCTTGCGCCACGCACCCCACCCCATTGTGCTGATCCTCACCCCCGCGGATTTTTCCGTCACCACCCCCACGCCCACCTCGGCCCTGTTCGACTGGGCTGCCTCGGGCAATGGGCAGCAGATCAACGACCTGGGCCAATGCGCCGCTTCGCTGCTGCCGCGCGACGACGAGGTGGTTCTGGTGCTGCCACCGCGTGCCGTCTCGTGGCACCGCGTGGCGCTGCCCAAGGTGGCGTCAACCCGCTTGCGCGCCGCACTCGAAGGACTGCTGGAAGACCGCCTGCTGGCCGACGTGAACGAGCTGCATTTCGCGCTGGAGCCGGGCGGCAAGTCGGGCCAGGCGGTGTGGGTCGCGGTGTGCCAGAAAACCTGGCTGCGCAGCTGGCTGCAAATCCTTGAAGGCGCGGGCCGTCCGGTCACGCGCATCGTGCCGTCGATGTGGCCGCTGGTGCAGTCCGAAGCACCCGTGGCGTCGGCAGGCGCTTCGCGCAGCTTTGAGCTCGACATCCCGTCCACCATCCACTGGGCCCACGCCGAGAGCGGGCAGGTGTGGCTGGGCAGTTCCAGCGTGCTGGGGGTGAGCTGCACGCCGCTGCTGGAAGCCAACAGCGGCGCTGGTGGAAGCGCGAGCGTGGCGGCCATCACCGCGCTCATGCCGCCCTCGCCCGACGCGCTGGGTGAGTCCGCCGAATACGACATCTGGTTGGCCGATCCCAGCGTGGCCACGGTGGCCGAACGCATCCTGAACCAGCGCTTCGAACTGGTGGCCCAGCCCCAGTGGCTGCTGCGCTGCTCGCAGTCCGACTGGAACCTGGCGCAGTTCGACCTCAGCCTGTCGGCCAGCGCGCGCCGCGGCCAACGTTTGCGGCGCAGCCTGCGGCAATGGCGCAGCGCGCCAGCCTGGCGCCCGGCGCGCTGGGGGCTGGCGGCTCTGGTGGGCGTGCAACTGGTCGGGCTCAACGCCGCCGCATGGCACGAAAGCAGCGCACTGCAAGCCAAACAACAGGCGGTGCAGCAGACCCTGCAACAGACCTTCCCGCAGGTCACGCTGGTGCTCGACGCGCCGGTGCAGATGCAGCGCGAGCTGGTCCGACTGCAGCAGACCGCCGGCGCGCTCTCGCTGGGCGATCTCGAAACGCTGCTGGGTGCGATCGATCAGGCGTCCGGTGGCGACAACCTGATGCCCGGCACGATCAACTACACACCGGGCGACGGCCGCTTCGCTGGCTGGCGTGCCACCGAAGACCAGGTGCGCGCCTTGCAACAAACCCTGGAACGCGCCGGTTGGCGGGTGCGTTTCGACGGCAACGAACTGGCCTTGAGCCCACCCGCACCCTGACCCCATGGCCACCCTTCAACGTTCCCCCTCTGCCAGCGCCTCTCTCGCCCGCGTCACCGCGCCGCTCTCCAGCGCGCTGGACCGGCTCTCGCCCCGCGAGCGCCAGGCCGTCTTGATCGCGCTGTGGGTCGTGGGCCTGGGCCTGCTGTGGTGGCTGGCGGTGGCGCCGGCCCTGGCGACGCTGCGCGAGGCGCCCGCGCGCCATGCCCGGCTCGACGCCCAGCTGGGCCAGATGCAGCGCATGGCGGCCACCGCCACGGCACTGCGCAGCGAATCCACCGCCCAGCCGCCGAGCCGCGACCAGGTCTTGCGCGCGCTCGAGGCCGCCACCGCGTCCATGGGCCCCACCGCCCAGCTCTCGGTGCTGGGCGACCGCGCCACCGCCACGCTGCGCGGCACGCCACCGGCCGCGCTGGCGCAGTGGCTGGCGCAGGTGCGCATCAACGCAAGGCTGCTCCCGCTGGAAACCCAGCTCACACGCGACCCCGCCACCTCGGGCTGGAACGGCACCGTGGTGCTGTCCGGCCCCGGCCTGGCCGGGGGCGGCTGAGCCATGAACGCACGCTGGCCTTCACGCCTGGCCTGGACGGGTGCCGTGCTGGGCCTGCTGGGCGCGCTGCTTGTGTTCGCCCCGGCGCGCTGGCTGGCCAACAGCATCAACGCCGCCACCAACGACCAGCTCCAGCTCGTCAACGCGCGCGGCACGGTCTGGCGCGGCCAGGCCGACCTCATGTTCACCGGCGGCCAGGGCAGCCAGACGCGCACCACGCTGCCGCAAGGTGTGCAGTGGCGGATCTCCCCCACCCTGGTCTCGGGCCTGCCGGCCATGGCGCTGCAACTGACAGCCCCTTGCTGCACGGCGCAGCCGGTGGCCCTCACCGCCCGGCCACTGCTGGGCGGGGCCGAGGTGCGGCTGGCGGCCTTCAGCAGCCGCTGGCCCGCCGAGTTGCTGATCGGTCTGGGTACCCCCTGGAACACCTTGCGCATGGAAGGCCAGCTCAGCCTGCAGACCGGCGGCCTCACGCTGCGCTGGGACAGCGGCCGCGGCAGCATGCAGGGCGCCCTGGCGGTGGAAGCGCAAGACATGGCCTCGCGCCTGTCGACACTGCGCCCGCTCGGCAGCTACCGCATGGACGTGCGCTCCGAGGCCGACAGCAACACCACCACCCTCGCGTTGCAGACGCTCAACGGACGCCTGCAACTGCAGGGCCAGGGCCAGTGGGTGGGCGGACGCCTGCGTTTCCAGGGAGTGGCCGAAGCGGCCCCCGACAGCGAAGCCGCCCTGAACAACCTGCTCAACATCATCGGACGCCGGCAAGGCCCGCGTTCGCTGCTGAACATCGGCTGACATCCCCCGTGTCGCAGCCTCCACTTACCCTTACGATCGCGCCATGAAACCGAACCCCACCCGCGCCGACCTCGCCCGGACCCTGCGCCGCGGCAAGACCCCGACGGCGATCGCGCTCGCCACGATGATGGTGTTCGGCCTGTGGACCGGCGCACCTGTACAGGCACAGAATCGAAACGCCGAGCCGGTCACCTTGAACTTCGTGGCGGCCGACATCGAATCGGTGGCGCGCACCATGGCCACCATCACCGGCCGCAACGTGGTGGTCGATCCGCGCGTCAAGGGCACGATCAACCTGGCCACCGAGCGCCCCGTGTCGCCCACCGCCGCGCTCAACCAGTTTGCAGCCGTGTTGCGCCTGCAGGGTTTCTCCATCGTGGACACCGGCGGTCTCTACAAGATCGTGCCCGAGGCCGACGCCAAGCTGCAGGGCAACGTGGTCAACGCGGGTTCGGTCAATGCACTGCCCACCTCCAACCAGGTCGTCACGCAGATCTTCCGCCTCAACCACGAATCGGCCAACAACCTCGTGCCGGTGTTGCGCCCCCTGATCGGGCCCAACAACACCATCAACGTGAATCCCGGCAACAACTCGCTGGTGATCACCGACTACGCCGACAACCTGCAACGCATCGGCCGCATCATCACCGCGCTCGACGTCGCGGGAGCCACGGACGTGGAGGTGATTCCGCTGCAACATGCGGTGGCGGCCGACCTCGCCGCTCTGGTGTCGCGCCTGATCGATCCGGCGGTGGCGGCCGGCGGCGCCGGCGCGGCCGATGCCTCCTACAAGACCACCTTGATCGCCGAGCCGCGCAGCAACAGCCTGGTGCTGCGCGCGGCCAACCCGGCGCGCCTGGCGCTGGTGCGCAACCTCGTGGCCCGGCTCGACCAACCGTCGTCGGCCAACGTCAGCGGCAACATCCATGTGGTGTACCTGAAGAACGCCGATGCGGTGGCGCTGGCCTCCACCCTGCGCGCCGCGCTGGCGGGCGAGTCGGCAGCCTCTGGCAGCACCGGCGGAGCCGGTGGCCTGGCCACCGCGGGCCGACCCATTGCCGTGGCCGGCGCGAGTCCGTCCAGCACCCCGGTGTCTGCCAGCGCACAGCCGTCCACCGGCGGCCAGATCCAGGCCGACCCGGCCACCAACTCGCTGATCATCACGGCGCCCGAACCGCAATACCGCCAACTGCGCGCCGTGATCGACCAGCTCGATTCGCGCCGCGCGCAGGTCTATGTGGAGAGCCTGATCGCCGAAGTCAATGCGGACAAGGCGAGCGAGTTCGGCATCCAGTGGCAGGGCGCCTTGGGCAATTCGGGCGACCGCGTGATCGGCCTTCTGGGCACCAACTTCGGCACCGGCGCACGCAACATCATCGACCTCGCCCAGGGCAACACCACGCCGGCGTCCGGCCTGAACCTCGGCCTGGCCCGCCAGACCAACGGTGTCTATGTGCTGGGCTTCCTCGCGCGGTTCCTGCAGGAAAACGGCGAAGGCAACATCCTCTCGACCCCCAACCTGCTCACGCTGGACAACGAAGAAGCCAAGATCGTGATCGGCCAGAACGTGCCCTTCGTCACCGGCCAGTTCACCAACACCGGCAGCAACGAAGGCTCGGTCAACCCGTTCCAGACCATCGAGCGCAAGGACGTGGGCCTGACACTGCGCGTGAAGCCGCAGATCAGCGAAAACGGCACCATCAAGATGACCATCTACCAGGAGGTCAGCAGCGTGCAGGCGTCCTCGATCAACTCCACCACCGGCCTGATCACCAACAAGCGCACCATCGAATCCACCGTGCTGGTGGACGACGGCGCCATCGTGGTGCTCGGCGGCCTGCTGCAGGACGAGTACTCCGGCAACCAGGAAAAGGTGCCCGGCCTGGGCGACGTGCCGCTGTTCGGCAACCTCTTCAAGAGCGAAACCCGCTCGCGACGCAAGACCAACCTGATGGTGTTCCTGCGGCCCGTGGTGGTGCGCGATTCGCGAGCCACCAGCACCCTTGCACTGGACCGCTACGAACTCATGCGCTCGGTGCAGCAGGCTGCGCAGCCCAAGCCCAGCAGCGTGCTCGGCATCAACGACTCGCCGATCATGCCGCCGCTGGGGTCGCCCGGCTCCATGTCGCTCACGCCACAAGCGCCTTCGCTGGCCAACCCGCAATCGTCACCGCCGCTGAACCCGCCCGCGGTGCCGTTGCCCCCCGTGGCCCCCGCGCAGTGAGACCCGGGCCGTGAAGTACCCGTTGCCCTACGCCTTCGCGCGCGAACACCTCTGGCTGATCGAGGACGACGGCGCCACCCAGACCCTGCTGGGCAGCAGCACGCCCGCGGCCGACACCGCCGCCCAGACGCGCCGCCTTTCGGCCCTGTCCGAGATCCTGCGTTGCCACCCGGTGCAGGGCCTGCACTGGGAAGACGGCGACAGCCTGAAGCAGCGCATCAGCGTGGCCTATTCGCAAGGCGAGTCGAGTGCCGCGGCCGTGGTGAGCGAAGTGCAGGGCGACGCCGACCTGAGCCGCATGATGCAGGAGCTGCCCGCCATTGAAGACCTGCTGGAAACGGCCGACGACGCGCCCATCATCCGCATGCTCAACGCCCTGCTCACGCAGGCCGCGCGCGACGGCGCCAGCGACATCCACATCGAACCGTTTGAACGCACCTCCAGCGTGCGCTTCCGGGTGGACGGCACGCTGCGAGAGGTGGTGCAACCCAACCGCGCGCTGCACGCCGCGCTCATCTCGCGCCTGAAGATCATGGCCGAGCTCGACATTTCAGAAAAACGCCTGCCGCAGGACGGCCGCATCTCGCTGCGCATCGGCACCCGCGCGGTGGACGTGCGCGTGTCCACGCTGCCCAGCGCGCACGGCGAGCGCGCGGTGCTGCGTCTGCTCGACAAGAGCGAGAGCAAGCTGAGCCTTGAATCGGTGGGCATGCAGGGCGATGTGCTGGCGCGGTTCCGCAAGCTCATCGGCCAGCCGCACGGCATCATCCTGGTGACCGGACCCACCGGCTCGGGCAAGACCACCACGCTCTACGCGGGCCTGCAGCGGCTGGACGCCAGCACGCAGAACATCATGACGGTGGAGGACCCGATCGAATACGAGCTGCCGGGCGTGGGCCAGACGCAGGTGAACGCGCGCATCGACCTCACGTTTGCCAAGGCGCTGCGCGCCATCCTGCGGCAAGACCCCGACGTGATCATGATCGGCGAGATCCGCGATTTTGAAACCGCGCAGATCGCGATCCAGGCCTCGCTCACCGGCCACCTGGTACTGGCCACGCTGCACACCAACGACGCACCCAGCGCCGTGACCCGCCTCACCGACATGGGCGTCGAGCCCTTTCTGCTCAGTTCGTCGCTGCTGGGTGTGCTGGCGCAGCGGCTGGTGCGCAAGCTCTGCGTGCACTGCCGCCGCCAGGACGACAAGGGCCTGTGGCATCCGGTGGGCTGCGAACACTGCAACCACAGCGGCTACAAGGGCCGCACCGGCATCTACGAGCTCATGGTGGCCGACGACAAGATCCGTGCGCTGATCCACAACCGCGCCGCCGAAAGCAAGATCTTCGTGGCCGCCGAGGCCGCGGGTCTGCAATCGATGCGGGCCGATGGGCAACGCCTGATCGATGCGGGGATCACGTCGCCCGAAGAGGTCATGTCGGTCACGCGCGACTAAAACATGAGCCCCCACGCTCCACCGCTTCGCGGGTCGCTGCCACCCCAAGGGAGCCGTTTCGCCTTGGGGCGGCCCGGCGGCGAAACTTTGACCTGACATGCCCGCCTACACCTTCGAAGCCCTCGACGCCCAGGGCGCCACCCAAAAAGGCCTGATCGACGCCGACACCGCACGCTCCGCGCGCAGCCTGCTGCGCGCCCGTGCGCTGGTGCCGCTGCTGGTGGAGCCGGCCACGGGGGGTGGCACCAACGTGCAGGGCAGCGGGCTCAACATCACGCTGTGGGGCGGTCGCGTTTTCAGCGCCACCACGCTCGCGGTGTGGACGCGGCAGATCGCCGGTCTGGTCGCCGCCGGCCTGCCGCTGGAGCGCGCGCTCTCGGCCCTGACCGAAGAGGCCGAAGACGACAAACAGCGCAACCTCATGGCCTCGCTGCGCTCCGAGGTCAACGCGGGTTCACCCTTTGCCCAGGCGCTGGCGCAGCACCCACGCGAGTTCTCGTCCATCTACACCTCGGTGATCGCGGCCGGTGAGCAAAGCGGCCAGCTGGGCACGGTGCTGGAGCGCCTGGCCGACGACCTGGAAGCACGCGAGGCGCTCAAGAACAAGCTGGTCGCCGCCTCGCTCTACCCCGCCATCGTCACCCTGGTGGCCATCGTGATCGTGGTGTTTCTGGTGTCATACGTGGTGCCGCAGGTCGCCAGCGTGTTCGCCGGCAGCAAGCGCGCCCTGCCCCTGCTCACCGTGATGATGCTGGGCCTGAGCGACTTCGTGCGCAGCTACGGCTGGCTGATGCTGGGCGCGCTGGTGGCCGGCAGCTTTGCTTTGGTGGTGGCGCGGCGCAACGAGCCGCTGCGCCTGCGCATGGACGCCGCGTGGCTGCGCCTGCCCTTGGTGGGGCGCCTGGCGCGAGGCTTCAACGCAGCGCGTTTTGCCGCCACGCTGGCCATGCTCGCGGCCGCTGGTGTGCCCATCCTTCGGGCGCTGCAAACCGCCGCTGAAACCCTGAACAACCAGGCCATGCGCGCCGATGCGCTGGATGCGCTGGTGCTGGTGCGCGAAGGCGCGCCGCTGGCGTCTGCACTGGCGAGCAAGAAACGATTTCCGCCGCTGGTGTCGATGTTCGCGCGCTTGGGTGAACAGACCGGCCAGCTGCCCGCCATGCTCGACCGCGCCGCCGAACAGCTGGGCGCCGAAGTGCAGCGCCGCGCCATGCACATGGCCACCATCCTGGAGCCGCTGCTGATCGTGGGCATGGGTCTGGTGGTGATGCTGATCGTGCTGGCGGTGCTGATGCCGATCATCCAACTCAACCAACTGGTGACTTGAACATGGGTGTGACCCTGGAGGGCAAGCTCGTCGTTGCCATCTCTTCCCGCGCGCTGTTCGATTTTGAAGAAGAGAACCGGCTGTTCGAAACCGGAGACGACCGCGTCTACATGAAGCTGCAGCTGGAGCGGCTGGACACCCCCGCGCAGCCCGGCGTGGCGTTTTCGCTGGTGCACAAGCTGCTCGCGTTCAACGACGCCGATGCCCAGCGCGTGGAGGTGGTGATCCTTTCGCGCAACGACCCGGTCTCGGGCATGCGCGTGTTCCGCTCGGCCAAACACTACGGACTGCCCATCCAGCGCGGCAGCTTCACGCGTGGCCAGCCGCCCTGGCGCTATTTGCGCCCGCTGCGCGCCAACCTCTTCCTCTCCACCCACCTGGCCGACGTGCGCGCCGCGCTCGACGCCGGCGTGCCCGCCGCGCAGGTGTACCCCCACTCGGTGCACGCCAGCGACGCACATCCGCACGAAGTGCGCATCGCGTTTGACGGCGACGCCGTGCTGTTCTCCGACGAGGCCGAGCGCGTTTATCAGGCGCAAGGCCTCTCGGCCTTTCAGGAACACGAAGCGAGCAAGGCCGGTCTGCCGCTGGCCGGCGGCCCGTTCAAGCCCCTGCTCGAAGCCCTGCACCGCCTGCAGAGCGAAGGCACGCCGCTCATGCGCGTGCGCACCGCGCTGGTCACGGCGCGCAGCGCACCGGCGCACGAGCGCGCCATCCGCACGCTGATGAACTGGAACATCGAGGTCGATGAAGCCATGTTCCTCGGCGGCCTGCCCAAGGGCGAATTCCTGCGCGAGTTCGAGCCCGACTTTTTCTTTGACGACCAGACCGGGCACATCGAATCGGCGTCGCTGCATGTGCCTGCGGGCCATGTCGCCAGCGGCATCTCCAACCCCTGACTCCCAACCTTGAGGTCTCCATGACCCTGAGCGAAAAATTCCAGAGCTTCCGCGCGTTCGCGGGCAAGGTGGGCCGCCTCACCGTGCCCTACTTCCAGTCGGAAGAAAAGTGGAAAGCACGAGCGCTGCTGGCCGCCATCGTGGCGCTCAACCTGGGCTCGGTCTACATGCTGGTGCTGCTCAACGAGTGGAACCGCGTGTTCTACGACGCGCTGCAGAACAAGGACGCTGCGGTGTTCTGGCGCGAGCTCGGTCGCTTCACGTATCTGGCCTTCGGCTTCATCATCATCGCGGTCTACCGCTTCTACCTCACACAGTTGCTCGAAATGCGCTGGCGCGCCTGGATGACCGGCCACTACCTCGACCGCTGGCTCTCCCACAAGGCCTTCTACCACCTCGAACTCGCGCGCTTCGCCCGCGGCGAGGACGCCCCGCCCGACAACCCGGACCAGCGCATCGCGGAAGACATGAACCTCTTCACCAGCTACTCGGTGAGCCTGACCATGGGCCTGCTCAATGCCGCGGTCACGCTGGTGAGTTTTGTCGGCATCTTGTGGACGCTCTCGGGCAGCTTTGCCTTCTCGTTCAATGGTGGCGAATACACCATCCCCGGCTTCATGGTGTGGATGGCGGTGCTCTACTGCGCGCTCGGCAGCGTGATCACGCACTACCTGGGCCGCTCGCAGATCGCGCTGAACTTCAAGCAGCAGCGCTATGAAGCCGACTTCCGCCACCACCTGGTGCGCGTGCGCGAGTACAGCGAATCGATCGCGCTCGACCGGGGTGAACCGGTGGAGCGCCGGCAGCTCGGCGGACGCTTCGGCGACGTCATCGGCAACTACCTCAAGCTCATCAACGCGCAGAAACGCCTGACCTGGTTCACCGTGGGCTTCGGGCAGGCCGCCGTGGTGTTCCCGTTCATCGTGGCAGCGCCGCGCTTCTTCAGTGGCGCGATCCAGCTCGGTGAATTGATCCAGATCTCCTCGGCCTTTGGCCGCGTGCAGGACTCGCTCTCGTGGTTCGTCGACAACTACAGCAGCCTGGCCGCCTGGCGCGCCACCACCGACCGCATCACCAGCTTTGAAGAAAGTTTCCAGGCGCTGGAAGCCTCCGAACACGTCGCCGCCCCGCTGCCCAACACCGACGACACGCTCGCCATCGACGACCTTCAACTCGCCTTGCCCGGCGGCGTGGCGCTGCTGGCGGTGCACGGCCTGCGGGTGTCACCTGGCGACACGGTGCTGGTCAAAGGCCCGTCGGGCAGCGGCAAGTCCACGCTGTTCCGCGGCCTCGCCGGCATCTGGCCCTGGGCCCAGCGCAGCCTGCGCACGCCCGCGGGCTTTGCGAACCAGGTGATGTTTTTGCCGCAGCGCCCCTACTTCCCGTTGGGCTCGCTGCGCGATGCCCTGGCCTACCCCGAACCCGCCGGGCGCTACAGCGACGACGAGCTGCAACACGCCCTGCGCGAGGCGCTGCTGCCCGACCTGTCCACGCGGCTGGACGAACACGACGCCTGGGGCCAGAAGCTCTCGGGAGGCGAACAACAACGCCTGGCCATCGCCCGCGCGATGCTCAAGAAACCGCGCTGGCTGTTTGTGGACGAAGCCACGAGCGCGCTGGACGAGGCGGCCGAAGCCACGCTGTACGCGCGGCTGCAGGCGCTGGTGAAAGAGAGCAACGGCGCGCTGGTGTCCATCGCGCACCGGCCGGGCGTGGCGGCGTTTCACCGCACGCAGTGGTCGTTCACGCCTGATTCGACGGGGGACGCGCGCTACAAGCTGCTGGCTTCGCCCACGTAGCCCATCCACCCCCGCGCCCGCAACTCGCAAGCCGGGCAGGTCCCGCACCCGTACCCCCACGCATGCCGGTGCTCGCGGTCGCCGAGGTAGCAGGTGTGGGTGTGTTCCACGATCAAATCCACCAGCGTTTTGCCGCCCAGGGTTTCGGCCAGGCGCCAGGTGGCGGCTTTGTCGATCCACATGAGCGGGGTGTCGATGAGGAAGCGGTGGTCCATGCCGAGGGACAGCGCGACTTGCAGCGCTTTCATGGTGTCGTCGCGGCAGTCGGGGTAGCCCGAAAAGTCGGTCTCGCAGACGCCGGTGACGATGACCTGGATGCCACGGCGGTAAGCGAGGGCGGCGGCGAGCGTGAGGAACAGCAGGTTGCGGCCGGGCACGAAGGTGTTGGGCAGGCCGTTCTCTTCCATGCGAAAGGCCATGTCGCGCGTGAGCGATGTTTCGCTGACCTTGCCAAGCACGGCGAGGTCGAGCACATGGTCTTCGCCCAGGCGGTCGGCCCACTGCGGGAAGCGCTCGCGCAGTTCGCGCAGCACCACGGGGCGGGCCGTCATTTCCACGCTGTGGCGCTGGCCGTAGTCGAAGCCCAGGGTTTCCACGCGCGGGAAACGCTCCAAGGCGTGGGCGAGGCAGGTGGTGGAGTCTTGCCCGCCGGAAAACAGCACGAGGGCGCTGGTGTGGTGGGGGGTGTTGTGGGGGGTGGCTGCGGTCATGAGGGAGATCGTAGCGCGCGAGCCCTCACCCCTGCCCTCTCCCGGAGGGAGAGGGAGTGAAACCCCTCTCCGGTAAAGCTGTCCCGTTAAACGAGTCGCTCGGAGCGCACACCCGCGTGATCGCGGCTGGTGGCCAGCATGCGGATGAGTGCGCGGTTGGCCTGTTCCAGGCTCACGTCGTTGCGGTCGCACACCGCGTTCAGGCGGTGCAACTGGGCCGGTTCGCCCTGGGCGCGCGCCACGTCCAGCAGCGGGTGGTACGGCCCGTCGTGGCGCAGCACCGCGTCGTACAAACGGCCCGAGAGCGGCAGCTTGTGCAGCAGCTCGCTCAAGGGCGCGTGCAGCAGTTTGTCGAGGTGGGCAAACAGCGCGGTGGTGTAGACCTCCAGCCGCAGGTTGTCTTCGGAGCCGGTGGCCAGCAGGTGCTGCGCAAGGCGCGCGCGCATGACCATGGCCGCGCGCACGGGTTGCAGGTCGTTGTCGGTTTCGCTGCCGGGAGCCTGTTCAAACAGCCAGCGGCCGAGTTCGCGAAAGCCCAGCATCATGAGTGCGTGGCGCAGCGAGCCGATTTCGTGGCGGCCGCCGTACGCGGCCGAGTTCACCAGCAGCAGGATGCGGTAGACCAGCACCGGGTCTTGCCGCACCAGGCGCTCCAGCCGTTCGAGCGAACAGTCGTCGTCGATGGCCTGCAGGATCTGCCGGATCACGCGTGGGTCGCACGAGATGGGCTGGTGGCGGTGGGCGAACAAGACGTCGGCATCGGGCCAGCCGAGCAGGCCCCAGGCACCGGCATCGTCGAGCAGGTGGCGGGCCAGCGTCTGGGTCTGCACGCCATGAAAGAGCTGCGCGGGCGGCAGGCCCTGGCTGCGCTGGTGCAGGCCGGGGGTGGACTGGGCTTGCAGGATGTCGGCCGCTTCTTGCGGGCTGAGCTGAAGCAGGTTGCGCACGTCGAAACCGGGTGGCTTGCCTTGTCGCAGTGCGGCCAGATCGGTGCGTCGCACGAGGCGGTGCCCGCGCCGGTTGGCCACCGACAGCCCGGCCAGGCTCTCGGGCACTTCGAACGGCGCGGCGGGCACTTCGAGCCAGGTGTTGTGCACCGGCGCGCAGGCCAGCGCCTGTTGCAGCAACCGGGGCGAATCGATGGAGATGATGAGCACCGGCGCGCTCTCGGGCCAGTCGTCGCCCAGCGCCTGCATGAGGTGGGCAGCGTCGACCGCTGCGGCGTGGATGGGGTGCACACACAGGCGCACCGCGGCGAGCTGGCGTTCGCGGTTCCACACCGGTTCGTAGCCGAGCGCCAGACTGTCCAGAACGGTGTGGCTCAACATGGGTGCAAACGTTTCAATTGATCACCTGGAACAGCGACAGGCGCTGCACCTGCGCGTACGACTTGAGCGCGGCCTCCAGGCCGAGCTGCTGGGTCTGGAAATCGGAAATGCCCTGGACCATGTCCAGATCTTCCAGGCGGGATTTTTCCGTCTTGAGGTCGACGCTGCGGTCTTCCATCAGGGCGTCGAGCGAGTCACCGCGGTTGAGCCATTCGCCGGCGCGACCGCGGGCCAGCAACACGCGGTCGTGCCCGGCGTCGAGCTCGGTGATGGTGCGCGCGAGTTCCTGGGTGCGGTGGGCGCTGTTGTTGGCACCGGTGTAGCGCAGGGCGGCGATGGCGTCTTCCACCACGCTGAAGATGTCGGTGTTGGTGCTGGGCACCAGGTCGACCTGGTCGCCCGCGGCGGGTTGGCCATTCATCTGCAGCGACTGGCCATCGAATTCGATGGTCATGCCGTTGGTGTAGGGCACGCCGGTCTGGCCGGGCATGGGGTTGGCGGCGGGCGTGGTGACGTTGGTCACGGTGTACTGCATGACCCCGGCCACCTGGGCAAAGTCGATGCGGTAGTCGTCACCGGTGAGCGCGGTCGGGTCGCTGACCTCACCCACGCTGGTGCTCACGCTGCCGGTGTTGCCGGCGTCCAGGCTGAGCGTGAAGCTGCCGTTGCCCTGGGGCACGCGCATCCAGATGGCGTCGCCGTCCAGCGCCTGCGGCAGCGAGGTGTTGCCCGCCGCGGCCTGACCACGCTGGCCGTTGAACTGCACGCCGTTGCCGCTGGGGTCGTAGAGGTCCACAAACGGGGTGGCCGAACCACCCAGACCACCAAACAGCGTGCGCCCGGCGTTGTCCTTGAGGTTGGCCACGCCAATCATTTGTTCGCGCAGGCCTTCGAGCTGGCGCGCGATGTCTTCGCGCTCGCTCGGACCAAACGTGGCGTTGCCCGCGCTCACCAGCAGGTCGCGCACCTTCTGGATGAGTTCGCCCGATTCGGCCAGGCCGCTTTCGGCCTGCTGCAGGCTGCTGCGCGCGTTGTCCAGCACGCGCAGGTCGGCTTGCGTGCGCGACAGCCGGTTCTGCGCGGTTTCGGCCAGCGTGGCGGCCACCGGGTCGTCGCTGGCCTTTTGCACGCGCTTGCCGGTGGCGATTTTTTCCTGCTGTGCGGCCAGCTCGGCCTGGCGGCGCGCGAGCAGGCTCACGGTGTTGTCGTAGCTGTTGGCGGTGGAGATTCGCATGGTGTGTTCCTGTCAGGCCGGTGCGCGTGGCGTTCAGCGGCCCACGGTTGCCAGCAGGCTGTCGAAAGTGCTTTGGGCAATCTGCAGAAACTTGGCCGAGGCCTGGTAGGCCTGCTGGTACTGCAGCAGGCGCGCGGCCTCTTCGTCCAGGTTCACGCCCGACACGTTGGAGCGTGCGGTCTCGGCTGCGGTGGCGATCTGGCCCGAAAACTCGGTGGCGAACTTCGCGCCCTGCACGCGGGTGCCCACGTCGGAGAACAGACTCACATAACCGTCGGCCAGGGCCACGCCTTCAAAGGTGGGACGGTCGCGCAGCGCCAGCACGGCGCTGGCGTTGCCGGCGTTCTGTGCGATGGAGCCCGGGGGCGCGGGGTCGATGTTGAAGGTGTCGCCCGCGCCGGGGCTGCCACGCAAGGTCAGGCTCCAGCCGTTGAGCACGATGGCCTCACCGGGCTTGAAGTTGTAACTGGCGGGCGGACCCACGTTGTCAGGCGGCGGGTTGCCGGGACCCAGGCCGGTGGCCACATAGGTGCCGTCGGCCTGGAAGGTGATGGACACCGGGTCGGTGAGGTTGGCCGACGGGGACACCGCGTACAGGCTCTCCACGCTCAGGCCACCGCTGTTGCTCACGCCGGGTGTCACCATCACCGGGCTGGCCGCGGCCAGGCGGTCGGGTGAGCCGATGGCCACCTGCAGGTTGCGTGCGGCGGCTTCAAACGGCCGGATCAGGATGCGGTCGCCCGGGGCGCCGGCGCCGGAATCGATGTTGAAGGTCAGGCCGTCTTTGTTGAAGGCGGTGGGCGGCACGGCAAACGACGTGCTGTCGCCGTCGGACAAGCGCACCACGCTCACGCTGCCGGCGGAGAAACGCATCTCGTAGTCCGATGCCATCAAGGCAGCCGGGTCGTTCACGCTGGCGCTCACCTGCGCGGTACCGGTGTTGGCCGGGTTGGTCTTGCCCAGCGCGGCCGCGGGCGGGATGAAGAAGTCCTGGCCCGGGTTGCCTTGCAGGTCCACACCGAGCGCGTGCTGGTTGTTCACCGTGGTGGCCGAGGCCAGCGCCAGGCGGCCCAGCTGGTTCTGCACCGCGGTGAGGTCCTTGGTCAGAAAGGTCATCAGACCCGACAGCTCTCCGCCACCCAGTGTGGCTTCCGACAAGGGCGTGGCCACTCCACCCTGCACAAACGACAAGGCGATGCGCGAGTTGTCGGCCGGGTCGGGGTTCACGGCCAGGCGGTTGGCACTTTGACCCAGCACCAGCGGCTGGCTGCCGGCCACGAACACGCTCACCGAGCCGTCCTTGTTGGCCACCGGGCTGGTCTGGATGTGTTTGCTGAGTTCGCCCAGCAGCGCATCGCGCTGGTCGTACAGGTCGTTGGGCGTGTGCGAGCTGCCGGCCGATTCGATGATCTTCTGGTTCACCTTGGCCAGGTCTTGTGCCAGGCCGTTGACCACGTCGACCGAGCCCTTCACCTGCTGCTGCGTGCTGAGTGCAAGCGCATCGAGCTGGCTGGCCGTGTTGCGCAGGCGTCCAGCGAATTCTTCGCCCTTGGCGATCACCACCACGCGTGCGGTGAGGTTGCCGGGCGAGGAGGACACGTCGGCCCAGGCGTTGAGGGTGTCGTTGAGCGCAGCGCCCAGGCCGGTGGTGCCCAAAGGAAACGCACCTTCCAGCGCCTGCAGGCGCGAGTAACGCAGCGCGTCGGCCGCGGCCACGGAGCCGGCCATCTGCGCTTCGCGCGTGAGGTAGGCGTTGTGCGAGCGTTCGACGGTGGCAATCTCCATGCCCTTGCCGAAGAAGCCGTTGCCCATCTGCTGGTAGCCCGAGGTCTGCTGCAGCACGTTCTGGCGCGAGTAGCCGGGCGTGTTGACGTTGGCAATGTTGTTGCCGATGACCTGCAGGGCCGCCAGGTTGGCGTTGAGGGCGCGGGCGCCGATGTTGAGTGCTGACATGGTGGGCTCCTCAGCCCTGAGCGCGTTGCAGGCTCAGCGTGGTGTTGATGGCGCGGCTGAGTTTGGCGGCGTACTGGGGGTCGGTGGCGTAGCCGGCCTTTTGCAGGCCCGTGGCAAAACCCTGCACCGAGCCGAGCTGGTCCATGACCTTGTCGTAGCGCGGGCTGTTGCCGATGAGGCTGGCGTAGTCGCGGAACGAGTCGGCGTACGAGTCGTAAGCGCGGAACTTGGCTGTGACCTTGCGCGGCTCGCCGTTGATGTATTCGGTGGTGGTGATCTCGGCGACCTTGCCCTTCCAGCCGCCGGTGGCCTTGATGCCGAAGAGGTTGTGCGACGGCGTGCCGTCGGCGTGGCGGATCTCGCTCCTGCCCCAGCCGGTCTCGTGGCCGGCCTGGCCGATCATGTAGCTGGCCGGAATGCCCGACTCGCGCGCAACCGTGGCCGCAGCCTCGCTGTGCTGGTCCACAAAGCCGGCCTGGCGCGGGCCGACGCTGGCGCGGCCCACGGTGCTGGCGTCGCTGCTGCCGGGCAGTGCATCTGTTGCACCGGCTTTCTCGGCAGCGTTGTTCTGCATCTGTTTGCCGAGCTGGCGCTCGATCGCTTCGGACAAGCCGCCCGGCAGGCCCGAGAGCTGCACCGCGAACTGCTGGTCGAGCAAATCCGTGCCGAGGTCGCTGCCCTCGCCGTCCATGAGACCCGACTTCTGCGTGGCCTCGCGCATGCTTTTGATGAGTTCGCGCATGAACAGCGATTCGAACTGTTTGGCCGCCTCTTTCAGCGCAGCCTTGTCGTTGCCCTTGCCCGCGCCGTAGCGCAGCGCGTTGAGCGCTGTGGGGTCGGCCGCGAGGCCGTTGTTGGACAGGGCGCTGCTCGGGTTCACGTCAGATCACCTCGAGTTCGGCGTTCATGGCGCCCGAGGCCTTGATGGCCTGCAGGATGGCCAGCAGGTCTTGCGGCGTGGCACCCAGCGAATTGAGTGCGCGCACCACATCGGCGAGTTGCGGCGCGGTGTCGAGCTTGATGAGCGAACCCTTGTCCTGGCTGATCTGGATGTTGGCCTGCTCGGCCACCACGGTCTGGCCGCCGGTGGACAAGGCGTTGGGCTGGCTGATCACCGGCGTGGAGCTGATGCTCACCGAGAGGTTGCCGTGCGACACGGCGCAGGCGCCCAGGCTCACGGCCTGGTTCATCACGATGGAGCCGGTGCGCGAATTGATGATGACGCGGGCCATGGGGATGGCAGCGTCGAGGCGGATCTCTTCGACCTTGGCCAGGAAGCCCACGCGATCGCCCGGGTTGGCCGGCGCGCGCAGGCGCACCACCCGGCCGTCGACCGCGCTGGCCACACCCGCGCCCATGACGCGGTTGATCGCGTCGGTCACGCGGCTGGCGGTCTGGAAGTCGCTCGAATTCAAGCCGAGGTCGATGGTCTCGCCCAGCGCAAACGGTGTGGCCACCGCGCGCTCCACCTGCGCGCCACCGGGCACACGGCCCGCGCTCAGGTGGTTGATCTGCACCTTGCTGCCGCCGGCCGACGCGCCGGCGCCACCCACCAGCAGGTTGCCCTGGGCGAGTGCGTAGATTTCACCGTCGGCGCCCTTGAGCGGCGTGGTGATCAGCGTGCCGCCGCGCAACGACTTGGAGTTGCCGATGGAGGACACGGTCACGTCGATGGCCTGGCCGGGCTGGGCAAAGGCGGGCAGCTGCGCGGTGACCAGCACGGCCGCCACGTTTTTCAGCTGCATGTTGGCGCCGGGCGGCAGCGACAAGCCCAGCTGCTGCAGGTAGTTGTTCATGCTCTGCGCGGTGTAGGGCATCTGCGTGGTCTGGTCGCCCGTGCCGTCCAGGCCCACCACCAGGCCATAGCCGGTGAGCTGGTTGCTGCGCACGCCCTGCACCGCCGCGATCTCCTTGATGCGGATCGACTGGGCGGCGGCGGGCCAGGCCATGGTGAGTGAAACCAGGGCCAGGGTCAGCAAACGCAGGGGGGAGAGAGATGACTTCACCGCAAATTCCTCAGTGGGCAGAACGAGACCCATTGTGGGAGGGGATCAGAAGGGGATAACGCTCAAAAAGAACCGTGCCAACCAGCCAATTGCCATCGCTTCACCCTGCGCGCCGCGTCCACGCGACTCCACACGCACATTGGCCATCTGGGTCGAGGCCACGGTGTTGCCGGCGCGGATCTGTTTGGGGTCGACCGTGCCCGAGAAGCGCAGCACGTCCACGTTCTGGTTCACGCCGATCTGTTTCTCGCCCACCACCACCAGGTAGCCGTTGGGCAGCACCTCCTGCACCGTGGTGGTGATGGAGCCCGAGAAGTTGTTGTTGTTCTGGTTCTTGCCGTCGCCGGAGAAGCTGTTGTCCGACTGCGCGCCCAGGTTGAGCTTGTCGAGCAGCGGGTTCTTGAGGAACGGGAAGGCCGAGACACCGCCCGAGATCTCGCCGCTGCGGTCGATCGAGGCCGACGAGGTCTGGCTGGCGTTGAGCCGCTCGGTGATCTGCACCGTGAGCGTGTCGCCCGGCAAACGCGCGCGCGGGTCTTCGAAGGCCGGCCGGTAGTTGGCGGCACGGAACAGGCTGCCACTGGGCGCGGTGCCCATGGTGTTCACCGGGTTGGCCGTGGGCGCAACCTGGGTGTAGGTCACGGGTTTCACGGGCTCCAGGTCGACCTTGGTGCTCATGGTTTCGCAGCCGGTGGCGAGCACGGCCAGGGTCAACGCGACGGCAATTCGGAACATGGTGGTGTCTCCGTTCACGGTCACAGCTGGCTCAGGCGCTGCAGCATCTGGTCGGATGTCTGGATCGCCTTGGAATTCATCTCGTAGGCGCGCTGCGTCTGGATCATGGTCACCAGTTCCTGCACCACGTTGACGTTGGAGGTCTCAACAAACCCCTGCATCACGGTGCCGGTGCCGGCGGTGCCGGGCGCGGCGGCGATCGGGGCGCCCGAGGCCAGGCTCTCGGTGTAGAGGTTCTGGCCCATGGGCTCCAGGCCGGCCGGGTTGATGAAGGTGGCCAGTTCGATGTTGCCCACCTGCTGCGGCGCGGGGTTGCCCGGCAGCTTCACGGTGACCACACCGTCGCTGGAGATGGTGATGCTCTGCGCTTCGGCCGGCACCGTGATGCCGGCGGTGAGCGGGTAACCGCTGGAGGTAACGATGCGGCCCTGGGCGTCGGGCTTGAAGCTGCCGTCGCGGGTGTAGCCGGTGGTGCCGTCGGGCAGCTCCACCTGGAAGAAGCCGTTGCCGTTGACCGCGATGTCCAGCGGGTTGTCCGACTGCTGCATGCTGCCTTGCGAGAAGTTGCGCGAGGTGGCCACGGTGCGCACACCCAGACCCACTTGCAGTCCGGTGGGCAGCTCGGCCTGCTCGGCCGTGTTGGCACCCACCTGGCGCAGGTTCTGGTACATCAGGTCTTCGAACACCGCCGTGGCGCGTTTGAAGCCGTTGGTGGACACGTTGGCCAGGTTGTTCGAGATCACGTCCAGCTGCATCTGCTGTGCCTGCATGCCGGTCTTGGAAATCATCAGTGAATTGATCATGGTGTTTCTTCCTGGGTTTAGCCATTCATGCTCAGCAACTGGCTGGCGGTCTTGTCGTTCGTTTCGCCGTTCTGCAGCATGCGCATCTGCACCTCGAACTGGCGTGCCACGGCGATCATTCCGACCATGGCCTCCATGGGATTCACGTTGGAGCCTTCAAGCGCTCCGTCTTGCAGACGTGCGACGTCGCTGGCGGGCAGCGGGTCGCCCTGCGGGCCGCGGAACAGCCCGTCGGCGCTGCGGCGCAGCGGGTTGTCCGCATCGGGCAACACCAGCTTGAGCTTGCCCACCTGTTCGGAAGGCTGGTTGCCCACGCGGGTGCTGACCGTGCCGTCGCCGGCGATGTCCACACGCGCACCTTCGGGGATCACGATCGGGCCACCGTCGCCCAGCATGGGCAGGCCCTGCGCGTTGACCAGCGTGCCGTCCTGGTTGACTTCGAGTGCGCCGGCGCGGGTGTAGGCCTCGGTGCCGTCCAGCCCCTGCACCGCAAAGTAGGCGTTGTCGCGCGCGGCCACGTCCAGGTTGCGGCCGGTGGAGGTGATGGCGCCCGGCAGGTCGGAGTGGCCGGCCGTGGCTTCGAGCGCAAACACGCGGGTGCTGGCGCCGTCGCCGCGGATCGGCACCGCGCGGAAGGTGGAGAGCTCGGCGCGAAAGCCCGGCGTGGACACGTTGGCCAGGTTGTTGGCCAGCACCGATTGGCGATGCTGCGCGGCGTTGGCGCCGGTCATCGCGGTGTAGATCATGCGGTCCATGCGGGGCTCCTTCGATCAATTCAGGGACGCAATCAGCGCATGTTGAGCAGCGTGCTCAACACCTGGTCCTGCGTCTTGATGGTCTGGGCGTTGGCCTGGTAGGCGCGCTGTGCGGTCATCATGTTCACCAGCTCGGCGGTGAGGTCGACGTTGGAGTCTTCCAGCGCGCCCGAACGGATGCCACCGAAGTTGCCCGTGCCCGGTTCGCCACGCACCGGCTCGCCCGAAGCGTACGTGGCCGACCAGTTGCCGCCGCTCGATGGCGACAGGCCCTGCGAGTTGCGGAAGTTGATCAGCGCCACCTGGCCGGCCGCGCGGGTCTCGCCGTTGGAGTAGCGGCCAGTGACCACACCGGATTCGTCGATGCTCAGGCCCACGAACTCGCCCGGAAAGTAGCCGTCCTGGTCGAGGTCGAACACCGCGAAGTCGGTGCCGAACTGGCTGGCCGCGGTGAGGTCGAGCGTGACCGGGAAGGTCACGGTGGGGTCGTTCGGCGAGGCCAGCGTGATGGTGGGCGGCGGCGTGATCGAAGCCGGGTCGATGGTGCCGTCGGCGTTGAAGTTCAGGCTCACGGGCGGGGCCAGCGGCGCAGGCGTGCCGCCGTTCACGCTGGCGTAGACCTCCCAGGTGTTGTTGGCGGTCTTGGTGAAGGCCAGGGCCACCGGCACTTCCATGCCTTGCGGGTCGTAGGCCACCACCGAGGTGCCGTAGGTGGTGATCGGCGTGGGCGGTGTGACGCTGGCGGCCACGGGCGCGCGGGCGTCCAGGTTGAACTGGGCCACGAGGTTGCTGGTCTGGCGCGCAGGGATCGGCGCACTGGTGGGCAGCGACAGCGGCTGGCTGTCGAAGCTCAGGCGGTTGCCGTCGGCGTCGGTGGGGTAGCCCATGAGTTGGCCGCCCTGCTGGTTGACGATGTTGCCTTCGCGGTCGAGCTTGAACATGCCGGCGCGGGTGTAGGCCATGGTGCCGTTGGGCTGGGTGACCTCAAAGAAGCCGTTGCCGTTGATGGCCAGGTCCAGATCGTTGCCGGTGACGGTGATGTTGCCCTGCGTGAACATCTGCGACACGGTGGCCACGGTCACCCCGATGCCCTTGTTGCCACCGCCCGAGTTGATCGAGCTGGCGTAGAGCTCGGCGAATTCGGCGCGCGAGCTCTTCATGCCGACCGTGTTGGCGTTGGCGATGTTGTGGCCGATCACATCGAGGTTGCGGCTGGCGCTGTTCAGACCGGAGAGTCCTTGCTGGAATGCCATGGTGATGTCCTTGGGGTGGGGAAAGAGATGTGTGGGAAAAGCTGGTTGTCAGCGGTTCACATGAACGCAAGCACGTCGTTGTAGGCGCGCGTGCTGCCGTCCTGGAGCAACATGTAGATGGAGCCACCGGAGAAGCTCACCGAGTCGACCGACAGGCGCTGCAGCGACACGGTGTCCACGCGTTCGTTGCCGCTGTAGGCGCGCACCTGGAAGCCCTTGACCGACGCCGGGTCCACGCCTTCGGCGTCCCAGCTGAAGCCGTGCAGGCCGCCATTGAGGGCGCCCATGTCGATGGTGTCGATGACCTCGCCGTTGGTGCCCATGACGTCCACCTTCACGTCGGTGGCTTTGCCGTCGAGTGAGAACGCCGCCTTGCCCTGACCGTTCTTGAAGGCCAGCGATTCACCGGGCAACAAGGCTTCGCGGCCAATGAGCGAGGTGCCTTGAAGCGCCTGCATGGAGCCGAACTGCGTGGCCATGCCCTTGAGCGTGGCGTTGAGTTCCTGGATGCCGCTGACCGTGTTGATCTGCGCCATCTGGGTCGTCATCTGTGCGTTGTCCATCGGGTTCAGCGGGTCCTGGTTGTTGAGCTGCGCGACCAGCAGCTTGAGGAACCGGTCCTGCGAGGCCGCCGGGTCCATGTTGTTTTTCGCCGCCGTGCCGGTGGTGCTGCCCACGGCGTTGCCGAGGCTGGTGGTGTCGATGGGCTGGATGAACATGGGTCAGGTCCTGAGGTTCGCCGGGCTCACTGGCCCATCTGGAGGGTCTTGAGCAGCAGCGACTTGGCCGTGTTCATCACCTCGACGTTGTTCTGGTACGAACGCGAGGCCGAGATCATGTTGACCATCTCTTCCACCGGGTTCACGTTGGAATGGTTCACATACCCTTCAGCGTCGGCGCTGGGGTGGGTGGGGTTGTGCACGCGGCGGCCAGGGTCCTGGCTCTCGACGATGTCCTTCACCTTCACACCGGCGTTGCCCGAGCCCCCCATGGGCACGGTCTGGAACTGGATGTGGCGGGCCTTGTAGGTCTGACCGTCGGGCCCGGCCACGGCGTCTGCGTTGGCCAGGTTGCTGGCCACCACGTTGAGGCGCTGGGACTGCGCGCTGACCGCACTGCCCGACACGTTGAAGATGGAAAACATCGACATGATCGATTCCTTTCAGCTCATTGGCCTTGAATGGCGCTGAGCATGGTTTTGACATGCGAATTGATGAAACGCAGCGTCGATTCGTAGCGCACGCTGTTGTCCACGAAGCTGGCGCGTTCGCGGTCGAGGTCGACCGAGTTGCCGTCCTGGCTGGGCTGGGTCTGTACCGTGTAGGCGAGCCGGGGGTCCTGCGCACTGGTGGTCCCGAGAATCATGTGGCCGGCGCTGGTCAGGCTCACGTCGGCACGGGCGGCGCCGCCCGAGACGTTCTTGAGCGCGGCGGCGAAGTCGAAGTCGCGCGCCACGTAGCCGGGGGTATCGGCGTTGGCGATGTTGCTGGCAATGACCTGCTGGCGCTGCGAGCGCAGCAGCAGGGCGTTGGCATGAAAGTCCAGCCGGGCGGTCATCTGTTCAAGCATGTTCACCTCAGGGCACGGGTTGCGGGGCGGGTGACTGGCCTTCCTCAGAGGGCACGGACACCGGGGCGTTGGACGAATTATGGAAATCTTGAGGGTCTTCAATGGCCGGAACAAAGACCCCTTAAGCGGCCTTTTCCCGGCTTTCCTGCCCACCACCGCGGCCTACAGTGCAGGCCATGCCCAAGCACCTGCCCTCCTTCTTGTCCGTCATGAAAGCCCGCCTGACACTGATGGCGCTGCTGTTGTGCGGCTGGAGCGCACACGCCTTTGAGCCCGCTGTGCTGGAAAAGATGGCGCACGACTTCCTGACACCCGCCCTGGCCACCGCCCTCCCGCAGAACGCCGCCTCGCCCCTGCGCGCCGAGGTGGTCATGGGTTCCCTGGACCCGCGGCTCAAGCTCGCGCCCTGCAACCAGGTCGAGGCCCACCTGCCCAAGGGCTCCAGCCTCTGGGGCCGCAGCCGCATCGGCCTGCGCTGTGTGGACGGCCCCAGGCGCTGGAATGTGTATGTGCCGGTCACGGTGAAGGCCTGGGGACCGGCCTGGGTGCTCAAGCGCGCGGTGGCCGCGGGCGACACGCTGGCTCAAGAAGACGCCGAGATCGCCGAAATCGATTGGGCCGAGCAGCGCTCCAGCGTGCTGGCCGTGCCCGGGCGCTGGGTGGGCCAGCTGGCCGCATTTCCCCTGACGCCCGGTCTCGCGCTGCGCGAAAACATGGTGCGCGCACCCCAGGCGTTCGCACCGGGTGCCCAGGTGCGGGTGAGCGGCGAAGGCGGCGGTTTCAGCATTTCGGCCACGGGCAAGGCCCTCACCGCCGGCATGGTGGGCGAAACCGCCCGGGTCAAACTGCCCGGCGGACGCGTGATCACCGGTGTGGTGCGGGACGCCCAGACCGTCGAACTGGCGCTCTGAAAACCCCTTTCGGGGACCAGACGGCGGCAAATTCGTGACGAACGCCGCACCGGAATCACTAAAGTTCACGAAACACGGGCCGATACAGTCAGGACAAGGCCCCGACTTCGGGGTTTGGAGCGTGACATGAAAGTCGATTCATCACCGGATTCGTACATTGGTTCTGTGGCCGGCGGCCCCCAGAAGGCCACGGCGCCTGCGGCCGCTGAAGCCGGCGCAGCCGCCTCGGCAGCCAGCGCGGCCAACAAACCCCAGGCGGGCGTCACCGTGACCCTCTCGGCGTCGACCACCGAGGCCCGCGCGGTCTCGGGCGGCAGCGAGGTGTTCAACGCCGACAAGGTCGCTGCGATGAAAGAGGCGATTGCCAACGGCAGCTTCCAGGTCAATGCCGGCGCCATTGCCGACAAGATGCTGGCCAACGCCGCCGAAATGCTCGGCCCGCGCACCTGATTCCCAACCCACCACCCGGGCCCACCATGAGCACTCTCTCGACCAACTACCACCCCTGGATCGGCTCGTTGCAGGTGGAGCTTGATGCATTGGAAGCCGCCCTGTTGCGCGGCGATGCACCCGCGGTGGAACTGGCCAGTGCGGCCATGCAGAAGGTGCTGCTGCAGGCACCACCCGTCATTGCGCTGGGCGAGCCGGGCAGCGAGCAGCAACAAGCCTTGCTGTCGGCCGCGGAGCGTTTTGCCCGCCTGCGCCAGGCCGTGCTGCGCGCCAATGCGCAGAGCCAGCGCGCCGTGACCAGCCTGCTGCCCCAGCACGCGATGCAACCCACTTACGGCCGCCAGGTCGGCGCGTCGTCCATGAGCGGCGCCGGCCGAGGTTATCTTTCGGCCTGATCCCTGTTCGCTCCAGCAAAAACCGGCCCTGGCCGGTTTTTTTGCGTCTGCGACCCCCTCAGCTCGCGACGGAACAGCGGTTCATCCGCCGAGCGGCATTGCGGATCTGAATGCGATTCATTATTATTCGCTCAGAACCACGGAACCGCCACACCATGATTGTTTGCATCTGCCGCCGCATCAGCGACAAGACCATTGCCCAGTGCGCCCGCTCGGGCATGGGCTTTGACGACATCCAGCTGGAACTGGGTGTGGCCACGCAGTGCGGCCAATGCGAAGGATGTGCCCGTGCGCTGTGGTCGGAATGTTCACCTCAGCAGTCGGTGGCCCACATCTCGCGCGAGCCGGCACCGCAGCAGGCCATGGCCGCCTGAAGCCTGCCCTTCCCACCCGACAAAAAAACCGGCCAAGGCCGGTTTTTTGTTGGCGGTCGAAGGCTCTCAGCCCTTCTTGGCACCGAAGCGGTGTTCGATCTCGCCCACGATGCCGCGACGGAACATGAGCACGCAAACCACGAAGGTCACACCCATGATGATGGACACCATGGAGCCCAGACCCGAGAGGTAGTTCTGCATGGTCACGATGATAGTCGCGCCCACGGTGGGGCCCAGGATGGTGCCCATGCCGCCGAGCAGCGTCATCAACACCACTTCGCCCGACATCTGCCAGCCCACGTCGGTCAGGGTGGCGATGCCGAATGCGATGGACTTGGTGGCACCCGCGAGGCCGGCGATGGCGCCCGAGAGCACAAAGGCCACGAGCTTGTAGCGGTCGACGTTGTAGCCCAGCGAGAGCGCACGGGGTTCGTTCTCGCGCACCGACTTGAGCACCTGCCCGAACGGCGAATGGATGATGCGGTAGATGAGTGCAAACGCCGCCGCGAAGATGGCCGCCACGAGGTAGTACATCGCGGTGTCGTTGGTCATGTCGATCAGGCCGAAGAGCTTGCCGCGCGGGATGCTCTGGATACCGTCTTCCGCGTAGGTGAACGGCGCCTGCACACAGATGAAATAGATCATCTGCGCCAGCGCCAGCGTGACCATGGCGAAGTAGATGCCCTGGCGGCGCACCGCCAGCCAGCCGGTCAACAGGCCGATGAAAGCCGCGCTCAAGGTGCCCGCCAGGATCGCCAGTTCGGGCGTGAGCCCCCACACCTTGGCCGCGTGGCCGGCCACGTAGGCTGCGAAGCCGAAGAACATGGCGTGACCGAACGAAAGCAATCCGGTGAAGCCGATCAGCAGGTTGAACGCGGAGGCGAACAGCGCGAAGCACAGCACCTTCATGAGGAAGATGGGGTAGCCCACGAAAGGGGCGACCAGCAGTGCCAGGAACAGCACCACAAATATGTTGCGGGTGGCTTTGGACATTATTTCTCCCGGCCGAACAGACCTGCCGGACGGATCATGAGCACGATGACCATGATGATGAAGACCACGGTGGACGAGAGCTCGGCGTAGAAGACCTTGGTGAGGCCCTCGATCAGGCCGAGCGCCAGACCCGTGAGGATGGAGCCGAGGATCGATCCCATGCCGCCGATCACGACCACGGCGAACACCACGATGATGATGTTGGAGCCCATGAGCGGGCTCACCTGGTAGATGGGCGCGGCCATCACACCGGCCAGACCGGCCAGGCCCACGCCGAACGCGTAGGTGAGCGTCACCATCAGCGGCACGTTGATGCCGAAAGCGCGGACCATGTTGGGGTTTTCGGTGCCGGCCCGCAGATACGCGCCGAGCTTGGTTTTTTCGATCACGTACCAGGTGAAGAGGCACAGGAAGATGGAGACGAACACCACCCAGGCGCGGTACTTGGGCAGGAACATGAAGCCCAGGTCGAACCCGCCGCGAAAGATCTCGGGCAGCTCGTAGGGCAATCCGGACGAGCCGTAGAACTCGCGGAACGCACCTTCGAGGATGAGGGCCAGGCCAAAGGTGAGCAGCAGGCCATAGAGGTGGTCGAGCTGCTGCAGGCGGCGCAGCATGGTCATCTCGATCAGGGCGCCGATGGCGCCCACCCCGATGGGTGCGAGCAGCAGGGCGAACCAGTAGTTCACCCCCAGGTAATTGAGCAACATCCACGCGAAGAAGGCACCCACCATGTAGAGGGCACCATGCGCGAAGTTGACGATGTTGAGCATGCCGAAGATCACGGCCAGGCCCAGCGAGAGGATCGCGTAAAACGAGCCGTTGACCAGCCCCAGCATGAGTTGCCCCATGAAGGCTGCGGTCGGCACACCAAATATTTCAGTCATTGCAGTCCGGGGAAAAGGGGCGGGCCGTGAATCACGGCCCGCCCGGTCGGCTCAGTTCAAGTCAGCCCAGGATCACTTCTTGATGCCGGGGCACTGGCTCAGTGCCAGCGACTGGAATGCATCATCACCCTTGATGGTGCCCTTGAGGTTGTAGTAGTCCCACGCGCCCTTGGATTCCGAAGGCTTCTTGACCTGGAACAGGTACATGTCGTGCACCATGCGGCCGTCTTCGCGGATCTTGCCGCCCTTGGCGAACATGTCGTTGATCGGCGTTTCTTTCATCTTGGCCATCACAGCCGCGGTGTCATCGGTGCCGGCGGCCTTGATGGCGTTGAGGTAATGCATGGTCGACGAATACACCGAAGCGTGGTTGGAGTTCGGCTTGCGGCCGTTCATGGCCTTGCTGTACTTGTCGGCCCAGGCGCGGGTCTCGGGGTTCAGGTCCCAGTACCAGGCTTCGGTGAGGTACAGGCCTTGCGCCGTGGGCAGGCCGATGGCGTGCACGTCGGTCAGCAGCATCAGCAGCGCGGCCAGGTTCTGTTTCTTGGTCAGGCCGAATTCGGCTGCGGCTTTCACACTGCTCACCGTGTCGCCACCGGCGTTGGCCAGACCGACCACCTTGGCGCCGGAGGTTTGTGCCTGCAGCAGGAAGGACGAGAAGTCACCGGTGGACAGCGGGTGGCGCACAGCGCCCAGCACCTTGCCGCCAGAGGCCTTCACCACATCGCCGGTGTCTTTTTCCAGCGAGTGACCGAAGGCGTAGTCGGCGGTCAGGAAGTACCAGCTGTCGCCGCCGTCTTTCACGATGGCCTTGCCCACCACGTTGGACAGCGCGATCGTGTCCATCAGGTAGTGGATGCCGGTGGTGGGTGCGCAGTCGGCGTTGGTCAGGCGGGCCGAGGCGGCACCGGTGGTGATGGTGATCTTGTTCTTTTCCTTGCCGAGGGCCTGCACGGCCAGGGCCACGGCGGAGTTCAGGTTTTCCACCGAGATGTCCACGCCGTCGCGGTCGAACCAGCCCTGGGCCACGTTCTTGGCGATGTCGGGCTTGTTCTGGTGGTCGGCGCTGACCACCTCGATCGGCTTGCCGAACATGGTGCCGCCGAAGTCGGCCACAGCCATCTTGGCGGCGGCCACGGCACCGGGGCCGCCGTAGTCGGCGTACACGCCCGACATGTCGGTCAGCACGCCGATCTTCACGGCGTCACCGGTCAGCTTGCCCTGCTGGGCCACGGCAAAAGATGCACCACCCGCCAGCACGGTGGCGATGGCGGTGGTCACGGCGGTCGAAATCAGTTTGCGTTTCATGCGGAAGTCTCCTCTTGGTGGAAGGGCGTCAGACGCCCAGATACTCATTGAGCATGTCGGACTTGCTCTCGAGCTCGTTCTTGTTGACCGTGGCCACGATCTGGCCGTGCTCGATCACGTAATGGCGGTCAGCCAGGGGCGCGGCAAACCGGAAATTCTGTTCGACCATCACGATGGTCAGGCCCTTGGCCTTGAGCGCGCGGATCACGCGGCCCAGCGTCTGCACGATCACGGGGGCGAGGCCTTCGGTGATCTCGTCGAGCAGCAGGATGCGAGCGCCCGAGCGCAGGATGCGCGCCATTGCGAGCATCTGCTGTTCACCGCCCGAGAGGCGCGTGCCCTGGCTGTTGCGACGCTCCTTGAGGTTGGGAAACATGTCGTAGATGTCTTCCACGCTCATGCCGCCCTCGCCCACCTTGGGCGGCAACATGAGGTTCTCCTCGCAGCTCAGCGACGAGAAGATGCCGCGCTCTTCGGGGCAGTAGCCCAGACCCAGGCGAGCGATCTTGTTGGTCGGCATGTGGATGGTTTCCACGCCGTCGATCTGGATCGAGCCGGTGCGTTTGCCCACCAGGCCGAGGATGGACTTGACGGTGGTGGTGCGGCCCGCGCCGTTGCGGCCCAGCAGCGTGACCAGTTCGCCTTCGCGGATCTCGAAGTTGATGCCGTGCAGCACATGCGATTCGCCGTACCAGGTGTTGAGGTCGGCGACCTTCAGGAGAACCTTGCTCATTTGGAAACCTCCGTGCTGCGCACTGCGGTGCGAGCTTGCTTGGGGCGGCCCGGCGCGGCGCTCATTCAATCTCCTCGACCGTGCCCACATAGGCTTCGAGCACGCGGGGATCTTTGGACACCGTCTCGTAAGGGCCTTCGGCCAGCACCGAGCCGCGCGCCAGCACCGTGATGGTGTCGGACAGGTTGGCGATCACGTTCATGTTGTGCTCCACCATCAGCACGGTGCGGTTGGCCGCCACCTTGCGGATGAGCTCCACCACACGGCCCACGTCTTCGTGGCCCATGCCCTGGGTGGGCTCGTCCAGCAGCATCAGTTCGGGGTCGAGCGCAAGCGTGGTGGCGATCTCCAGCGCGCGCTTGCGGCCGTAGGGCAGCTCAACGGTCTGGGTCTGCGCAAAGCTGCCCAGATCGACCTGCTCCAGCAGGGCCATGGCTTCGTCGTTGAGCGCATACAGGCTGGACTCGGACTTCCAGAAATGAAAGCTAGTGCCCAGCTTGCGCTGCAGGCCGATGCGCACGTTCTCCAGCACGGTGAGGTGGGGAAACACCGCCGAGATCTGGAACGAGCGCACCATGCCGGTGCGGGCCACTTCGGCCGCCTTGCGGCTGGTGATGTCTTCGCCCTTGTAGAAGATCTTGCCGGAGGTCACGGGCAGGAACTTGGTCAGCAGGTTGAACATCGTCGTCTTGCCGGCGCCGTTGGGGCCGATCAGCGCGTGGATGGAGCCACGCCTGACCTTGAGGTTGACCTTGTCAACCGCAACGAATCCCTTGAATTCGCGGGTCAGGTCCCGCGTTTCGAGAATGTAGTCCGTGCTCATGAATGTCGATCACCATCAAAAAACCCGCGGGCTGGAGGCCGGCGGGCCTGTTGGAAATCCGTGCTCCTGTGTCGGTCGTTGCGGTCGTCTCGTTCGACCGGTCAACGGAGGTTTTCGTTGCAGCATTGTTAGCGAACTTACGGACTTTTCAACCTAGGGAATTCACCCTGTCCACCCGCCTTTACAAGCGGGTGGACACCGAATCAGTTGACGCGGCCGATCTGTTTCACCACCTTGAGCATGGTGCTGGCGTCGTCCTTCACGAACCGGTCGAACTCGGGCGCGTCCTGGAACTGGAACGACGTGCCGGCGGTGGTCATGACCTGGATGGTGCGCTCGTCACGCGTCGCAGCGCGTGCGGCTTCGCGCAGCTTGGCCACCACATCGGGCGGCGTGCCGGCCGGCACGAAGATGCCAGACCACTGCGAGTAGCTGATCGGCACGCCGAGTTCCTTGAAGCTCGGCACATCGGGCAACAGCGCCAGGCGGCCTTCGCCCCAGTGCGCGAGCGCCCGCATCTTACCGGCCTTGATCTGGCCCGCCACGCTGGCCGGGCCGCTGGCCACGGCGTCGATCTGGCCGCTGAGCAGACCCAGCAGGGCCGGGCCGGCGCCGGTGTAGGGCACGTGCAGCATGAAGGTGGACGTGGCCGACTTGAGTTGTTCCATCGGCACGTGCATGGTGCCGTAGTTGCCCGACGAACCGAATGTGATCCGGCTGGGGTTGGCCTTGGCGTGGGCAATGAAATCGGCATAGGTTTTCCACGGGCTGTCGGCGCGCACCACCAGCACGGTCGGGTCGGCCGTGATGCGGGCGATCGGCAGCAGCTGGTTCAGTTCGAACATGGGCGCGCGGTTCAGGATCTTGTCCGCCTCGGGCAGCACCACCACCGACGACAGCGCCATCAGCATCGTGTAGCCGTCGGGCGCGGCCTTGGCCACCTGCGCCATGCCGATACCGCCACCGGCGCCACCCCGATTCACCACCACCACCGTCTGGTTGAGGTGTTTGCCCATGGCCTCGGCCACCGGCCGGCCCACGGTGTCGGCCACGCCACCGGGCGGGAACGGCACGACCATGGTGATCGGCTTGTTCGGGTAGGCGTCTTGCGCCAGCGCGGACACGGCGGCGGTGGCGGCCACGGCGGCCAGGCAAAGGCTTCTGAAATGTCGGCTCATGCGGTGTGTCTCCAGTTGTTGTGAGGGTTCAGACGAAGGCGTTCTGCAGCGTGCCGATGCCGTCGATCTCGATGCGCACCACGTCGCCCTTTTTGAGGAACACCGGCGGCTTCAGGCCCAGGCCCACGCCGGCGGGCGTGCCGGTGGCAATCACGTCACCGGGGTAGAGGGTGATGCCGCGCGAGATGGTCTCGATCAGCGTGGGAATGTCGAAGATCAGGTCTTCGGTGCGGCCGTCCTGGCGCAGGCTGTCGTTGACCCAGCAGCGCACGCGTGTGTGCTGGCCGTCCAGTTCGTCGGCGGTCACGATCCACGGGCCCATGGGGCAGAAGGTGTCGAAGCTCTTGCCCATGTCCCACTGCTGGTGGCGCATCTGCACGTCGCGCGCGGTCACGTCGTTGACGATGGTGTAGCCGTACACATGGCTCATCGCGTCCTCGCGCGTGATGTTCTTGCCACCCACACCGATGATCACGGCCAGCTCGGCTTCGTAGTCGATCTGCTCGGACACCGCCGCACCGGGCAAGACCACGTCGTCGCCGTGGGCGATCACGCACTCCGGCACCTTGGTGAACACGATGGGCCAGGTGGCCGGGTTGGCGTTGTTGTCCTTGAACACGGAAGCCTGCAATTCCTTGGCGTGCTCGTGGTAGTTGCGGCCCACGCACCACAGGTTGCGCCGCGGCACCGGCAGTGGCGCCTCCACGTGCACCGAGGCCAGCGGGATGGCTGGGCCGGTCAGCGCGGGCAGTGCTGCGCCGCTGGCAGCGGCTTCGATCAGCGGCAAGGCGCCGCGCGCCGCCTGGGCTGCGTCCAGCGCAAAGGCCGTGACGCTCTGGCCGTCGGCAGCAACCTGCCCGACATGGCGTTGACCTTCATGAACAAACGTTGCAATGCGCACAGAGACTCCTTGAGTTAATACCAATAGGTACCAAGAGATACCAGAATGAACCGATGTTAGACCAGACACCCACATGGTCACAGCGGGTTTTTACCGATGCCCGTGGGCTCACCGCCCGATGGCGCCGATTGGTCTGCTTTGGTATATTGCGAACACCATGACCATCTCGACCTCCCTGCGCGAAACCATCCTGACCCAGTTGCGGGAGGGGCACTGGAAAGCCGGCGACCGCCTGCCCACCGAGCGTGAACTGGCCGAGGGCTACCGCGTGAGCCGCACCACCGTGCGCCGGGCGCTGGCGGATCTGAAGCAGCAAGGTCTGATCGAACAGACGGTGGGCAGCGGAACCTTTGTGGCGCAGCAGGCCCCGTCCAGCCTGGACCGCCAGATCCGGCAGGACTCCGCGCAGCACACCAGCCCGGCCGAGCTGATGGAGGCGCGCCTGGCGCTGGAGCCGGCCATCATCGACCTGGTGGTGCGCAACGCCACCGCAGCCGATTTCACGCGCATGCTGGCCTGCTGCACCAGCGCCGAGCGCGCCACCAGCCTGGAAGAGTTCGAACACTGGGACGGTGAGCTTCACGAAGCCATTGCCGACGCCGCACACAACCGCTTTGTCTCCAGCGTGTTCAAGCTCATGAAACAGGTGCGCGCCCAGGGCGACTGGGGCCAGTTGAAAAAGAAGAGCGTCACGCCCGAGCGCAGGCTGGCCTACCAGCGCGAACACCGCCATCTGGTGGACGCCCTGCGCGACCGCGACGCCACCCGCGCCAAGGCCGGCACGCTCGACCATTTGCTGCACGTGCGGCACAACCTGCTGGGCCACTGAACGGGCCGCTCTGGTGCCGGTGTAACGTCGCAGCATGCCCGCCAACTACGCCCGCTACCTCATCGGCACCCAGCGCACCGCCGAATCCAACCGGGAACTGGGCTTTGTGCTGGCCTTTGTGGCCGGCGCCATCAACGCCGGCGGCTTCCTCGCGGTGAAGCAGTACACCTCGCACGTCACCGGCATGGTGTCGTCGCTGGCGGACAACCTGGCACTCGGCCAGCTCGGCCTGGTGGTGGATGCGGGCGTGGGCGTTTTGTCGTTCTTGCTGGGCGCCATGTGCTGCGCGGTCATGGTCAACTTCGCAAGGCGCCGGCAGCTCTCCAGCGAATACGCCCTGCCCCTGCTGCTGGAGGCGGCGCTGATCCTGTGCTTCGGGTTGCTGGGTGCTCAGCTGTCCAGATTCGAAGGCTTGCTGGTTCCCTTCACCGTGGTGCTGCTGTGTTTCATCATGGGGCTGCAGAACGCGATCGCCACCAAGCTCTCGAATGCGGTGATCCGCACCACCCACATGACCGGCATCGTGACCGACCTGGGCATCGAACTCGGCAAGCTCGTCTACTGGAACCGCAACACCGACCACCCCTTGAAGGTGCGAGCCGACCGCAAACGCATGGCCGTGCTGGCCGGGCTGCTAGCTGCCTTCACCGTCGGCGGCATCGCCGGTGCCTACGGGTTCAAGCAGGTGGGCTACGGCTTCACCGTGCCGATGGCCCTGCTGCTGGCGGTGCTCGCGCTGGTGCCCACGGTCGACGACCTGATACGTCCCAGAAAAGCCGGGGGCTGACAAGGTTTTGCAACACGGGTCCAATTGGCGCCATGAAATACCTGCACACCATGGTCCGTGTGACCGACCTTGAAGCCTCCCTGAAGTTCTACCGCGACGCCCTCGGCCTGGAAGTCGTGCGCATCCGCGAGGTGCCGCAAGGCCGCTTCACGCTCGCCTTCCTCGCCGCCCCGGGCGACCACAGCGCGCAGATCGAACTCACGCACAACTGGGACCCGGAGACCTACACCGGCGGACGCAACTTCGGCCACCTGGCCTACCTGGTGGACGACATCTACGCCACCTGCGAACGCCTGCAGTCCCACGGCGTGGCCATCCTGCGGCCGCCGCGCGACGGCCACATGGCTTTTGTGCGATCGCCCGACAACATTTCCATCGAGTTGCTGCAAAAGGGGGACGCCTTGCCACCGAGCCAGCCCTGGGTGGACATGGCCAACAGCGGCAGCTGGTGAAGGCCCGGCAGCCCCACTGCGCGTGAGGGCAGGGTCAATCCCCATGACGGGCGGGCTGGCCGAATCCATACTGAAACGGCCCGCTTCACCCATCCCCAGGAGACCTTCATGACCACTGCCCTTCGCCTCAAGCCCCTGCTGGGCGTCATCGCCGCCGCCGCGCTCACCACATTGATGGGCTGCGCCACCGTGGACAAGATGACCACCTCCGTGACCAGCGCCGTGCGCGGCGACGAAAAACTCAGCGGCGCACAGGAAGTGCCGCCCGTGACCACCAGCGCCAGCGGCACCGCCAACATCAAGGTGACCGCCGACGGCTCGGTGAGCGGCAGCGTGTCCACCGCCGGCGTGGCGAGCACCATGGCGCACATCCACATTGGCCCCGCCGGCCAGAACGGTCCGGTCATCGTGACGCTCACCAAGACCGGGGACAACAGCTACGTGGTGCCGGCCGGTGCCAAGCTCACACCTGCGCAGCTCGCGGCCTACAACATGGGTTCGCTGTACGTGAACGTGCACTCGAACGCCCACAAGGGCGGCGAGATCCGCGCGCAGCTCAAGCCCTGAGCGCTCAACCCGGTGTGCGCCGCCGCCAGCTCAGCTGGGGCAGTGCGATGCGGCGCCTGGCCGAACCGTTCCAGGCGACCTCCAGCCCCACCTGGCGCAGGGCTTCACACACACGTTGCCCGACCGCGACGTGCTCGCCGTCTGTCGCCTCGCTGCGGCCGAGGTGACCGTAGGCCAGCTGCAAGCCTTCGTCGTCCAGGGCGTGGTCAATGTCCTGGCTCACGTAGAAGCAATAGCCGTGGTAGCGGTCGTCCGGCACCCCTTCTTCGCTCAGCGCGTCGACCACGGCTTCAAAGCCGTCGTCCTGGGTGTCGCCGGCGCCGTGCAGGGCGCAGATGCCCTGCTCGTGCAGACGGGCAAAGGCGCGGTCGAGCTGGTCGCAATCGGTGGTTTTGGGCCAAGTGGCTTCGGTGGCGCGCTTGCGGGCGAGCGTCGAGACAGCGAAGGCCTTGACCCGGGCCACATCGAAGCCGTCGCCGGGGGCGGCGCTCGCGTCGATCAGCGCATCGATCTCGTCGGCCGATTGAAAGCCGTACCAGATCCAGTTTTCAACCTGGGCCGCCATGTCGTCGGTGGCGTCGTCGTTGGCACGGTCGTGGTTCTCGTCGATCGGGGGGGTCTGGGCGTCGGTCATGGTGCGGCGGTGTCGGGCGTGGGCTGTCGATGCTAGCCACGCCGAACGCTGCACACCAGCGGCCGTTGCCGCTCCCCAACGGCTACTGCCAGTGCGGTATTGCGCCGGTTTCAGTGCTCGCGCAGCTTGGACCGCAGCCGCGCGATCGACTGGCTGTGCAGCTGGCAGATGCGCGATTCGGTCACGCCCAGCACGGCTGCGATTTCCTTCAGGTTCATGTCGTGTTCGTAGTACATGCTCATGATCTGCTGCTCGCGCTCGGGCAGCACGTTGATGGCGGCCACCAGCGCGGTGCGCATGCGGTGGTCCTGCAGCTTGGCTGAAGGGTCGGCTTCGCTGTCGCCCATGTGGCGGTCCAGAAAACCGTCTTCGTCGTCGTTGCCGCCGCTGATGTCTTCGAGGTACACCAGTTGCGTGCCGCGCACCTTGGCCAGCAGGTGCTGGTAGTCGGCCAGTTCCATGCCCAGCTCGGCGGCAATTTCCGACTCCTTGGGCACGCGCTGCAGTTTTTGCTGAAGGCGGCTCACGGCCTGCTCAATGTCTTTCTGGCTCTTGCGCGAACCGCGCGACATCCAGTCGCCTTCGCGCAACTCGTCGATCATGGCGCCGCGGATGCGCTGGCTGGCGAAGGTTTCGAACTGCACGCCTTGCGTGGGCTCGAAGCGCGCAATCGCTTCGGTCAGGCCGATCATGCCGACCTGGATCAGGTCGTCGAGCTCCACGCTGGGGGGCAGCTTGGCGATCATGTGGTGGGCCAGCCGGCGCACCAGCGGGCTGTATTTGCGCAGCTGGTCGTCGCGGTTGAGCGTGCCTTTGGCGGTGTACATCTTCAGCTCCAGAGGGGTGACGTCGAGGCAACGCGGGCAATGCCCGGGTAGCCGTGCAGGCCGGTGTCGGCCGTTGAGGTGATGGCGCTGGCCTGGGCGCGGTGGCCCCAGGTGTGGGCGGGCCAGTTCTCCAGCTTCAAGCCCAGGTGCTTGGCTGCGCAGTCGGTGACCGAGGTCACCAGTGGCTGCAAGGCTTGCGCACCACCCGAAGCCAGCGGTGCCAACACAGGGGCGAGGCCCGCGGCGTGCAGCAGCTTGACCGCGCCGTACGCATCGATGCTGGCCTGCGGCTGGTCGATCACCGGCACCAGGGCGCGCGCGTTCAGGCCCGGCAGCAAACTGGCCAGGCCGAAGGCCGGCGCGAACAGCAGCACGATCACGCCCGGGGCGAACGGTGCCAGCAGGCGCGAAAGCGCCACCGCGGAGCTCGCAGCCTGCGCGGTTTCCTGCAAGGCCTGCAGGCCACGCGCGCCGGGCATCACCAGCCAGTCGGCCATGTCGTTGGGGTGTTCGAGGTGCCCGATGGAGGGGTCCTGCAGCGCGCGCAACAGGCCCAGGTGGCTGCCGCTCTCGCGTTGAAAACTGGTGGACTCGTTGGCGGTGCCGTCCACGATGACGACCGAGCGGCCCTGGTTGGCCAGGCAACCGGCCAGCATGTACAGCCATTCGTGGCCGCGTGCGGGTTGGGCCGGACTGGCCACCGGCAGCAGCGCAGGACCGCCGCTGCGGCTCTCGCCGCGCAGACCGGCGGCCTGGTCAAAACCGTGTTCAAACATGCGATGCCCCCAGGTTCACGCCGCGTGCGCTGGTCGGTGCGAAATAGAAGCCCATATCGGTGGCGACCGGGTCGTAGGCCGATTTGCCGGCCGTGCCCATGGACATGCGCACCAGGGTCGAGGCGTCGGGGTTCTGCCAGTCTTCGGGGACGCGCTGGCCGTTGGCCACACCGCGCAGCGTCACCTGGTGGCGGATCAGTGCGTCCAGCGCCGGGCCGAGCTTCACGGCTTCGTCCACCTTGGAGAGCACCACACCGTGCAGCGAGCTGGCCTTGAACGAGGTCAGGGTCTCATCGAGCGTGTCGCCGTGCGAGCCGGCGTTGAGCACCAGGGTCTTCTTGACCTTGGGCATGTCCAGCACATCGAGCATGTCCTGGATGCGCTGGTCGCGCTGGCCAAGACCCGCGGTGTCGATGATGACCAGACGCTTGCCCGAGAGCAGGTTGAGCAGGTCTTTCAGCGCGGCGCGGTCGTGGGCCAGGTGGGCGACCACACCGAGCATGCGGCCGTAAGCGCGCAGCTGCTCGTAGCCCGAGACGCGGTAGGTGTCGAGCGTGATCATGCCGACGCTGGCGGCGCCGTACTGTTTGACGCACTGGGCGGCGAGCTTGGCAGCGGTGGTGGTCTTGCCCACACCGGTGGCACCGATCAGCGAGACCACACCTCCTTCGTCGCACAGGCCGGCGGTGGGGGCGCTCACCTTGAGGTTGCGCGTGAGCACGTCCATGAGCCAGCGGAAGGCTTCGGGTGCACCGGCATCCACCGGCACACGGTCCAGCACGGCGCGGGCCATGGCGGGCGAGTAGCCGGCGCGGATCATCTTGAGCATCAGGTTGGACTGGATCGGGTTCTGCTTGGACGAACCGAGCCAGGCCAGCGTGTTGAAACGCTCTTCGATCATGTCCTTCAGTGCGGAGAGTTCCACCGCCATGCGGGTGTCTTCGTTGCTCGCAAAACGCACCGACGGCTGCGAGTCTTCCCAGCTGGGCTCTTCTTCGCGGGTGCGGATGGCCGGCTGACCCAGGCGGCTGCCAAAAGCTGCCTGCGCGGGCTGGTTGAAACGCTGCACCGGCACCACGATGGGCTCGGCGGCGGGCATGGGCATGGGTGCGACCTGCACCGGAGCGCTGCGCTGGGGCGCGGGCTGCTCGGTCGGTGCGGCGTCCTGCAACATCTCGCGGCGCTTGCGCAGCATGCGTTCACGCACATATTCCTGGAACGACAGCGTGCTCATGGCCAGCGCTTCAGTATCACCTTCCACCGACTCGGGCTGGGCCAGGGTGGCCGTGGCCTTGGTCCGGGCTGCAAAAGCCGTGGGTGCAGCGGCGGGGCGCGTGGCGATCGGCGCCGGTGCGGCGTTGCTGTTGCTCGACAAGGACGCCAGGCTCTCCTCGGCCGCGGCCATCACCTCGAAACCTTCGCTGGTGGAGCGGGTCGAGAGGATGACGGCGCTGTCGCCAAAGGCCATGCGGGCCTTGGCCATGGCTTCGCGGGAGGTGGGGGCGGTAAAGCGCTGGATGTTCATGCGAGTTCTCCAAGAATCGGGCCGATGCGGATCAGATGGGTTTCAGGAATTTCGCTGTGCGCCAGCACTTGCAGACGGGGCGCGGCACGGCGCAGCAGGCGCGCCATGGCGTTGCGGATGGCGTCGGGCACCAGCAGGCAGGCGGGCACGCCCTTCTCTTCCTGTTTGTTGGCGATGTCGGTGGCCGACTTGCTCAGCATGTCGGCCACCCCGGGGTCGAGTGCACCGTTGGCCGCGCCGCTCAGGGCCTGCATCAGCAGGCGCTCGAGACCGGGCTCGATGGCGATCACTTCGAGCTCTTTCACCGGGCCGTAGATCTGCTGCACGATGGCCGGCGCCAGCGCCATGCGCACCCGGCGGGCCAGCTCTTGCGAGTCGGTGGTGGCGGTGGCGTGTTCGGCGATCGCTTCGATGATGGTACGGATGTCGCGCACATGCACCGACTCTTCCAGCAGCAGCTGCAGCACTTTCTGGAAGGTGGCGACAGAGATCATCTTGGGCACGACTTCTTCAATCAGTTTGGGGGCCAGTCGGGTGACGTGTTCAACCAGGTCCTGGGTCTCCGTCCGGCTCAGCAACTTGGCTGCCTGGACTTGCATCAAGTGTGAAAGATGCGTGGCCAGCACAGTCTCGGAATCAACCACGGTAAAACCGGCCATCTGCGCGTTTTCACGTTGCTTTTCCTCGATCCAGTGCGCGGGCAGGCCAAACGCCGGGTCGGTGGTGGGGGTGCCGATCAGCGGGGTGCCGAGGCCCCCCGGATCGATGGCCAGGAACATGCCGGGGAACACCTCGCCCTCGCCCACCACCACGCCGCGCAACGTGATGCGGTAGGCGCTGGGGCGCAGTTCCAGGTTGTCGCGCACGTGCACGGCCGGCGGCAGGAAACCCACCTCTTGCGCGAACTTCTTGCGCACGCCCTTGATGCGGGTCAGCAGGTCGCCCTGGCGACTCTTGTCGACCATGGCGATCAGGCGGTAGCCCAGTTCCAGACCGAGCAGGTCCACCGGCTGCAGGTCGTCCCAGGTGGCTTCGCCGTCGCTCGGCGCGGCGGGCGCCTCGGGTTCGGCCACGGGCCGCGCGTCCACCCGGGTGCGCCACCAGGCCAGGGCTCCAAAGATCGCGGCAAAGCTCAGAAACACCGCGTGCGGCATGCCGGGCACGATGCCCAGCAGGAACATGACCGCGGCCACGATGCCCATGATCTTGGCGGAGATGAACATCTGCTGCATCACCTGGCCACCGAGGTCTTCGTCCTTGCCCACACGCGAGACCACCATGGCCGCAGCCACCGAGATCAGCAGCGACGGGATCTGCGCCACCAGCGCATCGCCCACCGCGAGCAGGATGTAGGTGCTGGCCGCTTCACCGGCCGACAGGCCGTGCTGCATCACGCCCACCGCAAAGCCACCAATGATGTTGATGATCAGGATCAGGATGCCGGCGATGGCGTCGCCGCGCACGAACTTGGACGCACCGTCCATGGAGCCGAAGAACTCGGCCTCGTCGCCCACTTCCTGGCGACGCTTCTTGGCCTGCTTCTCGTCGATCAGGCCGGCGTTCAGGTCGGCGTCGATCGCCATCTGCTTGCCGGGCATGGCGTCCAGCGTGAAGCGGGCCGACACCTCGGCGATCCGCTCCGAGCCCTTGGTGATCACGATGAAGTTGATCACCACCAGGATCACGAACACGACAAAACCCACGGCAAAGTTGCCGCCGATCAGGAAGTGGCCAAAGGCCTCGATCACCGCACCGGCCGCGCCCGGTCCGGTGTGGCCTTCGAGCAGCACCACACGGGTGGAGGCGACGTTGAGCGACAAACGCAGCAGCGTGGTGAGCAGCAGCACGGTGGGGAACACCGAGAAGTCCAGCGGGCGCTTCATGTAGGACGCGACCATCATCACCACCAGCGCGAGTGCGATGTTGAGCGTGAAGAAGGTGTCGAGCAACCAGGGCGGCAATGGCAGCACCATCATCGACAGGATGGTGATCACCAGCATGGGCGCGGCCAGGCCACCGGCCCAGGCCGCGTTGCGGTTCATCCATTGCTGCAAGGGCGCGAGGGCGTTCATTCAGTGTCCTTGGTGGCGGATTTCTTGAAATGCGGATCGAGTTCGGGCGGCACCACCGGCGTGGGCATCTCGCCAGGCATGGCGCCCTGGCCCTTGAGGGCGGCCTTGAGCTGGTACACGTAGGCGAGCACCTGGGCCACGGCGGTGTAGAGGGCCGAGGGCACCTCACCGTCGAGCTCGGCGTGCGCGTAGAGCGCACGCGCCAACATGGGCGACTGCAGCACCGGCACCCTGTGCGCCTTGGCCACGTCGCGGATCTTCATGGCGACGAGGTCGGCACCCTTGGCCACCACGCGGGGTGCGTTCATCGAGGTTTCGTCGTAGCGGATGGCCACGGCGTAGTGGGTGGGGTTCATCACCACCAGATCGGCCTTGGGCACGGCGCCCACGCTGTTGCGTTGGGCCATCTCGCGCTGGCGCGCGCGGCGCTGTGCCTTCATGTGCGGGTCGCCTTCGGCTTCCTTGTGCTCCTGCTTCACCTCCTGGTGAGACATCTTGAGCTGCTCGCCGTGCAGGAACTTCTGCATCGGCACGTCGATGAGCGCGAAGAAGCCCACCACCAACAGCAGCAGACCCACGCCGGAGACCATCCAGGTGCCCAGTTGCCCGATGCCGGACTCCAGCGGCTGCATCACCAGCGTGGCGAACAGCTCGGCGTGTGAGCCGATGAACTGCCACGCCACCACGAACACCACGGCCGTCACACCGAAGAGCTTGCCGGTGTCGACCAGTTGTTGTTTGGAGAACAGCCGGCCAAAGCCTTTGAGTGGGTTGAGTCGGCCGATGTCGGGCACGAGGGGTTTGGTGCTGAGCGCGTAGCTGCCGGCGGCCACGGTGGCGGCGATCGCCACGGCGAGCACGAGCAGGCCCAGCGGCAGGTACAGCATGAGGCCCTGCGAGAAGCCGTCCACCAGGCGTTGCAGCATCTGGCCAGGCTGTTGCAGCGATGCGTTGTCAAAGCGCAGCTGGCTTTGCAGCGTGGTGCGCAGTTTTTCGAAACCGGTGGGGGCCAGCGTCAGCAAGATCAGCGAACCACCGCCCAGCACCATGAGGTTGGACAGGTCCTTGGAACGCGGCACCTGGCCGTCCGTGCGCGCCTTCTTCAGGCGCTGCGCGGTGGCGGGTAGGGTCTTGTCTTGGCTGGAGGAATCCATGGAGCGGGCTCACTTGATCGGTGAATCCGATTCTGGAATCCGCTGCGGAAAACTAAAGGGGAATAAGACGCCGTGTAGGGGTGCTTTTCTCGGATGCACCTCGTCGGGCTCGTGGCGCTTGGGCACGCTGCTCCGCGAATGTCCCCCGGGGCCGTTGGCCCCTCCTCCTTTATTTCGCTGCGCAGCGCACCCGACCGTCCCGAGCTTGCGAGGTGGGTGGCTTACGCGCGCTATCGGATCAGAAGCCCAGGCTCGCGAGCAGGTCGTCCACCTGCTGCTGGTCATTGACCACATCGGTGCGGCCGTCGCCGTCCACCACCGGGCCGGCCAGTTCGTAGGCGTGGTCCTGGCCGGGCTGGCCCGAGGGTGCCGACTGCAGCAACAGACTCAGCAGTTGTTCTTCTATCGTGCCGGCGAGCTGCACCACGCGGGCAATCACCTGGCCGGTGAGGTCGTGGAAATCCTGCGCCATCATGATGTCGGTCAGGCGAGCGTCGGTCTGTTCGCTGGTGGTGATGATGTCGTTCGTCCACTCCATCAGCTCGGGCATGGCCTTGGCCAGCGCGGGCACGCGGGAGATGGTATCGGCCAGCTGACGGCCACGCTCGGCGATCAGGCCTTGTTCGGTCTTGCCGAGTTCAACGTGGTTGAGCACCTTGTCGGCCGCTTCGCCGGTGAGGCGGGCAATGTAGGACAGGCGGCTTTGTGCGTCGGGCAGCTGGTCGACCGTGCCTTTGAGCTTGTCGGTGTAGCCCAGCTCCTTGAGCGCGTCGTGCAACTGGCGCGTGATGGAGCCCAGTTTCTGGAACATCTGCGGAGCGCCCGGATTCGCTGCTTCATCGTGGTTCATGGCAGCGGTCCTTTAAATGCCAAGCTTTTTGAAGATGTTGGCCAGCTTGTCTTCCAGCGTCGCCTTGGTGAAGGGCTTGACGATGTAGCCGGCTGCGCCGCTTTGCGCGGCGAGCACGATGTCTTCCTTGCGGGCTTCGGCCGTGACCATCAGCACCGGCAGGTGCTTGAGCTTCTCGTCCTTCTTGATCTCGGCGAGCAGCTCGAAGCCGTTCATGTTGGGCATGTTGATGTCGGAGACCACGAAGTTGAAGACCCCGTTGCGCAGCTTGGCCAGCGCGATGGCGCCGTCCTCGGCTTCGTCCGCATCGGTGTGGCCGATCTCTTTGAGCAGGTTGCGCACGATGCGGCGCATGGTGGAGAAGTCGTCAACGATCAGGAATTTCATCGGGGTGGACATGCGAGCCTCCGAGGGCAGGTGGGAAGGTGGGGTGGAGACGGCGGCTTCTCAGCCACCGCTCCCTGAGGTTGTTTTCGTCACTTCGACGGGAATCTGAAGCGCGGGCACGATGGACGAGACTTCTGCCGCGGGCACAGGGGTCGCCGCGGGCGCCGAGGGCGGCGGCAGCACGGCGGGCAGCGAGGTGGGCGCCATGCGGTCTTCAGCGGCCTGCGTCATCACCACGATGCTGATGCGCCGGTTGATCGGGTCGGTCGGTGCCTCGGGCCGCAGCAAGCGGCTCGATGCCAGGCCTTCCACGCGGCGCAGCTTGTCGTCGGGCAGACCCCCGGAGATCAGTTCGCGGCGCGAGGCATTGGCCCGGTCGGCCGAGAGTTCCCAGTTGCTGTAGCCGCGTTCGCCGCTGCCATAGGGCGTGGCGTCGGTGTGGCCCGCGAGCGCAATGCGGTTTTCAACATCGCCCAAAGCCTTGCCGATCTCGCGCAGGATGTCGCGCATGTAAGGCTTCACCAGCGAACTGCCGGTGTCGAACATCGGTCGGTTCTGCTGGTCGACGATCTGGATGTGCAGGCCGTCGGTGGTTTTTTCCAGCTGGATCTGGTTGCCGAACTCGGCCAGCTTGGGATTGCTCTCGATCAGCACCTCGATTTTTTTCTCCAGCGCGTCCAGGCGCGCGGCTTCCTGGCGGGCCTTGATTTCTTCGGCCATCTGGGCGCCCATGACCTTGGCAGCGCGCTCGGCCGCGCCGCTGTCCATCTGGCCAAACGACTTGCTCAGATCGCGCCCGCCACCCGGCAGGATGCTGCTGCTGTTGCCCGTGCCCGCCCCGCCCATGAGCGAGACCTTCACCGGTGACTGGAAGTAGCTCGCGATGCCGTCGAGCTCTCCCTTGGCGGTGGAGCCCAGCAGCCACATGAGCAGAAAGAAAGCCATCATGGCCGTCACGAAGTCGGCGTAGGCGATCTTCCAGGCGCCACCGTGAGCAGCATGGCCGCTCTTCTTGATGCGCTTGATGATGATGGGTTGAAGTTTTTTGCCGTCCGCCATGTCAAGCTCCCCCCCGCCGCGCTACGCGCGACCCCCTCAAGGGGGCGGCATCTGCGGCCCGGCAAAGCCGGTTCCGCGCTGCCCTTGGCTTGGGCTTCTTCGTTCGTTGTGTGTCGCAGGAAGCCACGCGACTGCCGGTCATCGTCTTCACTTCTTGCCTTTCACGTGCGCTTCCAACTCATTGAAGGTCGGGCGCACATCAGACAGCAGCACCTTGCGACCGAACTCGATGGCGGTGGCGGGCGCGTAGCCTTGCATGCTGGCCAGCAGCGTGGTCTTGATGCACTGGAATTCCTTGCTGCTCTCTTCCACCTTCTGGTCCATCAGGCCACCGAGTGGCTCGAACACGCCGTAGGCCAACAAGATGCCCAGGAAGGTGCCGACCAGGGCGGAGGCGATCATGCCGCCGAGCACCGCGGGCGGCTGGCCCACCGAGCCCATGGTGTTCACCACACCCAGCACGGCGGCCACGATGCCGAAGGCCGGCAGACCACCGGCCAGGCGGCCGATGGCGGCCACCGGCGCGTGCGCTTCCTGGTGGTGGGTTTCGATCTCGCTGTCCATGAGCGACTCGATCTCGTGTGCGTTCAGGTTGCCCGAGACCATCATGCGCAGGTAGTCGGTGATGAACTCGACCACGTGGTGGTCGGCGGCGATGGTGGGGTACTTCTTGAACACCGGCGAGTCGTGCGGGTTCTCCACGTCCTGCTCGATCGCCATCAGGCCTTCCTTGCGCGCCTTCTGCAGGATGTCGAACTGCAGCGCCATGAGTTCCATGTAGCGCGCCTTGGTGTAGCGGCTGCCCTTGAAGCAACCCGCCAGGCCCTTGACCGAGGCCTTGATCACCTTCATCTGGTTGTTGATGAGGAAAGCGCCGATGGCCGCGCCCAGGATGGTCGTCATCTCGAACGGCAAGGCCTTGAGCACCACCGCGATGTTGCCGCCGTGGAAGATGTAGACGCCGAAGATGCAAAGCATCGAAACGACAAAACCGATGATGACGAACATGTGTGTGGGCCTGAAAGAGGACGCGGCACCCGGGTGACGCGTGACTTTGGGGGGATGCCTTTTCTATCGACCAACTCTAGGTGCGATTGAAGGGACCCATAAACGCGAAATGGACCCGCATCGGGGTCCATTTCAAGTTTTGGGAAAGCAGTGATCAGTGCAAGCGGAGCCCACCTGAAGCCGCGCCCTTGCCGGCACGCGCCGGTGGCTGGCACAGGCCGCACACAAAGTGGCGGTTTTCGTAGGGCTCGGTCACGAAGTGGCCGCCGCAGCAGTTGCACTTGGTCAGGGTCAGCATGCCGTTGTCCACGAACTTCACCAGGCGCCAGGCGCGGGTGACCGAGAGAATGGGCTCGATCGCGCTGGCCGTCATCTGGTCGTTGTAGAGACGGAAGGCCTTGATCACCGTGTCGATCTCTTCGAGTTCGCTGGTCTTGCTCAGGTACTCGTGGATGTTGAGGAACAACGAGGCGTGGATGTTGGGCTGCCAGGTCAGGAACCAGTCGGTGGAGAAAGGCAACTGGCCTTTCGAAGGGCTCTTGCCCGCCACTTCCTTGTACAGGCGCAACAGGCGCTCGTACGACAGGGAGGTTTCGTACTCCAGCACCTGCAGGCGCGCACCGAGCTGGATCAGGGCCACCGCACGTTCGATGTCGCGGGACTCGTTGAGGATGCTTTTGCCGACGGCCATGGTGTGTTCCTGGAGCGTGTGGGAAGGGAAACGTGTAACCGTGCAGCTCAGTGAGCAGCCATGGACTCGGCGAACTTGCCGGCCATCAAGATGCTGGCGTGCAGCTGCGTGGTGGTGGCGTTGTCCACCTTCTTCACGTTGTGGCTGGTCAGCAGGTTCCACACCAGGTCGTCGTCCACACGGAAGCGGCACAGCAACATGTTGCTGGAGGCGATCTTCAGCAGCTGCGCGGTGGACAGCATGCCCAGCAGGTCGGCGGCTTCTTCGGTCAGGCCGAGGCGGAACAGTGCTTCGGCGCGGTCCTTGCGGATCAGGTTCTGAGCCAGCATCAGGTAGGTCAGGTTGGCTTCGCGGATTTCTGCCAGGAGTTGTTCGCTGTCCATGATGTGTTCCTTCGGTGTGGGGGCCTGGGTTGTTGGCGACTTGCTTACAACTCCTGACCCGATGTGTGTAATTGTGTCGAGCGGTAAAAAAACTTGAATCGGTAAACGGCTGTACCGCGTGTCAGGTGTGCAGCACCTGCGTGTCATCCAAACGCCTACGTCTTTGGTTCTCAAAACGGTCCTGCCTGTGCAGGCGTTGACCAGCCAGCCAACGGGCAAAGGAAGGAACAAGCGGCAATCGCTCCTTCTTTTCCGACGCTCGGCTTGCAGCAAACCCTCAAGAATTCACAGCTATCACCGAAATCAACTCAACGAACTGCAAATGGGTTCGTCGTCCGGCCCGAGAAGGCGGCGAGTTTTGACGGTGGAGACCCGAAGGGGTCGACCAGCCATCGGTATCCAGCACACCCCCTGCAGAGCAGGACGCTGGCACCGGTCACGCGGGATCACTTTCAAAGTCCATTTACAGGAGTTAGTTATGACCACCATCAACACGAACACGATGTCGATGAACGCTCAGCGCAATCTGAGCAGCTCGGCCGCCTCGTTGGCCACGTCCATGCAGCGCCTGTCTTCGGGCCTGCGCGTGAACAGCGCCAAAGACGATGCCGCCGGCCTCGCCATTTCCGAACGCATGAACACCCAGGTGCGGGGCCTGAACGTGGCCGCGCGCAACGCCAACGACGGCATCTCGCTGGCGCAAACCGCTGAAGGCGCACTCGGCAAGGTGGGCGACATGCTGCAGCGCATGCGCGAACTGGCTGTGCAATCGGCCAACGCCTCGAACAACAGCAGCGACCGCACTGCCCTCAACGCGGAGGTGCAACAGCTGCGCCAGGAAATCGACCGCGTGGCCAAGACCACCTCGTTCAACGGCACCAAGCTGCTCGACGGCTCGTTTGCCAACGCCACCTTCCAGGTGGGTGCCAATGCCGGTGAAGGCATCTCCATCGACAGCATCGTGAACTCGGACTCCGCTTCGCTGGGTCAAACCGCCGTGCACGCCACACCTGCGATCATTCCGCCCGCCACGCCAGTGGCCCCTGCCGTGCTGCCCGCCATTCCCGCCGGCGGCGCCACGCCGCTGAGCATCGACGACGCTGCCGGCAACCCGATCAACCTCGGCCCCATCGGCGAAGCCACCACGCTCGCGCAACGCGCTGGCCAGGTGGTGGATGCGATCAACGCCAAGTCCACCGACACTGGTGTGTTTGCGCGCCCTGTCTACACCGCAGGCGCAGTGACGGGCTATGAAGTCTTCTCTGACCGCGCCATCGTGGCCGCCGATTTCGGCAACTTCGCTGCGGGTACCACGGGTGCCGGCGTCAACACCGCCGCGGCTGCCGACTCGTTCGTGGAAGACATCAACGTCACCTCTTTTGGCGATTCGCAACTGGCACTGCGCGTGATCGACAACGCGATCAACGCGGTGAACAGCTCGCGCGCCGATCTAGGTGCGCTGCAGAGCCGCTTCGAGAACGCCGTGGCCAACATCCAGATCACCGGTGAAAACATATCTGCTGCACGCGGCCGGATCATTGACGCCGACTTCGCCAAGGAAACCTCCAACCTGTCGCGCGCGCAGATCCTGCAGCAGGCCGGCACAGCCATGGTGGCGCAGGCCAACCAGGTTCCACAGGGGGTGCTCTCGCTGCTGCGCTCCTGATCGAGAGCGCTCATCCGCAAGTGCCGTGCCTTCACACGCGGCCATTGCGGGATGCACAGACCGCATGCGACCCGCGTGTGGTGCGTACATCCCGGACAGGAAAGACCATGACACATCGCTCGCCCATCCACGCAAAGCCGCACGCCGTCGGCGCAGAGGTCTGACATGCCCATCACCTCCACGGGCCTGGCCAGCGGCGTCGACATCCAGAGCATCGTCTCGCAGTTGGTCGCGCTGGAGCGGGCACCACTGGCACCACTGCAGACGCAGGCCACCAAGTTCCAGAGCAAGATTTCTGTCTTCGGCACCCTGAGTTCGATGATGAACTCACTGGGCGAACTGGGCACCAAACTCGCTGACCCCAACGCGTTCAAGGCCGTCAAGGGCAGCTCGTCCACCAGCGACGCGGTGGGCATCACGGTGGCCACGGGCACCGCACCCACCTCGATGGCGGTGGAGGTGCAACAACTGGCCAAAGCGCAGTCCACGGCCACGCTGGCGGTGCCGAAAGACACGGCCATGGGCGAAGGCAACCTGAAGATCACGCTGGGCGACTGGAGCTCGGGCAGCTTTGCCGCAGGCAGTGCACCAGCGGTGGACATCACGATCGGCCCTGGCGAGGACACCCTTACCCAGATCGCAGCCAAGATCAACGCGGCCGGCGCCGGCGTCACCGCCACCGTGTTGCGCGACGCCTCGGGCGAACGTCTTCTCATGCGCTCCAAGGACACCGGGGAAGCCCTGGGCTTCGAGATGCAGGCCACCGACAGCGACGGTGTCGACAACACCGGTCTCTCTCGCCTGGCTGTGCAGGGTGGTGTGGCCTCGGGCGTGCAGATCACGCACGGCGCCAACGCGATGGCCACCATCAACGGCATCGACATCGAGTCCGCCAGCAACACCTACAAGGACGGCCTGCCCGGCATCACCCTGCAGTTCTCCAAGGTCACCACCGGGCCGGTGGAGGTTGCGGTGACCAACGACAAGGACGCGATGACCAAAACCATCCAGTCCTTTGTCGACGCGTACAACTCGCTCAACGACATGCTCACCAGCACCACCGGCTACAACCCCGACACCAAGGTGGCCGGGTCGCTGCAGGGTGACAGTTCCGCGGTGGGCCTGCAGAATGCGCTGCGCGGCATGATGCGCTCTGTGACCCCTGGTGGCGCCTTCACCACGCTGGCCGACATCGGCATCGAGATCAAGTCGGGCGGCAAGATGAGCATCAACAGCACCAAGCTGGGCGCTGCGCTGGACAACCCTGAGGCTGTGCAGAACCTCTTCAACGCCGACCACACCGACCCCACGGCCCAAGGCTTCGGCGAAAAGCTCAAGAGCTTCGCCGAAGGTTTTTCGGGCGCCAGCGGCACGCTGACCGCACGCACTGATTCGCTGCGCGCAGCCGTCAAGCGCAACACCGTGCAGCAAGATACAGTGATCGCACGCGCGGCCCGCGCCGAAACCCGCTACCTCAAGCAATACAACGCCATGGATGCGATGGTGGGCCAGCTCAACTCGCTCAATTCGTTCGTGACGCAACAAATTGCCCAATGGAACAAGGCGTCTTCGTAAAACGGCGACTCTGCTCCACATCGGCCCTGGCGCTCTGCGACCAGGGCTTTTTTTCGCGTGTTGGCCAACGGCGTGGCCGGCTGGAGCTGAAGCCCTCAAGTAATCGGAGAAGACACCGAAATAGATGACAACGAACTTCTCCATGGGTTCGTGGCCCGGGCAACCGGGCAGTCAGCCCAACCACCTCAACCGGAGTTAGTTATGACCACCATCAACACCAACGTCATGTCCATGACCGCCCAGCGCAACCTGGGCACCACCTCCAGCTCGCTGGCCACCTCCATGCAGCGCCTCTCATCCGGCCTGCGCGTCAACAGCGCCAAGGACGACGCCGCCGGCCTGGCCATCTCCGAGCGCATGAACGCCCAGGTGCGCGGCCTCAACGTGGCTGCCCGCAACGCCAACGACGGCATCTCGCTGGCGCAGACCGCCGAAGGCGCGCTGGGCAAAGTGGGCGACATGCTGCAGCGCATGCGTGAGCTGGCCGTGCAGTCGGCCAACGCTTCGAACAACACCAGCGACCGCACGGCCCTGCAGGCCGAAGTGGGACAACTGCGTTCGGAAATCGACCGCGTGGCCAAGACCACCAGCTTCAACGGCACCAAGCTGCTCGACGGCTCGTTCGCCAACGCCACCTTCCAGGTCGGCGCCAACGCCGGTGAAGGCATCGCCATCGACTCCATTGTGTCGGCCAAGTCCACCGCTCTGGGCCAGTTGAGCGCCACAGAGCATTTTGTGGCGACGGTCGCAGCGCCCACGTTGGCGACCATGCCCGCCGACGGCGCCGCCATTCCCGCCGGCACCACCGGCTGGACCGTTCAGGATGCCGCCGGCAACGCCGTGGCCCTGGGTGGCATCGCTGCCGCCACCACCGCCGCACAGCGCACCACGCAAGTGGTGGACGCGATCAACGCCAAGTCCAGCGAGACCGGCGTGTTTGCCCGCGAAGCGTCTGGCGGCGGCTACGAAGTCTTCTCCAACCGCGACTTGACCGGCGCCACGGCTTTTGGTGCGGCCTTTACCGCAACCTCCACGGGTGATCCTGGCGACACCGCGCCTCCCGCCACGCTGGCCACCCTCTCCGGCATCAACGTCAACAGCTTCGGGGATGCCCAGCTGTCGCTGCAAGTGATCGACAAGGCCATCAACGCCATCAACAGCTCGCGCGCCGACCTGGGCGCCCTGCAGAGCCGCTTCGAGAACGCCGTGGCCAACATCCAGATCACCGGCGAGAACATCTCCGCAGCCCGCGGCCGCATCGTGGACGCCGACTTCGCCAAGGAAACCTCCAACCTGTCGCGCGCGCAGATCCTGCAGCAGGCCGGCACCGCCATGGTGGCCCAGGCCAACCAGGCACAACAGGGCGTCTTGTCCCTGCTGCGTTGATTGCTCACCAACCCATTTTCTGAACGGAGTCCAACATGACCACCATCAACACGAACGTGATGTCCATGACCGCCCAGCGCAACCTGGGCACCACCTCCAGCTCGCTGGCCACCTCCATGCAGCGCCTGTCTTCGGGCCTGCGCGTGAACAGCGCCAAGGACGACGCCGCTGGCCTCGCCATCTCCGAGCGCATGAACGCCCAGGTGCGCGGCCTGAACGTGGCTGCCCGCAACGCCAACGACGGCATCTCGCTGGCGCAGACCGCCGAAGGCGCACTGGGCAAAGTGGGCGACATGCTGCAGCGCATGCGTGAGCTGGCCGTGCAGTCGGCCAACGCTTCGAACAACACCAGCGACCGCACGGCCCTGCAGGCCGAAGTGAAACAGCTGAGCTCGGAAATCGACCGCGTGGCCAAGACCACCAGCTTCAACGGCACCAAGCTGCTCGACGGCTCGTTCGCCAACGCCACCTTCCAGGTCGGCGCCAACGCCGGTGAAGGCATCGCCATCGACTCCATCGTCAGCGCCAGCACCACCACGCTGGGCGAGACCTCGCTGCTGACCGTCGCCGGCACGCAGACCACCACGGTCGGTGCTAACGCCGCCATCGCAGCCGGCGCCCTGACCGTCAAGGGCACAGCTCTCGGCCCGATCTCCGCCGCCACCTCGGCTGGCGAGCGCTCGCAGCAGGTGGTGGACGCGATCAACGCCAAGTCTTCTGACACCGGCGTGTTCGCCCGAGCCACCTACACGGCCGGTGCGGTCACGGGCTGGGAAGTGTTCTCCGACACTGCCATTGCCGCAGCCGACTTCAACGCAGGCTTCACCGCCGCCACCACGGGTGCGGCACCAGCCGGCCCAGGCGTGGCCGCAAGCAGCCAGCTCAACGACATCAACGTCTCCAGCTTCGGCGACGCCCAAAAGGCCCTGAAAGTGATCGACAACGCGATCAACGCGGTCAACAGCTCGCGCGCCGACCTCGGCGCCCTGCAGAGCCGCTTCGAGAACGCCGTGGCCAACATCCAGATCACCGGCGAGAACATCTCCGCTGCGCGCGGCCGCATCGTGGACGCCGACTTCGCCAAGGAAACCTCCAACCTCTCGCGCGCCCAGATCCTGCAGCAGGCCGGCACCGCCATGGTGGCCCAGGCCAACCAGGCACAACAGGGTGTCCTCTCGCTGCTGCGCTGATCGCGCACGCCCAAGGCATCGCCTCGAAGGGCGGTTGCATGGCCATGGCCATGCAACCGCCCTTTTTTCTTGGATGGTGGTCAGCGGACGACGGGCGGGGCTTGACACGACACGCGGCGACAACAGAACGCTAAAGATTCTTCCAAGTCCACCGAAATTAGATTCAACGAACTTCTCCATGGGTTCGTGGCCCGGGCAACCGGGCAGTCAGCCCAACCACCTCAACCGGAGTTAGTTATGACCACCATCAACACCAACGTCATGTCCATGACCGCCCAGCGCAACCTGGGCACCACCTCCAGCTCGCTGGCCACCTCCATGCAGCGCCTCTCATCCGGCCTGCGCGTCAACAGCGCCAAGGACGACGCCGCTGGCCTCGCCATCTCCGAGCGCATGAACGCCCAGGTGCGCGGCCTCAACGTGGCTGCCCGCAACGCCAACGACGGCATCTCGCTGGCGCAGACCGCCGAAGGCGCACTGGGCAAAGTGGGCGACATGCTGCAGCGCATGCGTGAGCTGGCCGTGCAGTCGGCCAACGCTTCGAACAACACCAGCGACCGCACGGCTCTGCAAGCCGAAGTGAAACAGCTGAGCTCGGAAATCGACCGCGTGGCCAAGACCACCAGCTTCAACGGCACCAAGCTGCTCGACGGTTCGTTCGCCAACGCCACCTTCCAGGTCGGCGCCAACGCCGGTGAAGGCATCGCCATCGACTCCATCGTCAGCGCCAATTCCGCCACACTGGGCGAAACCTCGCTGATCACCAGCGTCGGCACCATCACCACCACGGCCGGCGCCAACGCCGCCATCGCCGCCGGTGCCCTGAACATCAAAGGCGTGGCCCTGGGCCCGATCGCCGCCGCCACCTCGGCCAGCGAGCGCACCTTCCAGGTGGTGGACGCCATCAACGCCAAATCGTCGGACACCGGTGTCTACGCCAAAGCGGTGGTCAACGCCGCCGGTGTGGCCACGGGCTTTGAATCCTTCTCCGACAGCGCCATTGCCGTAGCCGATTTCGGCAACTTCGCCGCCGCCACCACGGGCACCGGCGCCATCGGTGCCGCTGCCTCCAGCCAGCTCAACGACATCAACGTCAGCAGCTTTGGCGACTCGCAGAAGGCCCTGAAGGTCATCGACAGCGCCATCAATGCGGTCAACAGCTCGCGCGCCGACCTCGGTGCCCTGCAGAGCCGCTTCGAGAACGCCGTGGCCAACATCCAGATCACCGGCGAGAACATCTCCGCTGCGCGCGGCCGCATCGTGGACGCCGACTTCGCCAAGGAAACCTCCAACCTCTCGCGCGCCCAGATCCTGCAGCAGGCCGGCACCGCCATGGTGGCCCAGGCCAACCAGGCTCAACAGGGCGTCTTGTCCCTGCTGCGCTGATCGCGCACGCCCAAGGCATCGCCCCCAGGGCGGTTGCGCGGTAACCCCGTGCAACCGCCCTTTTTCATTCTGCTTGTTGGCTGAGACCCGGGCACTTGAGATATCAAGATTCGGGCCACGCTACCGAAATCATGTGCAGTGGACCGGTGATGGTTCGCCCGTCGAACCACCCAGCTTTCACGCCACAGGAGTCGCCCCATGACCACCATCAACACGAACGTGATGTCCATGACCGCCCAGCGCAACCTGGGCACCACCTCCAGCTCGCTGGCCACCTCCATGCAGCGCCTCTCATCCGGCCTGCGCGTCAACAGCGCCAAGGACGACGCCGCTGGCCTCGCCATCTCCGAGCGCATGAACGCCCAGGTGCGCGGCCTCAACGTGGCTGCCCGCAACGCCAACGACGGCATCTCGCTGGCGCAGACCGCCGAAGGCGCACTGGGCAAAGTGGGCGACATGCTGCAGCGCATGCGTGAGCTGGCCGTGCAGTCGGCCAACGCTTCGAACAACACCAGCGACCGCACGGCTCTGCAAGCCGAAGTGAAACAGCTGAGCTCGGAAATCGACCGCGTGGCCAAGACCACCAGCTTCAACGGCACCAAGCTGCTCGACGGTTCGTTCGCCAACGCCACATTCCAGGTCGGGGCCAACGCCGGTGAGGCGATCTCTGTCCAGAGCACGGCTGACGTGCGCGCCGAGAGTCTCGGGAGCGCCACATTCCTCGCCACGGTGGGAATGACCTGGGCCACAGGAACGGCCACTGCGGCTGGCACCATCACCGGCATATCGGTGACCGGCCCGAAGGGAAACATCATCCCTGTGGGGAATGTGGAGGTTGCGCTGGGCGACACGGCAGCGCAGGTCACGAAAAAGTTGGAGGCAGCCTTCAACGCTGCGACCTCGGAAACCGGGTTGATCGCGCGCGCGGTCCCCAATACCGCCCAGATGTCGCTCGACTCCATCACCGAATGGGTGGACAGCAGCGGCGCAGCAGCGGGCTTCAGCATCGACGCGGGGACCAGCAGCGCCGCGGGTCTCAGTACCTTTGGCTTGTTTGGTGGCCCCGCAGGTCTCCCGGTCCACCAGCTGGAAGACCTGGACGTCAGCAACGTGATCGGCGCAGGCCGGGCGATCACGATCGCCGACAAGGCACTGACCACCATCAACTCGGCTCGCGCCGACCTCGGTGCCCTGCAGAGCCGCTTCGAGAACGCCGTGGCCAACATCCAGATCACCGGCGAGAACATCTCCGCTGCGCGCGGCCGCATCGTGGACGCCGACTTCGCCAAGGAAACCTCCAACCTCTCGCGCGCCCAGATCCTGCAGCAGGCCGGCACCGCCATGGTGGCCCAGGCCAACCAGGCTCAACAGGGCGTCTTGTCCCTGCTGCGCTGATCGTGTTGTGCAAGACGGTGTAAAGCACACGTTTCTCCCCGCAAATGCCGCCGCTCATGCCTACAGTCCGCCCGCTGGTTGTCGATACAGATGGGTATAAGCCACCAGGAAACCCAGCCATGTTCACCTCTGTCAACACCCGCGCAGCTTCCACCTACAAACGTGTGTCCGTCGACACCGGCGTGCAGACCGCCGACCCGCACCAGCTGGTCAGTCTGTTGTTCGACGCGTTGATCCAGAGCCTGAACCTGGCGCGCGGCGCCATGGAACGCCAGGACGTGGTCAGCAAGGGCACCGCCATCGGCAAGGCCATCCGGATCATCGAAGAGGGCCTCAAGGCCGGTCTGAACCTGCAGGAAGGCGGGGAACTGGCCGGCAACCTGAAGGGTCTGTACGAATACAGCGTGCAGCGCCTCACCTTGGCCAACCTGCGCGACGACGCGGCACCGATTCACGAGGTGCTCAACCTCATCGAACCGCTGGCGGATTCCTGGAAACAGATCCGAACCGGCGCCCTGCAGGGAGCCTGAGATGGAGCACAGCTTGCTGGATTACTACAAAGCCATCGAACGCACGAGCAGCCAGATGCTCGACGCGGCGAAGACGGAGAACTGGGACCAGGTGGTGCGGCTTGAGGGCGCGTGCGCGGTGCTGATTGCCCAACTGCGCTACAAGTCCAAGACCGACGCACTGGCGCCGGAAGACCGCAAAGAGAAGACGAAGATCATGCAGCGCATCCTGCGCACGGATGCCGAGATCCGCAATCTGGCCGAGCCGTGGTTGAACGACCTGGCTCAACTGATCGATAGAAATCAGCCGCAGCCCATGCATTGAACAGAGGGGGGGTCAGACCCCCATGTTCATGATGTCAGTGTAGGCCTGAACCATTCGATTTCGAACGTGGAGCGTGGCCTGGAAACCCACTTGCGACTTCTGCATCGCCAGCATGGTTTCTTCCAGGCTCACCTTGGGGTTGCCCAGTTGCACCTGGGTCTGCAGGCGCGAAGCCTCGTCTTGCGAAGCGCTCACGCTCTTGAGGGCGTCCTTGAAGCTGGCGGCAATGCCTCCCTCGGCACCGCCCACGCCACCGGGGCGCTTGAGCTGGGTCTGGCCGATGCCGGTGAGTGCCTGACTGGTCAGGGGAGAGATGCGCATGTCCATGGCTGAATCCTTCGACAAAAGTTGACGCCTTGATGCTAGGCGGCGGGCACCGCTGACGCGGCGGGAATAAGGGCACAAAGCACGGCCTTTTCATGGGTATGGCGCAGGGGGTGGGGCCGAATAATCGGTTGCAACGGGATGTACATCGTCCCGAAACCGACCTTCTACCCGAGCCCTGCACCCATGAGCACCACCCTGGCACCGATAGAACTCCAGCCCGCGAGCCGCAGCGCTTTCGGCGAAGGCCTCTCGCGCATGGACCAGGCCCAGAAGATCAAGCTCGGTCTGGGCGCACTCGCCCTGCTGGCGATCGCACTGGCCTTCTTCTTCATGGGCCGCCAACCCGAGTACCGCGTGCTCTACGCCAACCTGGGTGACAAGGACGGCGGCGCCATCGTGGCGCAGCTCTCGCAGATGAACGTGCCCTACAAACACGCCGAGGGTGGCCAGGCCATCCTGGTGCCGGCCGACAAGGTGCACGACACGCGCCTGCGCCTGGCCTCGCAAGGCCTGCCCAAGGGTTCGATCTCGGGCTTCGAGCAGATGGAAGCCAACCGCTTCGGCATGACCCAGTTCCAGGAGCGGCTCACCTTCCAGCGCGGCCTGGAGGGCGAACTCACCCGTTCGATCCAGTCGCTCTCCTCCGTGCAGAGCGCGCGCATCCACCTGGCCCTGCCCAACCAGAACGGTTTTTTCCGCGAACAGCAAAAACCCAGCGCCTCCGTGCTGCTGACCCTGCACGCCGGCCGCACGCTGGACCGCGCGCAGGTGGCCGGCATCGTGCACCTGGTGGCCAGCAGCGTGCCCGAAATGAACCCCAAGGCGGTGAGCGTGGTGGACGACGCGGGCAGCCTGCTCTCGGCCCCGGCCGACGCACAGGCCCAGGGCGCCGACACGCAGAAGCTGCAGTACACCCAGCAGATCGAACAGCTCTACACGCGCCGCATCATGGACATGCTGGAGCCACTGGTGGGCCGCAACAACGTGAAGGCGCAGGTGAGCGCCGACGTGGACTTCTCACTGGTCGAGTCGACCAGCGAAGAGCACAAGCCCAACCAGAGCCCCGACACCAGCGCGGTGCGCAGCCAGCAGACCGTGGAAGACGGCTCACCCGGCGCGGCCCAGCCCGCCGGCGTACCCGGTGCCGTGACCAACCAGCCGCCCGCCACCGGCACCGCCCCCATCAACGGTGCCGCCGCGCCCGTGGGCGTGGCCGCCCAGGGTGGAACCGACAAGCCCGGCTCCATGCGCCGCGAGTCGGTGGTGAACTACGAGGTGGACAAGACGGTGAAGGTGGTGCGCGAGTCCAGCGGCCAGATCAAGCGCCTGAGCGCTGCCGTGGTGATCAACCACCGCACCACCGTGGACAAGGCCGGCAAGGAGACCACCGTGGCCATCCCGGCGGCGCAGCTGGAGCAGATGACGGCCCTGGTGCGCGAAACCATCGGCTTCAGCCAGGTCCGAGGTGATTCGGTCAACGTGGTCAACGCGCCCTTCAATGTGGAGAAGACCAGCGAGGTGGAGACCATCGCGTGGTGGCAGCAGGCCGAGAATCAGGAGTTCCTGCGTGGCCTGGCTTGGCCGCTGGGCATGGTGGGTCTGGGCCTGCTGGTGCTCATGGGCATGGTGCGCCCGGGCCTCAAGCTGCTCAAGACGCCCGTGGTGCGCCGGGACCAGACCGAACTGCAGCCCCTGAGCGCCATGCTCAACGAAGCGCCGGAGCGCCCGGGTCTGCCGATGCCCAGCAACGAACCCACGCCCGAAAGCATCCGCCTCACCGATGCCAAGCGCCTGGCGCTCGAAAACCCGATGGCCGTCGCCAACATCGTCAAGGGCTGGGTCAATGGTGAGGCGCCGGCATGAGCCGGCGCCACCCCCTGCGCCGCTTCGCGGCTTCCCCCTCTCTCGCCTTCGGCGGGAGGGGGACGGCACCTGAGGCCTGGCAAAGCCAGATCCTCGGTGCCCCTGGTAGGGGGCACGCCGCTCCGACCGAATTTTTCTTCGCATAGACAAGGAACAAGAACATGGAAGACCAGGGAATCCAGGACGCCGCGATCTTTCTCATGTCGATTGGCGAGGAAGAAGCGGCCGAGGTGTTCAAGCACCTCAGCCCCAAGGAAGTGCAGAAGCTTGGCGAGACGATCGCCAAGACGAAATCGGTTTCGCACGACCGTGTGGACCAGGTGATGCAGAAGTTCACCGGCGCGGCCTCCTCGCAGAGCCTGCTGGTGTCCGACACCGACAACTACGTGCGCGCCGTGCTCAAGCGCGCGCTGGGCGACGACAAGGCTTCGCTGCTGATCGACCGCATCCTGCAGGGCGGTGATGTCTCGGGCATCGAGAGCCTGAAGTGGATGGACCCGGCCTCCATTGCCGAACTGCTGCGCAACGAGCACCCGCAGATCGTGGCCGCCATCCTGGTGCACCTTGAATCCGACCAGACCGCCGGTGTGATGAAGAACTTCACAGAACGCACCCGCAACGAGGTGATGCTGCGCATCGCCACGCTCGAAGGCATCCAGCCCACCGCCCTGAAAGATTTGAACGAGGTGCTCTTCAAGGTGCTCGCCGGTGGCGACAAGATCCGCAAGACCTCCATGGGCGGTGTGAAGACCGCGGCCGAGATCATCAACATGATGGGCTCGCAGATCGAGACCTCGGTGATCGACTCCATCCGCGAGTTCGACGCCGAACTGGCGCAGAAGATCATGGACAAGATGTTCGTCTTTGAGGATTTGCTCAAGCTCGACGGCAAGTCGGTGCAGCTGGTGCTCAAGGAAGTGTCCACCGACGCGCTGGTGGTTTCGCTCAAGGGCGCCACCAACGAACTGCGCGAACTGGTGCTGGCCAACATGTCCACCCGCGCGGCCGAAGCGCTGCGCGAAGACCTGGAGTCGCGCGGCCCGATGCGCCTGTCGGAAGTGGAAATGCAGCAGAAGGAAATCCTGAAGATCGTGCGCCGCCTGGCCGACGAAGGCCAGATCATGATCGGTGGTGGTGGCGAAGATGAAGCGTTTGTATGACCTGGATGCGTAACTGACCATGGCCTCCAAACCCAACCCCCATTCCCGCTTCATCCCGCGCGAGGAAATCGAAGGCGTGGCCGCCTGGCATTTCGCTGCGGTGGACGGCAGCGACGAGCACCTGCATGCGCCCGCCAGCGACAAGAACGAAGGCGTGACGAGTGAGGTGCTGCAGGAGGCGCGCCAGCAGGCGTATGCCGAGGGTTTCGGGCGTGGGCACGAAGCCGGTGGCCAGGAGGTGCGTGAAGCCCTGGAAGCCACGGTGCGCAAGACCGCCGAAGAAACCGCGGTGCGCATGGCGCAGCTGCTGCACAACACCAAAGACCACCTGAAGAAGAGCGAAGAGAAGATCTCGCGTCACATCCTCGAACTGGCCTGCGACCTCGCCCGCCAGGTGGTGCGCCAGGCCATTGCCAGCGACCCGCAGCATTTGAAGCCGGTGATCGCGGAAGCCCTGACACAACTGGTGGACGACGGTCTGCCCGCCACCGTGCGCATGAACCCGGGCGACCTCGCGCTCATGAAGGGTGTGCTGCAGGAAACGCTCAACAGCCCGCTGCCCGAGTTCGTGGCCGACGCACAGATCAGCCCCGGTGGCTGCCTGATCGAGTCCAGCACCTCGGCGGTGGACGCAACGATTGAAAAACGCTGGTCGCGCGCCGTGGGCAACCTTGGCATGAACGTGGCCTGGAACCCGGGAAATGAAGATGTCTGACAGCACGTTCGGCACCGAAAGCCGCTGGGGCAACTTCATGGACGACGTGCGGGTCAACGCCAGCGTGGAAACACCGCTGGAAGTGCGCGGCACGCTCACCCGCCTGGCCGGTCTGGTGCTCGAAGCCGTGGGCCTGAAGGTCCCGGTGGGTTCGCAATGCCTGATCGGCAACGGCAGCAAGCCGCCGGTGCTGGCCGAGGTGGTGGGCTTCTCCAACGACCGTGCTTTCCTCATGCCGGCCGGCGACACGCACGGCCTCTCCAGCGGCGCGAGCGTGACACCGCTGGCGCCCTACCGCACCGTGCCGCGCGTGGGCCAGACCAACAAACCGCCCTCGCCCGACGACCGCGGCACGCTGCGCCTGCCGCTGGGCAAAGGTCTGCTGGGCCGCGTGGTCGACTCGCACGGCAACCCCATGGACCACATGGGCCCCATCACCGACGTGGACATCGAACCGATGGACCGCGCACCCCTCAACGCCATGGACCGCGACCCGGTTCGCACACCGCTGGACACCGGCGTGCGCGCGATCAACGCGCTGCTCACCGTGGGCCGCGGCCAACGCATCGGCCTTTTCGCCGGCTCCGGCGTGGGCAAGAGCGTGCTGCTGGGCATGATGGCGCGCTACACCAAAGCCGACGTGATCGTGGTGGGCCTCATTGGCGAACGCGGGCGCGAGGTGAAGGAATTCATTGAAGACATCCTGGGCGTGGAGGGCCGCAAGCGCTCGGTGGTGGTGGCAGCACCCGCCGACGCACCGCCGCTGGTGCGCATGCAGGGCGCGGCCTATGCCACGGCGATTGCCGAGCGCTTTCGCGACGACGGCCTCGACGTGCTGCTGCTCATGGACTCGCTCACCCGCTACGCCATGGCGCAGCGCGAGATTGCGCTGGCCATCGGCGAGCCCCCCGCCACCAAAGGCTACCCGCCCTCGTGTTTTGCCAAGCTGCCGCAACTGGTGGAGCGCAGCGGCAACGGCCTGAACGGCGTCGGCTCGATCACCGCCTTCTACACCGTGCTCTCCGAGGGCGACGACCAGCAGGACCCGATTGCGGACGCGGCGCGCGCCATCCTGGACGGCCACATCGTGCTGTCGCGCTCGCTCGCCGAGTCGGGCCACTTCCCGGCCATCGACGTGGAAGCCTCAGCCTCGCGCGTGATGCACAACGTGGCCGGCGCCGTCCACCTGGAGCTGGCGCGCAAGTTCCGCGGCGCCTACTCACGCTACATCAAGAGCCGCGACCTGATCCAGCTCGGTGCCTACGTGCCCGGCAGCGACCCGGAGACCGACCGCGCCATCGTCTTGTACCCGGCCCTGCAGCGCTTCTTGATGCAGGACATGAACGAAGCCGCCACCCTGCCCGAGAGCCTGCAGCAGCTGCAGACCGCCTTGCAGGAAGACAAACCCGGCAACGCCCAGCGCCAGTCCCGCCCCCACCACAATCCCTATGAAGGCAAACAGGCATGACCACGATCCAGACGCTCAACAAGGTCGTTGAAATCGCCGAGAAGCGCCGCGACGAGGCGCTGGGCGCACTGGGCCAGATGCAGCGCGAGCTGCAGATCGCCCAGGACCAGATGGACCAGCTGCAGTCCTACGCGCAGGAGGCCGAGCAGCGCTGGGCCGTGCGCAGCGCCACCGGTGTGGACGGTGCGCTGCTCATGCACCACCGCCAGTTCATGGCCAAGATCGACCACGCGCTGGACTTCCAGCGCGGCGTGTTGCGCGAGCGCCTGGAAATCATCGAACGCTGCCAGGGCCAGGTGCACGTGTGCGAACGCGACGTGGCCGGCCTGCGCAAATTCACCGAACGCAAGCAGATGGCGGTGCAGCACCGCGTGCAGCGCCAGGACCAGAAAAACACAGACGAGATGGCGCTGGCCATCCACCTGCGCCAGAGCCTGGCGCGGGCGCAACAGGAAGGCCTTCGCACATGAGCAGCACCACCGCCACCGCCAGCGCCCCCAAGCCGGTGGAGAGCTCCACCAAACCGGCGCAGGCCAACGCACGCACGCCCAAGGACAAAACCGAGGGCGAAGACATGTTCGCCAGCCTGCTCGGCTTGCTGGCCAGCGCGCAGGTGCTGCCGGAAGCCGCCACGCTCAGCAGCGCGGCGCCGGCTGAGACGCCCGTCAGCGACACCAGATCACCCGACGGCACCGACAACCCCTTTGCTGCGCTGCTGGGTTGGGGCTTGCCCGGCAGCGGCAAGGACGCCATGGGCCGGCCCACCAGCACCGAAGGCCCAGCGCTGCCAGCCCCTGCTGCCGCTACTGTCGCTGCTGCCGCCACCGAGCGCGCCACAGGCACCGCCAGCGAAGGCACGATCGATATCGCCGACATGACCCCGGTGGAGCCGACGCCGCTGGAGACAGCCCCCAAGGGCCAGGTCGCGCTGCCGGCCAACGCGGTGCGCCCCGGTGCGCCCTACGTGCCCACGCGAGCCTCCGAAGGCGTGTCGACTGCATTCACATCCACAACCGGAACGCCCTGGCGCCAGGCCTCCCTGGCCAGCACCGAAACCGTGGCGATCCAGCAAGCGGCGAACCATGGCGCACAGGTGCGCAGCACCGTCGCGCTCAACGAGCGTTTTGGTCTCACGCCTGGCGTGCCGCTGGCCCCCAGCGAGTTGCGCGATGTCAACACCGATGGCCTGGGCCTGAATGGCTCATCGACTGCGAGCCACCGAACGGCCGATGGAACGAACGCCCTGCCCGGCGCCACGGCGGGCGACGCCCACATGGGCTCGGACAACACGGGCTCGGACACCAGCGCCTTTGACCAGGCCGACGGCCAGGCCGGCAACCCCTTCGCCGACGCGAATGCCACCGAGGAGCCCACCGTCACCCACTGGGGCACCCAGCACCTGCGCCACGCCAGCCTGAGCGTGGGCGGCGAAGCGGGCGAACAAGCCATCGACATCCAGCTCTCGATGAAGGGGCAGGAAGTTCAGGTGGCGTTCAAGACCGACAACGCCGAAGCGCGCGCCTCGCTGCGCGAGAACGCGGGCGAGTCGCTGGGCGACCTGCTGAACAAGAGCGGCATCCAGCTGGGTGGTGTGTCGGTGGGTTCGCACGGTCAAAGTGGATCGCGCGGTGACAACGACGCACCGCGGCAGAACGGTGTTCGGGGAGTGGCACAAGCGACCAACGCATCAGCAGCAACGCCAGCCAGACAAGCCCAGATCAGCCCTCGCGCCGACGGCAGCCAGCCGCTGGACGTGTTCGCCTGAACAGTTGAATAAGCGCCTTTTCAGGCGCTTATCCGGCGACCGGCCCCCACCCCCCCGCCCAATAATTCTTCAAACCCCACACGTTTCCCGCGTGTGACGCCCTCCTCCCAGCGGGGGCCCTTTGAAGGATGACCATGTCTGCTGCCGCCGCCACCGCCACCGCTGCTCCCGCCGAGAAGCCGAAGAAAAGCAAGAAGCTGCTGTTCATCATCGTCGGTGTGGTGGTGCTGGCGCTGATCGCCGGTGCTGGCGCGTTGTTCGTGCTCAAGAAAAACACCGCCGAAGACGACGAGTTCGCCGACGACGAGCCGGCGGCCCACGTGGCCAAGGACCCCAAGACCGCGCCGGTCTTCATGCCGCTGGAGAACATGGTGGTCAACCTGGCGGACCCCGGTGGCACACGGTTCATTCAACTCGGCCTCACCCTGCAGCTTCAGGACGCCAAGACCGAAGCCGATGTGAAGATCTACATGCCCAGCATCCGAAGCCAGGTGCTGCTGCTGATCTCGCAGCGCACCGCCGACGAGATGCTGCAGGTGCAGGGCAAAGCCAAACTGGCCAAGGACATCATCGCGGCGGTCTCCCACGAGATGGGCTACGAGATGCCCGAGCCGGCCGCCGCAGAAACCGGCGCGCCCAAGAAGAAAAAGCCCAAGGCGGCACCCAACCCGGTGCAGGCCGTGCTGTTCTCCAGCCTCATCGTTCAGTGATCCGGACACACCACCATGGCTGACGCATTTCTGTCCCAGGAAGAGATTGACGCCCTGCTCGAAGGCGTCACGGGCGAGAGCCAGAAGCTCGCCAAGGAAGAGGCGCCCACCGGTGCGGTGCGCGACTACAACCTGCAGAGCCAGGAGCGCATCGTGCGTGGGCGCATGCCCACCATGGAGATCGTCAACGAACGCTTCTCGCGCAACCTGCGACTGGGCCTGTTCAACTTCATCCGCCGCAGCCCCGAGATCTCGGTGGGCTCGGTGCAGGTGCAGAAGTACAGCGCCTTCCTGCGCGAACTCGTGGTGCCGACCAACTTCAACATCATGGCCATCCGCCCGCTGCGCGGCAACGGTCTGGTGGTGTGCGAACCTACGCTGCTGTTCGGCGTGATCGACAGTCTGTTTGGCGGCAACGGCAAGTTCCACACCCGCATTGAAGGCCGCGACTTCTCACCCACCGAACAGCGCGTGATCAACCGCCTGGTGGACGTGGTGGCCGAGGAGTACAAAAAAGCCTGGCGCGGCGTGTACCCGATCGAGCTGTCCTACCAGCGCTCGGAAATGCAACCCCAGTTCGCCACCATCGCCACACCCAGCGAGATCGTGGTCTCCACCAGCTTCACGCTGGAGATCGGCGACATCACCGGATCGCTGCACATCTGCATTCCCTATGCCACGCTGGAACCCATTCGCGACGTGCTGTATTCCAGCGTGCAGGGCGACGCCATCGAGGTCGACCGCCGCTGGGTCAAGCTGCTCAGCCACGAAATCCAGGCCGCCGAGGTGACCATGGTCGCCGAGCTCGCGCAGACCGATGCCACGGTGGAGCAACTGCTGGCCATGCAGATCGGCGACTTCATCGAACTCGATCGCAACCCCACCATCCAGGCGCATGTGGACGGGGTGCCGATCTTTGAAGGCCAATACGGCACCCACAAAGGCAAATACGCACTTCGCGTGGAGCGCAATCTGCGCGGAATCGATACGAACTGGCTCGGAGAAAACCATGTCCACTGACACCCCTTCACAAGAATCCATCGCCGACGACTGGGCGCAGGCCCTGGAAGAGCAGGCGGTCACCAGCGGCGGCGCCAGCGACGGCCCGCACGTGTTCGACGCCACCGCCACAACCGTGCCGGCGGGCGCCGGCAATGTCAGCGGCAACCCGATGCACGACATCCAGATGGTGCTGGACATCCCGGTGCAGCTGTCGGTGGAACTCGGCCGCACCCGCGTGCCGATCAAGTACATCCTCCAGCTCGCCCAAGGCTCCATCGTTGAACTGGATGCGCTCGCCGGTGAACCCATGGACGTCCTGGTCAACGGCTACCTGATCGCCCAGGGCGAGGTGGTGGTGGTGAACGACAAGTTCGGCATCCGGTTGACCGATATCGTGACCCCGTCCGAGCGCATGAAGCGTGTGAGCAGGACCTGATCCATGTTGCAAAACGCAATGCCCGCGCTGCTGTTGCTCGCCTTGATGGTGGGCCTGGCCTTCGCCCTGAAGTGGGCGCGCCGCCGCCTGCCGGGCATTGCCGGCCACAGCGGCCCGGCGCTGCACGTGCTCTCCAGCCTGTCGCTGGGCCCGCAGCAACGCGTGGTCACGGTGCAGGTGGGCGAAGGCGCCGAGCGCGTCTGCCTGGTGCTGGGCGTGGCCGCGGGCAGCGTGACCGCGCTGCACCAGATGCCCTTGCCCGCCGAGTTGCCTGTCGTGCCTGCCGATCCCTCTGCGCCCGCCACCGGCTTCGCCGCGCGTTTGTCGCAACTCATGAAAGCCCCGAATGCGCCCCGTTAACCCTTGGATCAAGGGCGGTCTCGTCTTTGGTGCGCTGGCGCTGTGCGCCGTCGGCGCGTGGGCCCAGGCCCTGCCACTGCCCACGCCGCCTTCCGCCCCCGCCGCCGCCGGCCCCTCGCTGCCGCTGATGATTGGCCAGGGCAGTGGCAGCACCAGCTACTCGGTGCCGATCCAGACCCTGCTGTTCTTCACCGCGCTCTCGTTCCTGCCGGCCGTGCTGCTGCTCATGACGGGTTTCACCCGCATCGTGATCGTGCTTTCGCTCCTGCGCCAGGCGCTGGGCACCCAGTCGGCCCCGCCCAACCAGGTGATCGTTGGCCTGTCGCTGTTCCTCACGTTGTTCGTGATGGGCCCGACGCTGGACAAGGTGTACGCCGACGCCTACGAACCTTACTCGCGCAATGCCATCACCTTTGACCAGGCACTCGATCGCGGCCAGGCGCCCATGCGCGCTTTCATGCTCAAGCAAACGCGCCAGTCCGACTTTGAACTCTTCGCCAAGCTGGCCAAGCTGCCGAACGAGGTGACCGCCGAGACGGCGCCGTTTCGTGTGCTGGTGCCGGCATTCGTGACCAGCGAGCTCAAGACCGCGTTCCAGATCGGCTTCATGATCTTCATCCCCTTCCTGGTGATCGACATGGTGGTGGCCAGCGTGCTCATGTCGCTGGGCATGATGATGCTGTCGCCGGTGCTGGTGGCGCTGCCGTTCAAGCTGATGCTCTTCGTGCTGGCCGATGGCTGGAACCTGCTCATCGGCTCCCTCGCAGCTTCATTTGCGCAATGAAGGCCCCCACGCTCCACCGCTGCACGGGTCGCTGCCCCCCGAGGGGGCTGGGCCGCCTTGGGAGCGGCCCGGCGGCGTCCCGCCGCCCTCTTTCGGAAAAGGTTGCCTGATGGATCCGCAAGCCGCTCTCACGATGGCGCAGAACGCGCTCTTCATGCTGCTCATGGTGGCCGCGCCCGTGCTGGCCACGGTGCTCGCGGTGGGTCTGGTGGTGAGCCTGTTCCAGGCCATCACGCAGATCAACGAGGCCACGCTGGCCTTTGTGCCCAAGCTGATCGCGGCCATCGCGGTGTTCGCCATCGCCGGGCCGTGGATGATGACCACCATGGTCGAGTTCATCCGCAGCACGATCTTGTCGATCCCCAACTACGCCATCTAGATGGAACACCCCCGCCGCGCTGCGCGCGACCCCCTCAAGGGGGCGGCACCTGAGGCCCGGCAGAGCCGGTTCCTCGGTGCCACTGGGTTGGACATTTCGCTCCGGAAAGACTGAGCAGGCATGCCCACGTTCACCGAAGCGCAGGTGATGGCGCTGGTCTCGCCGGTGTTCTGGCCTTTCCTGCGCATCCTCGCGGTTTTTTCCAGTGCGCCCATCTTCTCGTCGCGCTCGGTGCCGCTGCGCACGCGCGTGGCGCTGGCTTTCATCGTGGCTGTGTGCGCACAGGCGGGGCTGGGCGATCAACCCATGGTGGCGCTCAACGACCCGCAGGCGTTTTCGGTGGTCATGCAGCAGGTGGTGGTGGGCATCGCCATCGGTCTGGCGGTGCGCATCGTGTTCTCGGCGGTGGAGCTCGCGGGCGAGATCATCGGCCTGCAGATGGGCCTGAACTTCGCCGGCTTCTTCGACCCCACCACCAACGCGCAGTCCAGCACCGTGGGCCGCTTCTTCGGCAACACCACCATGCTGCTGTTCGTGGTGATGGGCGGCCACCTCATGCTGCTGCAAGCGGTGATCGCCAGCTTCAACACCTTCCCCGTGGGCGGCGGCGCGCTCGATTCGGTCAACCGCATGCAGCTGCACGAACTCGGCTCCGTGGTGTTCCGCTACGGCCTGTGGATTGCCCTGCCCATGATCGGCATGCTGCTGTTTGTCAACATCGTGCTGGGTTTCGTCTCGCGCATCGCGCCGCAGATGAACGCCTTTGCCATCGGCTTCCCGCTCACGCTGTCTGCCGGCCTGGTGGGCATCGCCTTCACCCTGCCCATGCTGGATACGCCGGTGGCCGCGCTCATGAAGCTGGCCACCGAGATCTTCACGGGCGGCTGACGCGTCTTCGCCCGCCGCCGGTCAGTCAGTGCTTCACAAGCCCGGCCACGCGTCGAAACCTTCAGGACCAGGGCCGCCAGCACCTCCGCCGCGCTGTCCGTTTTTCTGGAGACTCCCATGAAACTTCGCACCCAGATCCTTTGCCTCGGCCTGGCTGGCGCCGCGCTGGTGTCCTCCGCCGGTGGCATTGGCCTGCTGGCCGTCTCGTCCATGGCCACCAAGGTCGAAGCCTCGGCTCTCTCCAGCCAGGCGCTGCAGGCCGCACAGCTCGCGGACATGATGCACGATGCCCTGCGCGGCGACGCACAGCGCGCACTGCTCGCGGTGATGAAAGGCGACGCCGCCACCATCAACGCGGCGCGCACCGACCTGGACGACCACGTCACCACACTCGACGCGGCACTGAAGAAGATCTCTGAATCCGGCATCGACGCCGACGCGCAAAAGGCGCTCGACAGCACCCTGCCGGTGGTGAAGCTCTACGTGCAGGCCGCCCAGGCGGTGGTCGGCGGCGCGTCGCAGGGCGTGGACCAGGCCGAAGCCCAGACACCCGCGCTGAACAAGACCTTTGCCCAGCTGGAAGACGAGCTGGAAAAACTCTCCGGAATGATCGAGGAAGACGGTGCCACCATCTCCGAGGCGGCGGCGTCCAGCGTTGCGCAATCGCTGTGGACAATCACCATCGCGGTGCTCGCGGCCACGGTCGCGCTGGTGATCGGCGCCTTGTGGGTGGCGCACCTGATGTCCATCCCGATGGGCCAGGCCGTCACCGCGGCGGGCCACCTGGCCGATGGCAACCTCACCGTGCCGATCGCTTTGGTGGGCAACGACGACACACGCCAGTTGCTGGGTGCCATGCGCACCATGCAGCAGCGCATCAGCCAGACCGTGAGCCACGTGCAGGACAACGCAGCGCTGGTCTCGGACGCCAGCGCGCAGATCGCGCAGGGCAACACCGACCTCTCCACCCGCACCGAGCAGCAGGCCTCGGCACTGGAGGAAACCGCCGCGTCGATGGAGGAACTGGGCACCACCGTGCGCCAGACCGCCGACCACGCGAACAAGGCCAACGAACTCGCGCTGAACGCGTCCCAGGTCGCGGTCGAGGGCGGCGACGTGGTGGGCAAGGTTGTGGAAACCATGAAGGGCATCAACGACAGCTCGAAGAAGATCGCCGACATCATCGGCGTGATCGACGGCATTGCCTTCCAGACCAACATCCTTGCGCTGAATGCGGCGGTGGAGGCGGCGCGGGCAGGCGAACAGGGCCGTGGCTTCGCCGTGGTGGCGGCCGAGGTGCGCAACCTCGCGCAGCGCAGCGCCCAAGCCGCCAAGGAAATCAAGGGCTTGATCGACACCAGCGTGGAGCGTGTCGCCAGCGGCACCGCGCTGGCCGATCAGGCCGGCACCACCATGCAGGGCGTGGTGAGCGCGATCCGGCGCGTGTCCGACCTGGTGGGCGAGATCAGCAGCGCCACCAGCGAACAGAGCTCGGGCGTGGGCCAGGTGGGTGAGGCGATCAGCCAGATGGACAAGGTCACGCAGCAGAACGCCGCGCTGGTCGAAGAAAGTGCCGCGGCCGCCGAAAGCCTGAGGACGCAGGCCCTGCAGCTGGTGCAGGCCGTCGCTGTCTTCAAGCTCAACCGCGAACCGCGCCTGGGGATGTCGCCGACGGGCTGACAACCGCAGCCGGGACTTGATCGCGCCGCGCCGCGCGCCGATCATGCCGGCATGAGCGAGGTCTTCATCTCGTACTCCCGCAAGGACATCGGGCCGGTGCGGCGCATGCACGCGGCGCTGGCGGCGCGCGAGCGCCAGACCTGGGTCGACTGGGAGGGCATCCCGCCCACTGCCGAATGGATGCAGGAAATCCGCGGCGCCATCGATGCGGCGCAGGCCTTTGCCTTCGTGCTCTCGCCGGATTCGCTGGCCTCGCGCGTGTGCCGCGAGGAGCTCGAACACGCCGTGGCGCAAGGCAAGCGCCTGATCCCGGTGGTGTGCCGCGACGTGGTGGCCAGCGAGGTGCCCGAGGCGCTGGCGCGTCTGAACTGGGTGTACTGCCGCGAGCAGGACGACTTCGAGGCGGCGATGAGCCTGCTGGTGCAGGCGGTGGACACCGATCTGGCGCACGTACAGGCCCACACCCAGCTGCTGCTGCGCGCGGTGGACTGGCAAAGCCGCGGCGAAGACACCAGCCTGACCCTGCGCGGCGCGGCACTCGCCGCGGCCGAACGATGGCTGGCCGAGGGCGCGGCGCAGACCCCGCACCCCACCGCCTTGCAGACACGCTTCATCCTGCAGAGCCGGCGCAGCGCCGACCGGCGCCGCCTCACCGTGCTGGGCGCGGCGGGTGCGGCCCTGGTGGTGGTGGCCGTGCTGGGTGTGGCCACCTTCGTCGAACGCCGCAACGCCGCGCAACAGCAGACGCTGGCCATTGCCGGCCGCCTGGCCGCCGATGCCGACCTGGTTCGTGAGCAATCGGCGCTGGGCATGCCGGGTGCCTCGCTGGAGCGCAGCCTGCTGCTGGCGGCGGAGTCGGCGCGCCAGCTCGACACCCTGGGCACGCAGGCCCTGCAGACCGACCGTGCCCTGCGGCGCGCGCTGGCCTTGCTGCCACTCCAGTGGCCCGTGCGCCAGGGCTTCATGGAGCCCCGGGGCGAACGCGCGCTCGCGCTGCCCGGCGACGGCAGCGTGCTGCTGGTCAGCGGTGGCCTGCGGCTGGACCACTGGAACGCGGCGGGTGAACCTGTGCACCCTGCTGTGGAGATCACGGCCCCCTCCATCGCAGCCCTGGCCTTCGCGCCCGGCGGGCGCTTTGTCGTGACACGCTCCGACCTGGGCGAACGGGGTCGACTCGATGTGCGCGACGCGCTGAGCCTTGAGACCCGGGCTTCCGTGCCACACCCCACCGGCGATGCCACGGCGTTCGCGGTGGATGCGCAGGCCCGCGTGCTGGTGGCGTCTTACGACCGCTACGACGCCAAGACCAACCAGAGCACGCCCGACCACACCCAGGTGGTCGACCTCACCGACACCGCCTTGCCCGTGGTGGCGCAGCTGCCCCACGCCAGTGGCATCGCGCTGAGCCCCGACGGGCGCTGGCTCGCGTTGCTGATCGCCGGTCGGGTGCAGTTGTGGGCGCTGGAACGCCAACCCGCCCTCGGCCTGCGGCCGGTCGCGCTGGAGCCGGCGCAGCGCGAGGTCTGGCAGATCCTGTTCAGCGCCGACGGCAGCCACCTCGTGGCCAACCTCGAGGTCGGTGGTCTGGAAATGTGGCCGGTGGGCCAGACGCGCAGCGTGCTGGCGGGCGAGCCGCCCTTCTCCGCCATGGCCGTCGGTCCGCAGGCCCGCCTGGCCGTGGGGCGCGCCGGCGACAACCGGCTGCAGGTGCGCGACCTCGTGCGCGACCGCGAGCTGGCGCAACTGGAACACCGCGACCGCGACGTGCTGGCCTTCGGCCCGGACGGCCGGACCCTGGCCACCACCGGCACCAGCGCCGGCGGTCCGGTGGTGCGGTTGTGGCGACTCGACCAGGGCGGCAGCGACGTGCTGGACGTGGCCGGGGTGCTGGCGCGCAAGACCCTGGCTTTCACGAGCGACGAGACGCAGTTGCAGGCGGTGAGCGGCAAGGCGCTGCGCAGCTGGCCGCTGGACCGCCCATCCGATGCCGCCGCCAGCGCCAGCCGCGCCCTGCCCGCGCAGGCAAGTCTGGCGGCCCACAGCGCCGACGGCCGTGTGCTGGCTGTGGCGAGCGGCCAGCGAGTGCAGCTGCTCGACACCGCCACCGGCGCGCTGGTGCGCGAGATCGGCTTTGACGGACAACCGTCGGCGCTGGCCCTCGGGCCCGACGGACAGTCGCTCGCCATGGCGCTTCAAGGCGGTGGCGTGTGGTGGTGGAGCGGTTCGCAGGCCGCGCCCGTGCGGCTGAAGACGCCCGGTGAAGTGCCGCCGGGTTATCTGGCGGTGGGCACGCAGGGGGCATCGGTGCTGGCCGGTGTGCCCGGCCCGGTGAGCCGCGCGGGCCAGACCTGGCGCGTGCTGCGCTGGCAGCCGCCGGCCGCGGAACCCGTGGCCGACTTCGCACTCGACAGGGACCGCTCCGGCTTCTTCATCAACCCCTGCGGCTTCAGCCCCGACGCCCGGCGCGTGGCCAGCCAGCACCGCGGCGGCGGCATCGCCGTGCGCGACACCACCGACGGCCAGGTGCTGCTGCAGGTGGACCACACCGGCGGCGCACCGGCCTGCGCATTCAGCTCCGACAACCAGCAACTCGCGGTGGGCACCGGCAACACGGTGCGGCTGTGGAACCTGGCCACTGGCGCCGAGACCGGCCGCCTCGAAGGCCTGGCCGCGGTGAGCGATCTGGTCTTCAGTCCCGGCAGCCGCTACCTCGCCACCGCCGAGAGCGATGGGCGCACCCGCGTGTGGTTGCTGCGCCCCGCCGACCTGGTGGCGCGCGCCTGCGAACGCGTGTCGTTGAACCTGGGGCCAACTGCCTGGAGCGCCTACCTGGGCAACCAGCCATACCGACCCACCTGCCCGGGTGTGGCGGAACCCGGGGAGGTGGTCGGCGAAAGCCGCTGAACCGGCCCTACGCCAGCAGACGCGGCACCGCCGCCACCAGCATGGCCACGCCCGAAAGCGCCAGCAGGGACAGCACCAGCTTGCGAAACGCCGCCTCGCTCAAACCCACATAGAGCTTCGCACCGAGCAGCACCGGCACCAGCAGCGCCACGGCCACCACCGGCAGGAGGGGCCAGATGTCGCGTGTGACCGCACCGGTGGCCACATAGCCAAGCATGGTGGCCGACAAGGCCGCGAGGTTGAAGTTCTGCACGATGGCGCGCTGGCGGTCTTTCTCCATGCCGCGCAATGTGCACCACAGCGTGGGCACCACGCCGGTGAAGCCCCCGATGCCGCCCATGAAACCGCCCGCCGCGCCGGCCACGCCATCGGCCAGGCGCCCGCCGCGTGTGATGCGCGGCAGTTGGGACGACAGCAACATGGCCGGGCACCACACCACCAGCACGCTGCCCAGGATCAGTTTGAAGAGATCGGCGTTGAGGTGCGGCAACACCGCCACGCCGATGGGCACACCCACCGCGCCGCCGGCCAGAAACGGCCACAGCGCCGGCCAGCGAAAACCGCGCCGGGTGGTGAACACCGCCACCAGTTGTCCGGTGAGCGAGCCGAACACCGCCAGCACCGCGGCCACGCGCGGGTCGATGCCCCAGACCCAGAACGACATGGCCACCATGCTGAAGGCAAAACCCGAGAGACCCTGCACAAAACCGGCCACGGCCGCACCGACCACCAACAACCAGAGTTCGGGCGTCATGCTTTTTCAGTCCCAGGACAGACGTGTGAGCTTCCAGTCGTCCGAGACATACCGCCATTCCAGCTTCACGCTGTAGGGCTCGGCCCGCTCCGGAATCAAACCTTGCGCACCGGTGACCAGCACCTGCGCCTGGGTGAGGCCGGACTGCGGCGCAGTCGGGTCGATGCTGCTCTTGCGCGTGACCGCGATCACCTTGACGCTGGCATAACGCAGGAACATGAGCGTCATGGTCTTGCGCGCCCAATCGCGATCCAGACCGTCCTGCGCCTGGAAACCGGCATCGAGCTGGTCGATCACGGCGCTGGTGTCCTTGGCTTCCAGGTTGTCCTGCAGCTTCTGCACCGCGGCTTCCAGCTGGGCCTGAGGATCGGCTTTGCCGCAGGCGGACAAGGTGAACGCCAGTGCGAGCAGCAACGGGGCGAGCAAGGATCGTCGGTACATCGTCGGTCTTTCAGAAACGGGGTTGAACAACGGGATGGGCACAGGGCGCATTCTGGCCGCTGCGGAACTGGCCACGCCCAAGCGTTCGGCCTATGCTCGCAGACCCGGCCCCCACACCGGTCGAGCCGGGTGAAAGGACTGCACATGTTGACCCATGCATCCGTCACGACCATGCTGCCTGTCATCGACATGGCACGCGCCCGCGCCTTCTACGAGGGCTGCCTCGGCCTCCAGCCCGGTGGCCTCAAGCCCGACGGCAAGTTCGTCTATGCGGTGGGGGGCAGCACGCTGGCCCTGTTCCCCAAGCCCGAGGGCACCCGGGCCGACCACACGGCGATCAGTTTCCAGGTGGCCGACATCGCCGCCAGCATCGCCGAACTCCAGCGCGCGGGTGTGGTCTTCGAGAACTACGACTTTCCGGGCCTGAAGACGATCGACCACGTGTGTGTGCTGGGCTCGGAGAAGGCGGCCTGGTTCAAGGACACCGAAGGCAATTACCTCTGCCTGCACGAAGACCTGGCACCGGACGCGACGCGCTGAAGCCACACGGTCTCAGCGCTCCGCGATGTAGTGCGACATGGTCGCGCTCTCGCCCTCGGCGAGAAACGCGCGGATCTCGGTTTCCAGCGCGCGGTCGGCCACGGTGGCGCGGGCGCGCTGGTGCAGGTAGTCGGCCCACGAAGCGACGATGAAGCGCTCCACGTAGCGCGAAGGCTCGCCCAGGTCGCGGTAGACGCGCCAGAAGCTCGCGCCGTCGCGCCGGCGCGGCGCTTTCATGCGGGCGATGGTGTCCAGAAACGCCTGGTCCACCCCGGGCCGGATGCGGTAGCCCACTTCCACCGCCACCGGGCCGGCCGCCGGGCTGGGTTCGTCCACCACAAACAGCTCGTCCCACGGCGTGCCCTGCGTCACCTCGTGCAGCCCACCCATGCGCAGCGGAAACGGCCGCACCAGCAGCAGGCCGGCAGCCATCACCACGCCCGCGGCCACCAGCGCGGCGGTGAGGCCGGCGATGTCGGACACCGCGCCCCAGAAGGCCGAGCCGATGGCGAACGCGCCGAGCGCCGAGACGATGTGCAGCGCCACGGCCCGCGAGCGCACCCAGGGCGGCGCGCTGGCCTGGGTGGCGGTGTTGAAGGTGGACATGGTGGCCATCCAGGCGGCACCACCAAAGGCCATGGCGATGTAGACCACCCAGGGCACCCGCACCCACGCGGCCAGCAGCATGACCACGGCAAACACCGCGCAGCTGAGCGACACGATGGCGTCCAGCGCAAAGCGCGCACGCAGCCGGCCAATGACCAGACCGGAGGCCACCGCACCCGTGCCCAGGCAACCCATGAGCAGACCAAAGCCTTCGGCGCCGGTGCCCAGCTGGCGCTGCGCGATCACCGGCAGCAGTGCCCACAGCGCCGAGCCGGCTGCGCTGAACGCCATGACCCGCACCAGCTGCGCCAGGATGATGCGCGAGTGCCAAGCAAAGCGCAGGCCGCTCAGCGTGCCGCCCCACAGGCGCTCGGGCGGCAGGCTCGACGGCGGGTGCGCGCGCGGCGGCCAGCGGCGGATGGACTCCCACATCACCAGCGTGGTGAACACCGTGACCACGAACACCCAGCCCGCGCCCAGCCGCGCGAACAGCAAACCGGCCAGCGTGGGGCCGATGGCGCGCGCGGCGTTGTAGGCGATGCCGATGGCGGTGATGGCTTGCGGCCACTCCTCGCGCGGCACCGGGTCGACCACCGAGGAATTCCACGCCGGCGTGAGCACCGCCGTGCAGCAACCGCACACAAACACCAGAAACAGCACCGAACCCGGCCCGCCCCAGCCGCCCAGCACCAGCGCCGCCAACAAAGCGCAAGCCGCGACCTGGGCGATGAGCGCGCCCGAGATCAGGCGCCGGCGGTCGGTGGTGTCGGCCAGCACCCCGGCGGGCAAGGCCAGCAGGAACATGGGCAGGAACACCGCCGTTTGCACCAGTGCGGCCAGAAACGACGAACCGGTGAGCTCCACCATGAGCCAGGCCGCCGCCATGGTCTGCATGCCGGCGCCAATGAAGAAGATGGCGCCGCAAATCCACAAACCGCGAAAGGCGGGTTGGCGCAGGGGGCTCCAGATGGAGGAGGCGGTGGTCATGGGCCATTATTCCCCAGCCAACAGCCGCTTTTGTCGCGCTGGCGGCATTCAGGTGTCGAATCCCTTATGAATCAAGGAAAGAATATCTGCCTGTCTGGCCGATTGAAATTCGACCGGCAATAAAAAAGCAGCCCGAAGGCTGCTTTTCAATTCAACCGGATTGCAATCTTGAATTGCAATCCAGGGAATCAGGACTTGCGGCGGCGAATCGCGCCCAGACCCAACAGGGCAATACCGGCCAATGCCAGGGTACCGGGTTCTGGAACAACGCTGACCATGTCGACCTGGGCGTCCAGATCACCCATCTGTCCACCATTGATCTGCAACTCCAGGGCACCGACATCTGCGAAATTGGCACCGATGAAATCGGAGAAGTTGAAGATGTAGCTGCCGGCACCGGTGGCCGTGAGCATCAGCGAGGACATGCTGTACACGTTGTCGTTCATCACGTCGCTCCAGACGAAGAACGTCAGGGGCAGACCGGCGTCGGCACGGATCAGGTCCACTTTGAACGAAGTGCCGAAAGCCGTCAGGTCCAGGCCGCCCAGGCCATCGATGTCGATGGCGCCGCCGGTGCTGATGCCGTCCCAACGCACGGTGCCAAAGCCGTTCTGGCCCGACTGTTCGTTGTAGCTCAGCGTGCCGCCGTCACCACCCAAGAAGACGTTGGCGCTGACGCCAGCGTTCGGATCGGCTGCCACGTTGCCTTGCTTGGAAACGTACACATCACGGAAGCTGCCCAGGATGTCGCCACCGCCGACCTGCGCAGCGGAAACCGTGTTGCCGTCGGTGAGTTTGTCGCTGATCTCCATGCCTTGGGGCACGGTGAAGCTGTCGATCACAAGCGCGTGGGCGCCGCCGAAAGACAGGGCCAGAACTGCAGCAGCAGCGATTTTGGAAAGTTTGATCATGGGGTTGTTCCGTTGGATTTGGGAGAAGGTCAGGGGGTTTCTGGATATCAAATTCCCCCGACTGGTACCACCGTACGCAGTTAGCGTGCCAGACACCGAATCCTTCTATGTACCAACGACTTGACAAATTGGGCCGGAATTGCCCGGTTCAATTTTGTCAGAAGTGTCAAGTTTCCCGACATCGATTAATGTGCGTTGGCGCACATTCAATTGCCCAACAGCCCCGCAAGCCTTCAGACAATGCCATTTCGAATGGCGTACACGGTCAATTCCGCGTTGTTGGCCAGGTGCAGTTTTTCCAGCACGCGGGCGCGGTACACGCTCACCGTCTTGGGGCTGAGCATGAGTTCTTCGGCGATGTCCGAGAGCTTCTTGCCCGAGGCGATCTTCTGCAGGGTCTGCAGTTCGCGCTCCGACAGGCTGGCGTGCAGCTCTTCGCTCTCGGGCGCGTGCAGGTTGTCCACCAGCATCTGCGCCACCTCGGCCGTCACGTACTTGCGGCCCTGCATCACGGTGCGGATGGCGGCCACCAGCTCGGCCGGCTCGCCCGCCTTGTTGAGGTAACCGCGTGCCCCCGCCCGCAGGCAGCGGATGGCGTACTGGTCTTCCGGGTACATGGACACCACCAGCGTCTTCGCGGTGGAGCCCTCTTCCTTCAGCGCGGCCAGCACCTCCAGCCCGCCGCGCCCGGGCATGTTGAGGTCGAGCACGAGCACGTCGCACTCGGTCTTGCGCATGGCTTCGCGCAGTTCGGGGTAGCTGCCCGCTTCGCCCACCACCTGGATGTCGGTGGCCTCCGAGATGGTGTCGCGGATCCCGCGTCGCACCACCGCGTGGTCGTCACACAAAATCACCTTGATCATGGGCTTCCTCGGCGGCTTTCACCGCGCTGTCCGGTTTGTTGGGTGATGTCAGGGGCACCGACAGAATGACCGATGTGCCCCGGGGAGAAGTGCTCACGTCGAGCCAGCCGTCCACCTTGGCGGCACGCTCACGCAGGCCCAGCAGCCCGAACGATTTGGTCTTGCGCAAGGCGTCCGGGCCCATGCCCTGGCCGTTGTCGGTGACTTCCAGCGTCAACACGCCTTCGCCGTCGCTCAGGTCGATCTCGACCGCGGTGGCCCGGGTGTGTTTGGCAATGTTGGTGAGGGCTTCCTGCGCCGTGCGGTAGGCCACCAGCTGCACGTCCATGGGCACATCGATCTGGTCGGACGACCGGCGGATGGTCACCCGCAGGCCGCTGCGGCGCTCGAAGCCGCCGGCCAGCCACTGCACGGCGGCCACCAGGCCCTGGTCGAGGATGGGCGGGCGCAGGTTCATCATGATGCGCTGGCTCGCGCCCAGGGCGTGCTGCAGCATTTCCATGGCGGTGCCCACGTGCTGGAGCACGTCGGGGTCGGTTTCGTGCCGACCGACCCAGGCCAGGTCGAGCTTCACGGCGGCCAGTGCGCCACCGATGTCGTCGTGGATCTCGCGGGCGATGTCGGCGCGTTCCTGTTCGATGCTGGTCTGCAGGTGCTCGGCCAGCTCGGCCAGACGGCGGCGCGACTCGGCCAGCTCTTCGGCGGCGCGCGCGCGTTCGCGTCGGGTCTGCGAGACCTCGATCGCACGTTCGATCACGTGCGAGAGCCGGTGCATGCTGTCCTTGAGCAAGTAATCACTCACGCCACGGTGCATCGCGTCCACCGCCGCCGTCTCGCCGATGGCGCCCGAGAGGATGACAAACGGAATCTCGATGTTCATCTCGCGCACCACGTCCCAGGCGTCCATGCCGGTGAAGCCGGGCAGGTGGTAGTCGGCCAGCACCACGTCGAAACGACCGGTGAGCAGTTCGCGCTTGAAATCATCAATCGTGTCGACCAGCACCACCTCGCTGGGCAGCTTGCTGCGCTGCAGGGCGAACTTCACCAGCGCGTGGTCGACCCGCGAGTCTTCCAGATGCAGGATGTGAACCGGGGGTTTGTCGAGGTTCTCGGACATGCCTGTTTGGAATGTTGGGAAGGTGGTGGGCCGGTCTGCGCTGGCCGATGGTCGGCAGCGGCAGCCGGGCAACCCGGGAAATGGCGCTGAATTTGGCCCGTTATCTGCCGATACAGCTTCTTACAGACCTCGAAAATTGTACTGCCCACCCTATTCCACATGCCCTACACGAGCAACTCCATGGACCACCTGACGATGCAGCATGCCCCGCCGTGCGTCTCCCTGCCCGTGAATCTGGTGGCCAACCTTCAGGACGCACTGCTCATGGCCGTGACCGACCTGCAGCGCCTGGAAGGCCTGCTGGACCACGCCACCGCCAACCTCATGGAGCGCTTCGGCGCGACCAACGCGGCCCTGGGCACATTGCCCGAGGAACACCAGGAAGAATTGGGCCCCATCCGCACCAACCTGCACCAGGCCGTGACCGAACTCCAGTTCCACGACATGGCGACCCAGTTGATCGTGCACACCAGCAAGGTGCTGCAGAGCTGCGCCTGGCGCCTGGCCGAAGAGGCCATGGAGCCCGAAGAGGGCGAGATACCGCTGGGCCTGGACCCCATGCCCGAGCGTCCCAGCCCGGTGACACAGAGCGAGATGGACGCCGGCTCCATCGACCTGTTCTGAGCAAACAGGCCCCGATTCAAGACCCCCCGGTATCTGCCGATATTTGACTGAAACACGGAGTTAGCCATGCGATCCATTCTTGCCGTCGACGATTCGGCTTCCATGCGAAAAATGGTGGCGTTCACCCTCACCGGAGCGGGCTACCACGTGGTCGAGGCGGTGGACGGGCAGGATGCTTTCGACAAAGCGCAGACCCACAGCATCGACCTGGTGCTGACCGACCAGAACATGCCCAACATGGACGGGCTGAGCCTCACGCGCAAGCTGCGCGAGCACCCCAAATTCAAGACCACGCCCATCCTGATCCTGACCACCGAGTCCAGCGACCAGATGAAGCAGGCCGGCCGCAGCGCGGGCGCCACCGGCTGGTTGGTCAAACCCTTCGATCCCGCCCGGTTGATCGAAGTCATCCAAAAAGTCATTCGTTAAACAATCGCGCGCCGCTCACCAGCAGCCAAGGAGACCCCACATGGGTGAAATGATGAACGAAGGTCAAAGCCTGGCCAACGACATTGACCTGAGTCAGTTCTACCAGATCTTCTTTGAGGAAGCGGGCGAAAACCTCGACCAGATGGAGCAGATGCTGCTCGCACTGGACGTGGAAAAAGCCGACGACGAAGAGCTCAACGCGATCTTCCGCTGCGCCCACTCGATCAAGGGCGGTGCCGCCACCTTCGGCTTTGCCGACGTGGCCGAACTCACGCACCAGATGGAGTCGCTGCTGGACAAGCTGCGCCGCCACGAACTCAACCCCACCGCCGCCATGGTGGACGTGCTGCTCGAATCCAGCGACGCGCTGCGCCTGCAACTTGCCCACCACCAGGGCCGCGGCAATGACACCCCCGCCACCGGCGACCTGGTCGCCCGCATCTACACGCTGGCCAACGGTGAAGAGGCCGCGGCCCCCGTTGCCGAAGCCGCTCCCGCACCGGTGGTGGCCGCCCCTGTGGTGGAGGCCCCCGCCGCCGCCCCGGCACGCGTGATCAACAAGCCCGTGGTCAAGGCCACCCGCGAACTGGAAATCCACATCGGCCCGGTGGACAACGTGGCACAAGCCGAGGGTGTGGCCGAACTCTTCCGCGACATCCCCGGCCTGGGCACCATCGAAGCCCTGCCCTGCGACCAGGCCAACAAGCGCGTTTACCGCGCCACCACCACCTCGTCCGATGCCGACCTGATGGACCTGTTCACCTTCCATGTGAGCAAGGAAGAGATCCGCATCGTGGATCTGGCTCCCGCCGCCGCCGAGGAAGAACCGGCCGCGCCCGTGCCGGCCGCCGGTCAGGACTTCGGCTTTTTCGACGGCGCACCCGGCGTGCCCGCCCATGCCGTGGCCGCTGCCCAGGCGGTGGTCAACGCGCCCGAACACACCACCAAAGCCGCGGCAGCGCCCAAGGCCGACGCCCGCGCCGCCGCACCTGCTGCCATGGAGTCGAGCACGCTGCGCGTCTCGGTCAGCAAGGTCGACCAGCTGATCAACCTGGTGGGCGAACTCGTGATCACCCAGGCCATGCTGGCGCAGAAGAGCCGAGAGCTCGACGACGGCGCCAACCAGCCGCTGCTGGCGGGTCTGGCCGACCTCGACCGCAACACCCGCGACCTGCAGGAAGCGGTGATGTCGATCCGCATGATCCCGATGTCGGTGGTGTTCAACCGTTTCCCGCGCATGTTGCGCGACCTCGCCACCAAGCTGGGCAAAAAGGTCGAGCTGGTCACGCACGGCGAAGCCACCGAACTCGACAAGGGCCTGGTGGAGAAGATCACCGACCCGCTGACCCACCTGATCCGCAACAGCTGCGACCACGGCATTGAAATGCCCGACGAGCGCCGCGCCAAGGGCAAGTCCGAGCACGGCACCATCACGCTGTCGGCCACACACGAAGGCGGCTCCATCCTGATCGAAGTGCGCGACGACGGCAAAGGCCTCAACCGCGACAAGCTGCTGAGCAAGGCGCGCGAGAAAGGCATTGACGCGCCCGACTCGATGACCGATGCCGAGGTCTGGGGCCTCATCTTCGCCCCCGGCTTCTCCACCGCCGACCAGGTGACCGATGTGTCCGGTCGCGGTGTGGGCATGGACGTGGTCAAGAAAAACATCGCCGCGCTCAACGGCACGGTGGAGATCGATTCCGCCGAAGGCTACGGCATGCGCGTCTCGGTGCGCTTGCCACTCACCCTGGCCATCATGGACGGCATGTCGGTGCGGGTGAGCGACGAGGTCTACATCCTGCCGCTGTCCAGCGTCATCGAATCCTTCCAGATCAAGCCGACCGACATCAACACGCTGGCGCAAGGCGCCCAGGTGGTCAAGGTGCGCGACGAGTTCATGCCGGTGATCGAGCTGGAACGTGTGTTCCAGGTGCCGCGCTTCGAGCACAGCGGCGCCAGCCCGATCATGGTCGTGGTGGAAGCCGACGGCCAGCGCGTGGCGCTCATGGTCGACGAGTTGCTCGGCCAGCAGCAGGTGGTGATCAAGAACCTGGAATCGAACTACCGGCGCGTGCCCAACGTATCGGGCGCCACCATCCTCGGCGACGGCAAGGTCTCGCTGATCCTGGACACCTCCAGCCTCGTGCGCCGCTCGCGGCACTGAAGCCTTTCAAGACAATCAGCGCGCCTGGCGCGCCCCAGTCCCCAACCGGTCAGGACACCCGATGCTGCAGCAAAGCCCTTCCCCCCAACGCGTTGCGCGTCCGGTGCCGCCCCCCAGGACGCCCGCGTCCGACGACGGCCCGCTGGCCGAGGGCCGTGAGTTCGTCTGGTCCGACGCCGACTTCTCGCGCATCAAGGCGCTGATCTACAAGAAGGCCGGCATCAGCCTGCACGACGGCAAACACGCCATGGTCTACAGCCGCGTCTCGCGCCGCCTGCGCGAAACCGGCCATGACAGCTTCAAGACCTACCTGGACTGGCTCGAACACCACGACGGCGCCGAGTGGCAGGAGTTCATCAACGCGCTGACCACCAACCTCACCGCGTTCTTCCGGGAGCAACACCACTTCGAGATCCTGGCGCAGATGTTTGCCGCCAAACGTTCGCAGAACTGGCGCATCTGGTGCTCGGCCGCCTCCACCGGCGAAGAGCCGTATTCCATCGCGATCACCGCCACCGAGGGCCTGGGTGCCAGCGGCTCGTTCGAGATCGTCAACAGCGACATCGACACCAAGGTGCTGGCCACCGCACAACGCGGTGTGTACAAGGCCGACGGCACCAAGGGCCTGAGCCCGGAACGCATGCAGCGCTTCTTCATGCGCGGCAAGGGCAGCAACGAAGGCTTCATGCGGGTGAAACCCGAGCTGCAGAAGAACATGAGCTTTCAGACCGTGAACCTGATCCACGATCTGCCGTTTCGTGAACCGTTCGACGTGGTGTTCTGCCGCAACGTGATGATCTATTTCGACGCCGCCACGCAGCGCCAGGTGCTCGAGCGCATCCACCGTGTGATGAAACCCGGCGGCATGCTGTTCGTGGGCCACGCCGAGAACTTCAGCGACGCCCGCAACCTGTTTGCCCTGCGTGGCAAGACCGTGTACGAGCGCCTGTAAGGCAACGGCATGATCGCAGCCCCCCTCTCAAAACTCGACCAGCTCAAGGCCAGCAAGCGCAAGGCTGGGGAGGCGAGTTTTTTCTACCACGACCACCACTTCCACCAGGACGCGGTGAAGGTGCTGCCCGGCGAGTACTTCGTGACCGCCGACGACATGTTGGTGATGACCGTGCTGGGCTCCTGCATCGCCGCCTGCATCTACGACCCGCGTGTCCGCGTGGGCGGCATGAACCACTTCATGCTGCCCGACGGGGGCATGGACGCGGGCGGGCGCTACGGCTCGTTCGCCATGGAGCTGCTGATCAACGAAATGATGAAGCTCGGCGCCCGGCGCGAGACCATGCAGGCCAAGGTGTTCGGTGGTGGTCAGGTGATGCACACCTTCACCACCATGAACGTGGGCGAGCGCAACACGCAGTTCGTGCTGGATTATTTGCAGACCGAACGCATCGCGGTGATCTCCAAGGACGTGCTGGACATCCACCCGCGCAAGGTCTGCTACTTCCCGGCCACCGGCAAGGCCATGGTCAAGCGGCTGGCCCATTCGCACCCCGAAACACTGGAAACACAGGAACGCAAGAGCAGCGCGTCCGTGGTCGCCAAGGCGATCACCGGCGGCTCGGTGGACCTGTTCTGAAACAAGCGACAAGAAGACAAGGAGAGGACCATGGCAAAGATCAAAGTGGTCGTGGTGGACGATTCCGCCCTCGTGCGCAGCCTGCTCACCGAAATCATCAACCGCCAGGCCGACATGACTTGCGTGGGTGCTGCGGCCGATCCGCTGGTGGCGCGCGAGATGATCCGCGAAACCAACCCCGACGTGATCACGCTGGACGTGGAGATGCCGCGCATGGACGGGCTGGAATTCCTCTCGCGCCTGATGCGCCTGCGGCCCATGCCCGTGGTGATGGTCTCCACCCTCACCGAACAGGGCGCTGAAACCACGCTGCGCGCACTCGAGATGGGCGCGGTCGATTTCGTGGCCAAGCCGCGCATCGGCGTGAGCAGTGGTTTGCAGGAGCTCGCCGGCGACATCGTGGACAAGATCCGCGTGGCGGCGGGCGCTCACGTCAAGCGCCTGCCGCCCGCGTCGGGTGCCGGCTCTGCCCCAGCTGGTGGCGGCGCTGCGGAGCCACCGCGCGCGGCGCTGCCGCGGGTGTCCACCGAAAAGATCATCTGCATCGGCGCCTCCACCGGCGGCACGGAAGCCATCCGCGAGGTGCTCATGCCCATGCCGGCCGACGCGCCTGCCATCGTGATCACCCAGCACATGCCGCCGGGCTTCACCACCAGCTTTGCCAACCGGCTCAACACGCTGTGCCGCATCCGCGTGCAGGAAGCGCGGCACGGCGAGCGCATCCTGCCCGGCCACGCCTACATCGCCCCCGGAGGCCACCACTTCCGCATCGACCGCAGCGGCTCCAACTACGTGGCCGTGGTGGAAGACACCGAACCCGTGAACCGGCACCGTCCTTCGGTGGAAGTGCTGTTCAAGTCGGCCGCACGCGTGCTGGGCCCCAACGCGCTGGGCATCATGCTCACCGGCATGGGCGCCGACGGCGCGCAGGCCATGCGCGAGATGAAAGATGCCGGCAGCTACAACTACGTGCAGGACGAAGCCAGCTGCGTCGTCTTCGGCATGCCGCGCATGGCCATCCAGTACGGAGCCGCGCACGAGATCCTGCCGCTGACACAGATCGCCTCGGCCGTGCTCAACCGCCTGGCCAGCGCACCCGCTGGCGTGCGCCACCGCATCTGACCTCCCCAATCTCCCCAAACGTCTTCAGGACACACCACCATGAACACGCGTCGTTGCTTCACCTTGCTGCTGGCTTTGGCCGCGGCCACCCCCCTGGTTTTTGCCCAGAGCCTGGAGATGCCCAAGGGCCGCACCGTGCTCAGCGTCAGCGGCAAGATCGGCGCCTCCAACAAGGGTGAACTCGCCGTGTTCGACATGGCCATGATCGAGAAGCTGCCCCAGCACAGCTTCACCACCCGCACACCCTGGTACGACAAGCCGGTCAAGTTCACCGGCCCGCTGCTGGCCGACGTTCTCGCCGCGGTGAAAGCCAGCGGCGCCACCGTGAGCGCGGTGGCGATCAACGACTACGCGATCAACATTCCGGTCGAGGACGTGAACAAGCACGGTGTGCTCATGGCGCGCCTGATCGACGACAAGCCCATTCCCGTGCGCAGCAAGGGCCCTTTGTTCGTGGTCTATCCGTTTGACAACGCCGCTGAGCTGCGCACGTCGGTCTACTACGAGCGCTCGATCTGGCAGCTCAAGGCACTGGACGTGAAATGAACACCAGACCCACCGGCCTGGGAAGCTGGCGTGTGGGGCACTGGGTGGCCGCGATCGGTGCGGCGCTGCTGGTGACCCTGACCCCGCTGAGCTACATCCAGTGGAAGCAGTTCAACCTGATGCAGGACGTGGCGGTCAACCAGATCGACTCGATCATGTGGCAGTCCTACCAGCTCGAGCGTGAACTCGGTCACCTTGCTTACGCGATGCACAGCTCGCTCGACCCCGAATCCACGGTCGAGCCCGATTTCCTGGTCGAACGATACGACGTGTTTGTGAGCCGCATCGCGCTGGTGACCGACATGCCGCGCAGCGACTTGCTCAACACCACGCCGGCCTATCTCGAAGCCATCCGGCTGGTGAACGCCTTCGTGACCGACGCCGACCCGGTCTTTGCCGACCCCGCCGGATTGCTGGCACAGCGCTCCACGCGGCTGGCCTTGATTCAGACCATCGAACAGACGGAGCCGGCGCTGGGCGAACTCACACGCGAGGCCAACCGGGCCACCGCACGTTTTGTGGACGAACGCAACATCCAGCTGCGCGAGCAGGGCCGCCTGGTGATTGCCCTGGCCGGCGTGCAGGCGGGTGTGCTGTTGTTGTTCGTGGCGCTGCTGGTGCGTCACCTGCGCCGCCAGGTCGTGCAGTACGAAAATCTGCAAGCCATCTCGCGCGAACTCGCCGTGGCCAGGGACGAGGCCGAGGCCGCCAACCACGGCAAGAGCGTGTTCCTCGCCAACATGAGCCACGAAATCCGCACACCGTTCCAGGGTGTGCTGGGCATGCTCAACCTGCTCGACGAAACGCGGCTCTCGGGCCAGCAGCGCGACTACGTGCAGACCGCGCGCGACTCGGCGCAACACCTGCTGGGTGTGCTCAACGACATCCTCGACGTGTCGACCATGGAGTCCGGCACGCTGCGCCTGGCGCCCGAACCGGTGCGCCTGCGTTCGCTGGTGCAGGAGGTTGAAGGCCTGATGCGGGCCGCGGCGCGCGAGAAGGGCCTCACGATGCAGGTCGACACCGCGCACGATCTGCCCGAGTGGGTGATGGCCGATCCCACGCGCGTGCGCCAGATCCTCTTCAACCTGCTGGGCAATGCCGTCAAGTTCACCAGCCAGGGCAGCGTCACGGCCCGACTGTCCCGACTGGACAACACACCGGCCGGTGTGTGCATCACCGTGCAGGACACCGGCATGGGCATGGACCGGGCCACCGTCGCCCAGCTCTTCACCCGCTTCTACCAGGCCGACAACTCGGTGCGCCGGCGCATCGGCGGCAGCGGGCTGGGGCTGGAGATTTCGCGTAACCTCGCCAACATGATGGGCGGCAGCATCGAGGTCCACAGCGAACCGGGCCAGGGCTCGCTGTTCACCGTGCACCTGATCCTGCCCGAGACCGTCGCGCCCGCGCAGGCAGAGCACGTCAGCGACCAGCCGGGCCACACGCGCCGGCTGCGCGTGCTGGTGGCCGAAGACCACCCGATCAACCTCAAGTACATGCACATCCTGCTGGAGCGCATGGGCCATGAGGCGGTGTTCTGCGAAAACGGCCAGGAAGCCCTGCAGCTGCTGGAGCGCCAGAGCTTCGACGTGGTGCTGCTCGACTACCACATGCCGGTGCTCGACGGCATGGCCACCACCGAGGCCATTCGCGCTCTTGAGGGTCCCAACAAGGACATCAAGGTCGTGCTGGTCACCGCCGACGTGGTGAACGACACGCGCAAAAAGGCGCTGGATGTGGGCGTCAGCGAATTCGCCAGCAAACCCCTGCAGGCACAAGACCTGCAGCGAGCCTTGCAGCGCTGCGGTCTGCTCGATGCCGCGACCGCCCCGGCAAGCGACCCGGCGCCAGGCGCCGAGCTGGCGGCACCCGAACCGGAAGAGCTCAATGCCAGCGCGGCCGGGCTGATCGACACGGAGTCGTACACCGAGATCGTGGCGATGATGCCGGCCGACACCATGGACGAACTGCTGTCCACCCTGTTCGAGCCGCCCGAGGGCAGCGTGCACGTGCTGCTGGCCTCACTGGCGGCAGGAGACGCGGATCAGATCGCCTACGACGCGCACAAGCTCAAGGGCACGGCCATGCTGCTGGGCTTTCGAGCGCTGGTGCGGACCTCGGCCCAGATCGAGCGCCTGGCCCCGGAAGACAACGCCGCCTTGCGCCGCGAGCTGGGCACCCAGCTGCTGGCCGACATGACCCGCACGCAGCTGGCCCTGCAGCAGTTCGCGACGGCCGAGCAGGCCTGACCTCCGGCGCGCGCCAGCAAGGTGGGCGCCCTGGCCTAGGCCAGGGATCGGGTTTGCCGGGCCACGCGCTCCAGGTCACCCAACGCCCGCAGGCACTGCAGACCCGGGCTGCTGGTCAGGAATGGTCAGGAAGTTTGTCCCGTTGACCCACAGAGAAGGGCAGACGGAGCTGCCGAGGTTCATTCCCGGGGCGGACAACCGCGACCGGCGCGCGGCACGGAGCGGCACAACGGTTCTTTGCAGTTCACCGGGTCGAGATCAGCAAACCGCCGCGGGCTCGGTCTGCTCAAGCGCCAGCACGCGGGAAACTTCCTCCAGCAACACCGGCAGCCGGGACGACTTGGTGACGAAGCCGTTCATGCCCGCGGCGGCCGTGGCCACGACGTCCTGGTTCTGCGCGCTGGCGGTCAGCGCGATGATGGGCACCGGCCGCTGTCCTGCGGCCCGCTCCTGAAGGCGGATGCGCCGGGTCGCCTCCAGGCCGTCGACCTCGGGCATCTGCACGTCCATGAGCACCACATCGAAACGCTCCTCAGCCGTTGCCTGCACCGCCTGGGCGCCCGAGCCCACGCAGACCACCCGGTGCGCCTTGCCCAGCATCAACCGCAGCACCTCGATGTTCAACAGCACGTCGTCGGCAATCAGGATGTTGAGTCGGGGCAAGGCGACCTCGCGGGCCAGAACCGGCGACACCAGTTCCTCGATGTGGGCCACCGCCAGCGGCAGCCACACGGTGAAGGTGCTGCCCTGATGCAGTTCGCTGACCACGGTGATGGTGCCTCCCATGAGATCGACCAGCTTCTTGCAGATGGTGGTACCCAGGCCCGTGCCACCAAAGCGTCGCGTGGTGGAGGAATCGACCTGGCTGAACGGCTCGAAGATCTGGTCGAGGTAGGCCGCGGGCATGCCCACGCCGGTGTCGATGACCTTGAACAGCAGCCCGCCCCGCTCGGACGAGATGTCCAGCTTCACGTGACCGCAGGGGGTGAACTTGATGGCATTGCCCAGCAAGTTGCCCAGCACCTGTCGGATGCGAAAACCATCGCCCTCGAAAAACGGCGCCACCCCGGGTTGCACCGTCACCTGCAGCTCGATGCCCTGGGCCTGGGCCGACGCGCCGTGCACCAGCGTCAACTCCCGCACCAGCGCGTCAACGCTGAAGGGGCAGATCTCGAACTCCACCAGGCCCTTGTCGAGCTTGGCGGTGTCCAGGATCTCGTTGAGCAGGCGCAACAGCGACCGGGCGGAGCTTTCGACCACCTGCAATTGCTCACGCTGCTCCGGCTGCAGCGGGCCGTCGAGCAACACCGTGATGAAGCCCAGGATGGCGTTCATGGGCGTGCGCACCTCGTGGCTCATGTTGGCCAGAAAAGTGCGCCGCGCCTCGGCCACCTTCTCGGCTTGCAACCTGGCCAGCTGCAGGTCGGCCACGGCCTTGCGGTCCGAGATGTCCTGTGCCAGCTTGGACGCACCCACGATGCGCCCGGCCTCGTCGCGGATCGGCGAGACCGTCACCGACAGGTGGACTTCGCTGCCGTCCTTGCGCAGGCGAACGACCTCGGCATTGGGCACCGATTCACCCGCCAGCACGCGCTGGAGCAGGTCTTTCTCCGTGTGCAGGTCCTCCGGCTTGAACAGGCGGGTGATGGGCTGCCCCACCATGTCGTCGGACGAATAGCCAAAGATCTCGGTGGCACCCTGGTTCCAGGTCAGGACCACACCCTCGGTGGTCTTGGTGACGATCGCGTCGTGCGAGCTGGCCACCACCGACTGCATGTACTGGAGTCGGGCGGTCAGGCCGCGCAGGCGGATCACCATGGACAGCAGCACCACCAGAAGCGAGATCGCGGCCACGGTGACGGCGATGCCGGCCATCAACCACGGCGAGCCCGCCTGCGAGGCATCGCCTGATGGCGGGGTGCCGGTGAAGTGCACCGCAGCCATGCCGCAGTAGTGCATGGCGGAAACCGCCAGACCCATGAGCACGCCCGAGAGCGCATTGCGCCATGCCGCGGAGAGCTCCGGGCGCCAACGCTGCAAGGCCTGACGCACCCAGAGTGCCCACACGGCCAGCAGCACCGCCACGACCACCGACACCGCCACCATCACGGGATCGAAGTGCAGGCCGTCCATGCCCTCCAGGGCGAACATGCCGGTGTAGTGCATGGCCCCCACGCCAAGGCCGAACAGCCCCCCGCCGAGCCAGAGCGTGGTGGTGCTTTGTCGCTTGAGCATGAGCAACCACAGCGCCAGCGACGAAGCCAGCACGCTGGGCACCATGGACAGGAGGGTGATGTCCACCCTGTAGCCCGCCGCACGGCACAGGTCGAGCGCGAGGATGCCCACGAAGTGCATGGCCCAAACGCCCGAACCCAGCGCCAGGCCACCGGCCAGCACCATGCACAAGGCGGACACGCCTCGAAAGCGGTCGGCCTGCGACGACACCACCATGGCGGCCACCCCGGCCAGCACGGCCAGTCCCACCGACAGCACCACCAAGGCGGGTTCGTGATGACCCAGCAACAACAGGGAAACATCGTCCGGGAGCGGAAGGGAATCGGTCATGAGCGCAATGGCTGGCCAGTGTTGTCTGTACCTCGACTCGATCCGCGTTGAACTTGAGGAACAAGTTCACACAGTCATATGTTCGATACCGAACATACAAATCGCCTCACACCATCAAGTTGGCGCGCGACGGGTCGAAATCTCGGGAAGCCGGTGAAACCCGCGAACAAGCCCCAAAACCCCCGATTCATAAGGGGTTTCAAGCTCCACCCACGCGGGATGATCCGGTCAGGCGATCGAGAAAGTCGCCGACCGGGCGAAACCCCGGACCCCCCCACCAAGGAGCCACCATGTCCGGTCGCATGACGCTTGCAAGACGTCTCTTGCTCATCAACACGACCCTGATCGGCTTGCTGATCCTCGTGTCCCTCACGGTCTGGTTCATGATGGACAAGGTCATGGCCGCGGCCGACCGCATCAGCAAGACCAACGTGCCACAGCTCGAGCTGATCGCCGAGCTGGAACTCAACGTCACCCGTGCCTCGCTGCAGGTGCGCCACGCCATCCTCGCGCGCAACCCGCAGGAGCTGCAGGCCACGCTGGACGACGTGACCGCCAAGAAGAAACTGCTGATGGAGAAGCTCGAGGCGTTCGGCAGCGGCATGATCGACGAAGACGGGCGCAAGGCCTTCGCTCCGCTGCCCGGTCTGATGGACGAGTTCTGGAAACAGGGTTCGGCCAACGTGGCGCTGATCCAGGAAGGCAGAAAGGAAGAAGCCTTTGTGTTCCTGGTGGACAAGACGATTCCCGCACGCAATGCGCTGCTGGCGCCGCTGGCGCTGGAGAAACAGCGACAAGGTGAGCGGCTGAAGTTCCGCGTGGGCGAGGTCAAGGAGTTCTCGGAGCTGGACCGCGACGTGGTCATCGGCGCGGTGCTGGTGGTGGCCGCAGGCTTGCTGGGCATGACCTGGTACCTCGGCCAGGTGACACGACAACTCGGCGCCGACCCGGACCAGCTCAAGCGCGTGGCCGAATCGGTGGCGCAAGGCGATCTGAGTGTGACGATTGACCTGAAGCAAGGTGACACCACCAGTGCGATGGCCGCCCTGAACACCATGACCCAGCGGCTGGCGCAATCGGTGAGCCGGGTCCGGATGGGAGCCGAAGGTGTGTCCAACGCCAGCTCGGAGATCGCTTCGGGCAACTCGGACCTTTCGGGCCGCACCGAGAGCCAGGCCAGCGCGCTGGAGCAGACCTCGGCCTCGATGGAGGAGCTGGGCTCCACCGTGCGGCAGAACGCCGACAACGCCCGCACCGCCAACCAACTGGCGCAGTCGGCATCGACCCTGGCCACGCAGGGCGGCGACGTGGTGAACCAGGTGGTCTCGACCATGAAGGACATCAACGACAGCAGCCAGAAGATCGCCGAGATCATCGGTGTCATCGACGGCATCGCTTTCCAGACCAACATCCTCGCGCTCAACGCAGCGGTGGAAGCGGCCCGCGCGGGAGAACAAGGCCGCGGATTTGCGGTGGTGGCCGGCGAGGTGCGCAACCTCGCGCAGCGCAGCGCCGAGGCAGCCAAGCAGATCAAGAGCCTGATCTCCACCAGCGCCGAGCGCGTGGGCCAGGGCACCGCCCTGGTGGACCGCGCCGGCGTGACCATGACCGAGGTGGTGGCGGCGATCCGCCGCGTGACCTCGATCATGGAAGAGATCAGCAACGCCAGCGCCGAACAAAGCGCCGGTGTCGGTCAGGTGGGCGAAGCCGTGACCCAGATGGACCAGGCCACCCAGCAGAACGCCGCGCTGGTGGAGCAGATGGCGGCAGCCGCCACGGGCCTGAGCACGCAGGCGGCCGATCTGGTGAGCGCCGTCGCGGTGTTCAAGTTGAAAGGCTGAAGCCCCACGCTCCGCCGCTGCGCGGGTCGCTGCCCCCCAAGGGGGCTGATTCGTCTTGGGGCGGCCCGGCGGCGAATCGGTCGGCGCCCCAGCAGTTTTAGACTTTCTCGCTGAGCAGCGTGCCCACCTCCAGCGGTGCCAGGCTGTTCTGGCCGTTCTCGTCGTAGGCAATCACTTCGCCGCCAGGCACCTGAGGTGCGACCTCGGCCGCAGATTCTTCCGCGGCTTGCGGCATCACCGGCCAGGGCATGTTGTCTGCTTCGGCCTGCTCGGGCGACCCGGGCACTTTGGCACTGGGCAACAAACGGCGTGAGATGGTGGACGCCGCCACGGCCGACAGGTCGGGCGCAGTGTCGCTCTGGTTGCCGGGCAGGGGCTCGGCTTTGGGCTCCAGCCCCAGGGCCTGGTCGACCACCGCGGCGCTGGCCGCCCACATGCTGGCCAGCACCTCCTGCAAACGGTCCATGGCCTTGCGGTGGCTGGCCTTGTCGGCCTCGGCCTTCTTGATCGCCTGCTCGGCGCGCTGCGCCGCCGCTTCCTGACGGACCTGCGCGCTGGCCTTCGGCTCGGCGTCGGAAGCGCGCTGCGGTGCTGCCGGGCTGGCCTCGTCATCCGCCTGGGCGCGCGTTCGGCGCGCCTCGCGCCGGGATTCCAGATCGTGCTGTGCTTCACGCCCACCCGACTGCACCGGCTGGATCGGCGGCGTGGCCGCCACCGGCGCCACGGCGGCGGACGGCGGCGTGGGCCAGGACACGGGGCTGGTGGTGGAGATGTTGATCATGGCGGACCTCTCAAAGGGCCACCGGGCGGAAACATGCCCGGTGTTCTTGGCTCTCTATCGGCTCGCCTCGCGCGAACTTGAGGCCGACTGGCGTCTTCTTTTCGGCAAACACACCGGCACAGGCGCCCCACCGTGCGCCAGCGAACACATCCAGAGGCTGATGGGCCACGAAAATGCGCTGCATGCACCTCTTCCCGCGCCCCACACCATGCTGAACACCGCATGGGCCCTGATCCGAGACACCATCAACGCCTGGCTGGACGACTACGCGCCCAGCATGGGAGCGGCGCTGGCGTTCTACACCCTCTTTTCCATCGCGCCGCTGCTGCTGATCGTGATCTCGGTGGCCGGCCTGCTGTTTGGTGAGCCGGCCGCGCGCGGCGAGATCCTGGCCCAGCTGACCCAGCTGGTGGGCACCGACAGCGCGGTGGCGGTGGACTCCCTGCTCAAAGGCCTGGACCGCCCCGAGGCGGGCATCTGGGGGACGCTGGTGGGCATCGTGGTGGTGGTCGCGGGCGCCACCACCGTGTTTGCCGAGCTGCAGGACGCCATGGATCGCATCTGGCGCGCTCCCCCCCACCCCGAAACCGGCGGCTTTCTGCGCTTTCTGAAAGTGCGTCTGCTGTCCACCAGCATGGTGCTGGGCATCGGCTTTCTGCTCATGGTCTCGCTGGTGCTGAGTGCGGCCATGGCGGCGCTGGGCAAGTGGTGGGCGCCGTGGCTGGGTGCGCTGGCGCTCATTGCCGACCTGATCAACTTCTGCTTGAGCTACCTCTTCGTCACCACCGTGTTCGCCATGATCTACAAGTGGATGCCACGCGTGCCCGTGGCCTGGCGCGATGTGTGGCTGGGCGCGGCCATCACCGCGCTCTTGTTCACGGTGGGCAAGGAACTGATCGGCCAGTACATCGGGCGCAGCGGCGTGGCCTCGGTGTTCGGCGCGGCGGCGTCCATCGTGGTGCTGCTGCTGTGGGTGTACTACTCGGCGCAGGTGTTCCTGCTGGGTGCCGAATTCACCAGCGTCTATGCCCACCGGCACGGCTCGCTCAAGGGCTGGGCGCCGCAGCCCATGCCCCGGAACCCGCCCCATTCACCAACCTAGGCGCGATCGCCGGGGGGCGGAACCGGTGCCATGTCCACGCGAGTCCAACGGGGCCCCAACCACCCGAAGGCCGCCGTGAAACGCTCCACCGACACCGCCCACCCCGTCCACAACCGCCGCGCCATGGTGCGCAACCCCCAATCGGAATTTCTGCAAGGTCAGACGGTGCAGGACTTTCTGGACGGCCAGGAACCCGACACCAAAAAATACCGTTCGCTCGAACGCAAGCTGGTGCTGGCCAACGAACCGGCCCTCCTGCTGGACCTCATCGGCGTGACCGGCGAAAGCAATGTGGTGCTCAGCGGCGCCTACGACGCCGAGGACGACATGCCGCCCTTGCCCGACGGCCTGTTCGAGTTCTTTGCCGAACACATCAACCAGGTGCCCTGCGTGTCGTCTTTCACCGTCACCCAGGCGGTGCTGACGGCCCCGGCTTGCGCCAAGCTCCAGGCCACCCTTACCGCCCCGGGCTGCGAGCTCACGGAACTGGGCTTCGTGAACTGCCGCTTTGCCGACGCGCACGTCAACTTCGTCGCCGACGCGCCCACGATCGAAGAATTCACCTGGTCCCATGAATACGACCAGATGCCGCAGGCGCTGGAGATGGACCGCGTTCTGCCAGCGCTGGCCCACTGGCGCAAGCTCGAAAGCGCCATCTTGCGAAGCCTGGGTGCGCCGCTGAACTACGCCGCCATCACCGCCACGCTGTTGGCCAACCCCCGCATCACGTCGCTGGACCTGCACTGCAACACCGCACCAGGCTCGCTGGGCGCCGCCGGACACCCCTCGCCGGGCAACCCGGTCATCCTGTTCGAGATGTTCAGGACCAACCGCACCGGTCTCACCCAGCTCAACTTCCAGGTCGCGACACCGGGCAACCTCCCCTTTGCCGCCTTCTGCATGCAATGCGTGACCCACGCCATGGCGGAGAACTCCACCCTGCAGACCCTGGAGCTTCCCGGCGTTGCGCTGTGCAGCGATGCGTTCCGGCACAACTTCGAAGACAGCCTTCAACGCAACCGGTCGCTCACGGCGCTGGGCCCCCGGGGTGAGTTCAGCCGTCCCATGCGACTGGCCATCGAGGCCAATGCCAAGCGCCACCTCTGGTTCTCCCAAGACTTCATCCGCGGAGCCCTGGGCGAGTTCATGCGGCTCAAGGGCGCGCCCAAAGAAGTGGGCACCGAGGTGGCCAGGTACCTGTACGCCACGCCCTACGAGCAAACCTACTGCGGCGCCATCGTCGCCCTGCTGTGCAAGGCCACCCAGGCGGGTGGCGTGCAAGTGCGCAGCGCTGGTCTGCGAGAGGCCATCCTGCAACTCATGCGGTCCAACTGCCAGGAGGACTGCCTGGAACTGCTGAATTCGCTGAGACCACGCGGCATGGGCCTGCTGCCGGCGGACAAGGCGGTGGTGGTGCACTTCGCCACCACCACCGGCCGCCTGAACTTCCTGCCCGCGGGCTACGCGGGCTGAAGTCCCCCGACCGCGGCGGCCTCGCAAAACCGTCCGGTCGCCCGGTGCATGGGGTGGTATTGGGCCGGAAAGACCACCAATATCAGCCCTTCATTGTTTGTGGGTATTGCCGATACTTCATTTGTACGGTACCGAACACAGGCGCTCGACGTGCTTGGTGCCCTGTCGTCAACCCACCAGCGAGAGCCCCATGCGCACCAACCTGCCCGTCACCCACCAGGAGTTCGTCATCCCCGAGGGCGTGACCCTCGTCTCGACGACCGATCTGCAAAGCCGCATCACCTACTGCAACCCCGCCTTTGTCGCGGTCAGCGGTTTTGACCGCGAGGAACTCATCGGACAACCGCACAACCTCGTGCGCCACCCCGACATGCCCACCGAGGCGTTTCGCGACATGTGGGCCACGCTGGCCAGTGGCAAGCCGTGGTCGGCGCTGGTGAAGAACCGCCGCAAGAACGGCGACCACTACTGGGTGGTGGCCAACGCCACGCCCGTGATGGAAAACGGCCAGGCGGTGGGTTACATGTCGGTGCGCACCAAACCCACGCGCGATCAGGTGAAGGACGCCGAGGCGCTCTATGCCCGCATGCGCAGCGAAGCCGCATCGGGCCACGCCAGCATCGCCCTGCACCAGGGCCGAGTGGTGAGCACAGGCCTGCTCGGCCGGCTGCAGCGCATGGCGCAGCTCACCCTGGGCAAACGCATCGCCATTTCCTCCGTCGGCCTGGCCGCAGTGGGCCTGGTGATCGGTGAATACGCCGCCGCGCAGGGCACTGTGGCCCATGTGGGCGCGGGCGCATTGCTGCTGACGATCGCCACCTTCGCCGCGCTGAGCCTGCGCAGCCAGATCCTGAACCGGCTCACACAATCGATCGCCTTTGCCAACCAGATGGCGGCGGGCGACCTGTCGGCGCGTTTCAAGGGCGAGAGCCGTGGCGAGTTCGGTGAACTCAGCCGCGCGCTGAACCAGCTCAATGTGAACCTGCAGGCGGTGGTGTCCGACGTGCGCCACGAGGTGGAAGGTGTGCAGGTGGCGTCCAACGAGATCGCCGCCGGCAACTCCGACCTGTCCTCGCGCACCGAATCGCAGGCCAGCAGCCTGGAAGAAACGGCCGCCTCGATGGAGCAGCTCACCAGCACCGTGCAGCAAAGCGCGAACTCGTCGCGCGAAGCCTCGGTGCTGTCGCAGCGCTCGGCCACCGTGGCGCGCGAAGGCAACGAAGCCATGAACCAGGTGGTGGCCACCATGGACGACATCAGCAAGTCGTCGCGGCGCATCGGCGAGATCATCGGCGTGATCGACGGCATCGCTTTCCAGACCAACATCCTGGCCTTGAATGCGGCGGTGGAAGCTGCCCGCGCGGGCGAACAGGGCCGCGGCTTTGCCGTGGTGGCCGGCGAGGTGCGAAGCCTGGCCCAGCGCACGCTGAGCGCCGCCAAGGAGATCAAGGTGCTGATCGACGAGTCGGCCGACAAGGTCACGCACGGCAGCCAGCTGGTGCACAGCGCCGGGCAGACCATGGCCAACGTGGTGGGCTCGGTGGAACAGGTCAACGGCCTGATCGCCGAAATCACCGGTGCCACGCACGAGCAGTCGATGGGCCTGGCGCAGATCAACCAGGCGGTGGGTCAACTCGACTCGGTGACGCAGCAGAACTCGGCCATGGTGGAGGAGCTGTCGGCTGCGGCCAGCTCGCTGCAGGCGCAGGCGCGCGTGATGAACGACGCAGTGAAGATTTTCCGCCTCGACAACCGCAAGCAGGCCGCCTGAACACGGGTTCGCCAATTGAGGTTTGAGCGCAAGCCGCGTCGACTTGATCACGCCTTTTCATATGTTCGCTAGCGTACACTGGCCGCACCGACAACAACGAAGCGAAGCCTTCTGCCAACGGGCTTCCTCGCACAGGAGAAGGCACCGATGACGACCCAACGCATCGCGCTGGACGAGTACCTGGGACAGGCCTTCAACCGCATTCCGGTGGCCATGATCGTGGTCAACAGGGAAGGTGACATCATCCGCATGAACGATCTGGCGGAAACGACCTTCGGCTACCAGAGCGAAGAACTGATCGGCCAGAAGGTCGAGACGCTCATTCCTTCGCGCTACCGCCACAGGCACCCCGGCTACCGGGGCGGCTTCCTGTCGGAGCCCAGCGCGCGACCGATGGGCGCCGGTCGAGATCTCAGCGGCCTGCGCAAGGACGGCAGTGAATTTCCGGTGGAGATCGGCATCAACCCGGTGGAGACGGGCGAGGGTCCGATGATCCTGTCGGTGATCCTGGACCTGAGCGAGCGCAAACAAAGTGAAAAACGCATCCAGGACGCGCTGCAGCAGAAAGACCTGCTGCTCAAGGAAGTGCACCACCGCGTGAAAAACAACCTGCAGGTGATCCACAGCCTGCTGGACCTGCAGGCCCTCAAGATCAGCGACACCGACATGGTCGATCTTCTGCGCGACAGCCAGAACCGCATCCGCTCCATGTCGCTGATCCACCAGACGCTCTACCAGTCGCAAAACTTCGCCCAGGTCGACTTCCAGCGCTTTCTGGGCGAGCTGCTGCCGCGGCTCACCGAGTCGTACGGCGCGCGGTCGCGGCAGGTGCGCATCGACATCCAGGCGCGCGATGTGAAGCTGCCGATCAACGAGGCCATTCCCTGCGGCCTGATCGTCAACGAGCTCGTGAGCAATGCGCTCAAGCACGGCTTTCCCAACGATCAGGTCGGCTCGGTCGTGGTGGAGATCCACCAGGATGCCGACCAGGTGGTCCACCTCTCCATCAGCGACGACGGCCAGGGCATCCCCCCCGGCATGGACCTGGCCAGGTCCGAGTCGCTGGGCCTGCAACTGGTGAACCTGCTGACGCGGCAGTTGCACGGCCAGTTGGAGGTGCAGCGCAGCCACCCCACCCGGTTCACCCTCACCTTCCGCATGGGCGACAAACCATGAACGCCACGGCACACATCCTGATCGTCGAAGATGAAGCCATCGTCGCTTTCAACTTGCAGCAGCGCCTCACCCAGATGGGCTACCACGTGCCCGATGTCGCCGTCTCGGGCAAGGAGACGCTGCAGTTGGTGTCCAAGACCCGGCCCGACCTGATCCTGATGGACATCCACATCGAAGGCGGCATGGATGGCATCGATGTGGCCGCGCGCATCCACGAAACCAGCCCGGTGCCGGTGATCTACCTCACCGCCTATTCGGAAGATTCCACGCTGGATCGCGCACGCAAGACGCGCCCCTACGGCTACCTCATCAAGCCGTTTTCCGAACGCGAGCTGCACGCCACCATCCAGATGGCTCTGGAGCGGCATTTGGCTGAAGAAGCCCTGGCCGAGAGCCAGCGCCTTCTGCAGCAGGCGCTGGACGCCGCCCACATGGGCACGGTCGAATTCGACTGCACCAGCGGCCAGGTGCGCCTCTCACCCGGCTCGGCAAGCCTGATGGGCCAACCGAACAACTGCGCACTCACGTTCGCGGAATTCCTCTCCAGCATGAACGAGGCGGACCGGCCCGCGATGGCTGCGCAGATGGACGCGTCCACCGCGCCTCTGCACAAGTTCAGCGAAGAGTTCCGGGTGGGTAAGGACGCGCATGGCGACCGATGGATCAAGATCGACGCCAGCCCGCTGCCCGGTCAGCGGCTGAGCGGCATCGTGCAGAACATCACCCAGCGCAAGACCGCCGAGATCCAGATGGGCCAGCTCAACGACAGCCTGGAGCTGCAGGTGGGCGAGCGCACCAGCGAGCTGCAACAGAGCCTGAGCGAGCTGGAGACCTTCACCTACTCCGCGGCCCACGACCTGCGGGCACCCATCCGCGCCATCGCCGGGCTGAGCACGGTGATGATCGAAGACTATGCCGACGGGCTGGGTGCGCCGGGCGTCAAGCTGCTCAAGACCATGGGCGCCTCGGCCACGCGCATGGGTGCCCTCATCGATGCCCTGCTGGAAATGTCGCGCCTGTCGCGCTCGGCCATGAGCGTGACCGAGGTCGACATCAGCCAGATGGCCAGCGAGCTCGGCGAGTTGCTCATGGCGTCCGAGCCCGACAGACGGGCCGTGATCACCGTTGCCCCGGACCTGACGGCGCTGGCGGACCCCACCCTGGTGCGTTGTGTGCTCGACAACCTGATGCGCAATGCCTGGAAGTTCAGCGCCAGGAAGGAGACCACCCACATCGAGGTGGGCGGCTTCATGCACGAAGAGGGCCCGGCGTTCTTCGTGCGGGACGAAGGCTGCGGCTTCGACATGAAGTTCGCCGAACGGCTGTTCGCCCCCTTCAACCGGTTGCACAACCACAACGAGTTCAGCGGCTCGGGCATCGGCCTGAGCATCGTCAAACGCATCGTGGCGCGCCACGGCGGCCGCGCCTGGGCCGAATCGGTCCCGGGCGAAGGTTCGACCTTTTTCTTCACGCTTCAGGGTTGAGGACGGACGGTCCTTCCCAGCCTCGACCGACAACAGAGATCGAATTCAGGCCTCCTCAGACGCCTCCGCACGCGCCGGCCGCACGATCGTCACGGGCACAGCGCAGTGCTGCACCACATGCTGCGCGACCGAGCCCAGGCCGCGTTCGCCCTCGCCGCTGCCGTGGGCGCTCATGATCACGGCGTCGCAGTCGTGGCTCTCCACCATTTCCAGCAAGGTGTGCGCGGGGTCGCCGCTGGCCACGGCTTCTTCCACCAATTGGCTGGCCGAGGTGAACAGCGCCACGGCGGGGCGCACCAGGTCGTGGCCGGCGGCGTCGCTCACTTCGTGCAACACGTCGGGGTCGTGGGCGACCACGAGCTCGTAGAGGTTGGGGCCTTCCTGCACGTTGGCCACCACGAAGCGCGCCTTCAGGCCCGAGCTGACCAGGCGCATGGCGTGGTAGGCCGCGTGCATGGACTGGGCCGAGCCGTCGACGGGGATGAGGATCTTGATCATAGCGAATTCCTTGGTTGTCAGACGGGCCGCTCGTTGAGCAGGCACCAGTAGAGTTCGATGTGCTCGGCCACTTCAATGAACTTGCTGAAGCTGACCGGCTTCTCGATGTAGGAGTTCACGCCCAGGTCGTAAGCGGTCTTGAGGTCGGAATTCTCGCGCGACGACGTGAGCACCACCACCGGAATGCGCCGGAACTCGGAGTGGCTCTTGAGTTTTTGCAGCACCTCCAGACCATTGACCTTGGGCAGGTTGATGTCCAGCAGTATGACGGCGGGCAGGGGCTCGCCCGCTTCCCACCGTGGAAAGTAGGCCAGCGCTTCTTCACCATCGCGCGCGATCTGGATGGTGTTGGAGAACTTCTTTTTGTTGAAGGCGCGCAGCGTGAGGTCCAGGTCCATCGGGTTGTCTTCAACCAGCAGGATCGGCGGCATGGTGGAGGGCTTGTTCATGACGGGAACTCCAGAAAAAAGGTGGCGCCTTGTCCGGGCTGGCTCTCGGCCCACACGCGTCCACCCATGCGTTGCACGGCTTTGGCCACCAGCGCCAGACCCAGGCCGGTGCCCTGGTAGTCCTCGGCGCGCTGCAGGCGCTGAAAGATGCCGAAGATGCGGTCGTGGTATTTCATGTCGAAACCCACGCCGTTGTCACGCACCCAGAGCATGCGCCGCTCGCCTTCGGTGCGGGAACCGATTTCCACCTCGGGCTGCGCCCGGGTGCGGCTGAACTTGATGGCGTTGCCAACGAGGTTGCGCAGCACCACGGCCATGCCCTCGCGGTCGAGCCGCAACTCCATGGGCTCCAACTGCAGGCTCAGGCGCACCCGGGTGGTTTCAATATCGGCGCTGTGGCCTTCGATCACCTGGGCCACCAACGCGGGCACGTCCACCCGCTGGTGCTCCATGGCGCGGCGCTCCATGCGCGAATAGTCGAGCAGCCCGGAAATCAGGTCGCCCATCTGCCGCACGCCGCGGCGGATGCGCGTCAGAAACTGGCGACCTTCTTCGTTGAGCAGGCTGCTGTGCTCTTCTTCGAGCAGCTGGCTGTAGCCATCGATCCCGCGCAGCGGCGCCTTGAGGTCGTGCGACACGGTGTACGAGAAAGCTTCGAGTTCCTCGTTGAGACCGCGCAGCTGGGCGGTGCGTTCGTTCACGCGTTGCTCCAGCGCGGCGTTGGTCTGTTCCAGCGTGGCCTGCGCCTGCTTGAGCTGGGTGATGTCCAGCAAGGTCCCGCTGTAACTGTAGAACCCGGCAGTGGCCATGGGCCGGCTCTGCACGCTGCCGCGAAACCAGCGCAGGGGTCCCAGGTCGGGGTGGCGGCGGAACTCGGCGGTGCTCATGGACGTGTCGTGGGGGATGGCACGCATGAAAAGGTCCACCCGCTTCTGGTCGTCGGGGTGGATGTAGGCGAGGTAGGCGGCGAGATCGGACGGTGGCCCCAGCGCTTCGTCGCGCCCCGTGTTGCGGTACATCTGGCGCGACCACCAGATGCTGTGGCTCTGGGTGTCGTACTCCCAGCTGCCCAGCCCCGCCATGGACTCGGCCAGCTCCAGCAGGTCTTTTTGTTTGCCGATCGCGGCGTCGGCCTGCAGCCGCTCGGTGATGTCCTTGACGGTCGCGAACAGGTGCTTGAGCGTGCCGTCGGGGTTGCGCACTGCGCGCACGTCGAGCTCGGTGTGCACGAAGCTGCCGTCCTTGCGCACGAAACGCTTCTGCATCATGTAGTTGTCGGTCCCGTTGGTCAGCATCGCGTCGCGCAGGGCGAGGTTGCGGTCCAGGTCGGGCTGGGGCGTCATCTCGGACCAGGTCATGCGCAGCAGCTCTTCGCGCGAATAGCCCAGGATCGTGCAGAGCTGGCTGTTGACCTGCACCCAGCGCGTGGAGCCTGGCGCCGAAATGGCCATGCCGATGAAAGGCAGCTCGTAGAACAGGCGCAGGAACTCGGCCTGTTCCTGCTGCGCGAGCTGCGCCTCTTTCTGCACCGTGATGTCAAGCAAGACGCCACTGATGCTGGTGATGGTGCCCTGTGCATCGCGGCTCAGCGTGGTGCGGTCGTCCACCCAGACCCAGCTTCCGTCGGCGCAGCGCAACCGGTATTCCTGGCGGTGCTCGTCGGGGCCGTCCTTGAAATAACGGGCCGCCTCCAGCTTCACGCGCTCGATGTCGTCGGGGTGGATCAGGCCTGCGTAGTGCCGATCACCGCGCAAGAGGTCGGCAGGCTGGTAACCCCACTGGTCCACCGACTCGCTCACATAGCTCATCGGCCAACCGGGCTCGTTGTTCCATTCGACCACCACCACGGGCGAGCGATCGACCAGGTCCACCAGGTGCCGGAGCTGGCCTTGACCGGCCTGCAGCCGCTCGGCCATGCGGTCGGCCTCACTGCCGATCATGGCGAGTTCGTCGCGCCCTTGCAGTGCCACGCGCGCCTGCAGTTCGCCGTTGCCCATGCGCTGCAGGGTCGACGCGAGGTGCTGGGCCCGACGAAACCACACCAGGTGCATCAGCAGGGCCAACAACGCGGCCACACCCAGCAGCGTCAGGCTTTCGCGCAACGCGTCTTCTCGCAGGTCGGCCAGGCGCACCGCCCGCGGCAGGCTCAGGTCGACCACGGTGACGAGGCGCCGGCCTGTGGTGAGGGGGGCAATGCCCACCAACTGCTGCGAGGACGGCAGGTGCAGGATCCGGATGGCCACATTCGAGAGGTCGCTGAACACGACGTTGTTGACCTCGGCGAGGTCGGCACGCTGGCGCAGTACCTCGCCGAAGGCCAGGCCGATGTCCGACCGCACCAGCGAAGCTTCCACCAGACTGTCGCGATCGAGCAGGTAGATGTGGCGCATGCCGCTGTACAGGCCAAGTCCTCCGACCAGGCGGCGCAACAGCGTCGGGTTGTCCACGGCAGCCGAGGAGTCCAGGCGGCTTTGCTCGACACTCATGCGCTCGCGCAGGCGCCGGGTCTCCTGGTCAATCACCTGCACGTCCAGATTGCCCACCTGCACCACGTGGCTGATGACGGACGCGGTCAGAGCGAACAGCACCAGCACCAGGGGCGCCAGCAAACGCCCGGGCAAGGTCATGCGGGAAAACAGCGACTTCATGGCGCTTTGCCGCCCGCCTGCAGGCGCTGCATGGGCGCGCCGTCGATGAGTTCTTGCCAGCGTGGCGTGCGCTGGAGCAGCCCGATCGACTGCAGGGCGCCGGCAACGATCAAGGCTTTTTCCACCAGCGGTGGTGGGTCGCCCTGCAGTTCTTGCGCGCAAGCGCCGGCGGATTGAAATGCCAGTCCCCCCAACACCGCCTGGTAGGCAGCCGGCGACAGGTCGGTGCCCCGCGACAGCAACTCCGCTGCGCCGGGCAAGTCGCGCGTGAACAGGTCCAGGCCGGCGTACCAGGCTCGCAGCAAAGCGTCCACCGCTTCGGGGCGCTGCTCCAGCACGTCGGTGCGCACCACCAGCACATCCAGGATCTCGCCCGGGAGTTCGCGGCTGTCGAAGATCCGACGAAAGCCGGCGGCTTCGATCGCGCCCGCCAGAGGCTCGTAGGTCACGGCCGCCGCGGCCTGGCCCGACAGCAGCGCCTCGAGATGGCGGGCGACTTCGATGTTGGTCACCTTCACGTCGGCGCGTGTCAGACCGGCTTTCTGCAAGGTGCGTTGCAGCAGCAGGGCGCCCACGGCCGAGTCTTCCACCGCGACGAATTCACCCTTGAGCTGTGCCGCCGAGGTGATGCGCGGCGCCGCCAGCACCGCATCGCCGCCGGTGGACTCGTCCAGCACCGCCACGATGCGCACCGGCACACCGCTGTCAACCAGACGCAGGGTTTCATCGAGCGTGAGCGTGGCCGCGTCGAGCAGGCCATTGCGCAGGTGGCGCAGCGTTTCGGATGCCGACGCCAGTTCCACCACCCGCAGCTGTTTTGCATCGGCCAGGCCACGGTCGCGCGCCAGCACCAGCGGGTCGTAACCGACCCAGGGGTTCATGCCCACCGTGATGGGCGGTACGACCGACTCACCACAGGCCGCCAGCGACAGCAGCATGGCCGCCATCAGCACTCGCCAGCCACGGCGCAACCATCTGCCCGGCAGATCACCCCTCCCTTGTCCACCCGCCCTCGAAGGGCTTGCGCCATGTTTCATAAGCACGTGTTGTCGGTCCGCCTGCAAGCACAGGAACACCCGCAACATTCTGTTGCAGATACCGTACCCAGTGTAGGGGCCTGTGGTCGCGTTCGCGTCAGGCGACCACAACACAGGCCCATTCGGCGCGCAAAAAGTCCACATCCACGCGGCCTGGCATCCCGCTCGGCATACTGAACCTTTGCCCTTGAACGTGAACTCACCCCGCATGATTGAAATTTCAGACCTGTCCATGCACTACCAGCTGGGCGCCGCACGCATCGACGTGTTGCGCGCGGTGAACCTCTCGGTGGCCGCCGGTGAACGCGTGGCCATCACCGGGCCGTCGGGTTCGGGCAAAACCTCCTTGTTGCTGCTGCTCTCGGGCCTGGAGCGCCCGGCCAGCGGGCGGGTGGCCATCGACGGCACCGAGTTGGGCGGCATGGACGCCGATGCCCTGGCCGACCTGCGCCGCGACCGCATCGGCATCGTGTTCCAGTCGTTCCACCTGCTGCCCAGCCTGAGCGCGCTGGACAACGTCGCCCTGCCGCTGCAGATGGCCAACCGCCCGGACGCGCACGAGCGCGCGGCCGCACTGCTCCAGCGCGTGGGTCTGGGCGAGAGGCAGGGCCACTACCCGAGCCAGCTCTCGGGCGGCGAACAACAGCGCGTGGCCATTGCCCGCGCGCTGGTGCACCGCCCGCGCCTGCTGCTCGCCGACGAGCCCACCGGCAACCTCGACGACCACACCGGCGAAGCCATCCGCGAACTGCTGTTTGAACTCAACACCGAGGCCGGCACCACGCTGGTGCTGGTGACGCACGACCCCGACTTCGCCACGCGCTGCGACCGCGTGCTGCGCCTGCACGATGGCCACCTGAACGAAGTCAACACCACCGTGCGGGCCCCCGATGCCGTTTCTGTTTAGTCTGGCCTGGCGCGACCTGCGCGCCAGCGGCCGACACCTGTGGATCTTCTGCGCCTGCCTGGTGCTGGGCGTGGCGCTGGTCACGGCCGGTGGCGGCCTCTACCGCCAGGTGGCTGGCGCGCTCGTGAACGACGCGCGCCTGCTGTTCGGTGGCGATGTGGAGGTGGAGCAGACCGCGCCACTCCCCCCCGACGTGCTGGCCTGGATGAACGGGCGCGCCGATGTGTCGCGCCTGGTGGAGCTGCGCACCATGCTGCGCACGTCCGATGGCCGGGCCCAGCTCATCGAGCTGCAGAGCGCCGACGCGCGTTACCCGCTGTACGGCACGGTGCAACTGGCCCCCGCGGGTGACTTGACCGCGGCGCTGCTGGAGCGCAACGGTGTGTGGGGCGCGGCCCTGGACGCCACGCTCGCCCAACGCCTGAACCTTCAACCCGGCGACACGGTGGAGGTGGGCAACCTGCGCCTGCAGGTGCGCGCCCTTGTGGTGCGCCAGCCCGACCGCAGCCTGCGCGCCGACTGGGGTGGTGCCCCGGTGCTGGTGGCCGACGGGGCGCTGGCCGCCACCGGCCTGGTGCAGCCGCTCAGCCGCGTGGAGTACCACTACCGCGTTCGCACGCCACAGCCCGCCGCCGCGTGGCGCGACGCCTTCATCGCCGCCTGGCCCGACCTGCAGGCCGAGGTGCGCACGTTTGAAGAACGCAGCGACCGCATGGCCGAGGTGCTGGGCCAGATCGGCTCGGGGCTGCTGCTCATCGGTTTCTCCGCGCTGTTCATTGGCGGACTTGGTGTGTTCAACAGCGTGCAGGCCTACCTGCAAGGCAAGCTCGGCACGCTGGCCACGCTGCGCGCCGTGGGCCTGCGCGACGGCCGGCTGGCCGCGCTGGTGCTGTTGCAGATCCTGATGCTGGCGCTGCTCTCCAGCCTGGGTGGTGTGCTCATCGGCAACGCGCTCGCCCTGGGCGGCACGCTGGCCGCCGCGCAGCAGCTGCCGCTGGCGCCGCTGGTGGCCAGCCTGTGGCTGCCCTCGCTGGTGGGCCTGAGCTTCGGTGTGTTGACCGCGCTCACGTTTGCGCTGCCCGCGCTGGGCCGCGCACTCTCGGTATCGCCGGCCGCGCTGTTTCGCGGCATCGACGGCAACACGCTCAAGACGCCCCGACGCGTGTGGTGGCTCACCGGCGGTGTGGCTGCGGTGGTGGGTGTGCTGGTGGTGGCCAGCGTGCCCGACGCACGTTTCGGCTTCGCTTTTGTGGTGGCCACGGTGTTGCTGCTGGTGCTGCTCGAAGGCGTGACGCGCCTGCTGCGTGGCCTGGCGCGCCGCCAGCTCCACCGGCCCGGGGCCACGATGCCGTTTGAACTGCGCCTGGCCATGGCCGGCCTGCAGCGCAGCGACTCACCCTTGCGCGCGGCCCTGCTCTCGCTGGGTGCCGCGCTCACGCTGCTGGTGGCCTGCACGCTGGTGGTCACCTCGCTCTTGCGCACGGTGAACGAAACCGTGCCCGCCAACGCGCCGGCCATGGTGTTCTACGACGTGCAGACCGAGCAGATCCCGTTGCTGCAGGACACGCTCGAAGCGCAGCCTGGCTTGCGCGAGGTCACCACGGCCCCGCTGGTGCTGGGCCGTGTGATCGAGGTGAACGGCGAAGTGCTGCGCGACAGCAGCGATGGTGAGCGCGTGCGCGAAGCGCGCGACGAGCAGAAGTTCAGCAGCCGCGCCGGCAACATCGACGACGTGGTGATCCGCAACGGCGCCTGGTGGCCGGCCGACCACAGCGGCGCTCCACTGGTGGCCATGGAAGACCGCGAGGCCGACCAGCTGGGCCTGAAGGTGGGCGACCAACTGACCTTCGAGATCCTGGGCGCACCGGTGCAGGCCGAGCTCGCCGCCATTTACAGCCAGCAGCGGATGCAGGCGCGCCTGTGGCTGGAAGGCATCTTCAGCGACGGTGTGCTCGACCCCTACATCACGCGCCACGTGGGCGCCGCCTGGCTGCCCGCCGACCAGGCCCTGGCCGCTCAAGACCAGCTGGCCGCCGCCGCGCCCAACATCGCCACCGTGCGCACCGAGTCGCTGCTGCGCGAGACGCGTGCGCTCATGGGCCGCGCCAGCACGGGTCTGGCGGTGATCGCCGGCGTGTGCCTGGCGGCCAGCCTGCTGGTGCTCGCCAGCGTGGTGGCCAGCAGCCGCGCGCGCCAGGTGTTTGAGGCCACGGTGATGCACGCCGTCGGTGCGCGCCTGACCAGTCTGCGGCGTGTGCTGTATTGGGAATACCTGCTGCTCGCGGTGGTGACCGCCGGTTTTGCCATGCTGGCCGGCAGCGCGCTGGCCACCGGCCTGCTGCGCTGGCGGCTCGACCTGGACCCCATGGGCCTGTACTGGACCGGCGCGCTCACCGCGCTGGGGGTCAGCGGTGTGAGCCTGGGGCTGGGTGCGCGCTACCTGCTCGCGCAGATGCGGCTGAACCCGGCCATGCTGCTGCGCAGCGGCACCTGATCAAGCGGCGAACGCAGGCTCCAGGAAGGTGGCGCCCAGGTGGCCCACCTTCACCCAGATCAACGCGCCCTCGGGGCCGGTGAAGGGCGTGTGCTGGCTCCAGCGCGGGTTGCGCAGCCAGCTGTGGCGCGGGTAGGTGCCGTGCTCGTCGCGAAACACACCTTCCAGCACAAAGATCTCTTCACCACCGGGATGGCGGTGCGGGTTGAACTGTGTGTGGGGCGCCCAGCGCACCAGCGCCGTGCTCACGCCGTCGTGCTCGTGCAGCGGCATCACTGTGAGTCCCGGCACCAGACCCTGACGCCAGGGTTCGGTGAGCGTGTTGATGCGCACGGGCGTGAGGTCGTCGGCGGCGAACTGCCACAGCTTCACCAGCAACACGCAGCCGGGCACCGAAAACGGCGCGTGGCGCGTGCCGGGTGGGTTGCGCAGGTAGGTGCCGGCCGGGTGGTCGCCGGTCTCGTCCGAAAACACACCCTCGAGCACCAGGATTTCCTCGCCGCCGCCGTGGGTGTGCGCATCAAAGCGCGAGCCGGGTGCATAACGCACCACGCTGGTGGCACGTGCCACCTCGTTGCCCACGCGGTCGAGCAGGCGGCGCTCCACCCCCGGCAAGGGCGAGGGCTGCCAGATGGCCGTGTCTGCCCGGTCGGTGGCGCGCAGGGAAAAGTCGTTGTTGAGGTTCATGGCCAAAAGTCTGTTGCCAGGGGGGATTGCAGCACGGCAGCGACGGCCCTGCACGTGTGGGCCTTTGTCGCCACCACGGCTTCGTGCGGTGTCGAACAGACACGGACCGGGGCGTTTCGGACACTGGAAGCTTTCGTTTTCAAGTTCCAAAGATTCCATGAACTGCATCACCACCGCCGACCAGACCTCGCTCTACCTCAAGGACTGGGGCGAGGGCAGTCCCGTCGTGCTGATCCACGGCTGGCCTTTGAGCGCCGACAGCTGGGACGATCTCGCCATGTCGCTGGTCGAGGCCGGCCACCGCGTCATCTCGTACGACCGGCGCGGGTTCGGCCGCTCGTCACAACCCTGGAACGGTTACGACTACGACACCCTGGCCGACGACCTGTGGGAGGTGATGGAGCAGCTCAAGCTGGAAGACGTCACGCTGGTGGGCTTTTCCATGGGCGGCGGCGAGGTGGCGCGCTACATGTCGCGCCACAACGGCAAGCACGTGGCGCGCACCGCGCTGATTTCGTCGGTGCTGCCGTTTCGCCTGAAGACCCCCGACAACCCCACGGGCGCGGAAGCCTCCGCCTTCGACAAGACCGCCAAGGCCCTGGGGGACGACCGCGCCAAATTCTTCACCGGCTTCTTCCGTGACTTCTTCAGCCACGCCTCCCCCGACAGCCGCGTGAGCGACGAGACCCTGCGCTGGGCGCACAACACCGCCATGCAGGCCGGCCTGCGCCCCACCGTGGCCAGCATGCGCGCGTTCTCCAGCACCGACTTCCGCCCCGACCTCGCCGCGTTCACGGTGCCCACGCTGCTGATCCACGGCACCGACGACAAAACGGTGCCGATCGCGGCATCGAGCCGCCTCGCGGCTGCGGGCATCGCCGGGTCGCAGCTCATCGAATACGAAGGCGCACCGCACGGCCTGTTCGTCAGCCACAAGCAGCGCCTGGCCAAGGACCTGCTGGCGTTTCTGAAAGCCTGAGAGGCTTCACGCCATGGCCCAGCGCACGGCAGCGTCCAGCTGGTTGAAGCTGTTCAACCGCAACCTGGCCACGCTCACGCGCAACACGCGCCGTGCGCAGACGCGCGCCGTCAAAACCGCCGTGAAACGCGCGGCCACCCCGAAGCAGCCACCGGCCACACCGGGCGACTGGCTCAGCGGCATGGCGATCGGCCCCGGCGGCGCGCGCCGCTACCGTCTTTACCGGCCGCCCGCGTTGCAAGCCGGCGAGCGCCTGCCGCTGCTGGTCATGCTGCACGGCTGCGGCCAGGATGCGGCGGGTTTTGCGCAAAGCACCCGCATGAACGCGCTGGCCAGACGCGAGCGCTTTCTGGTTCTCTACCCCGAGCAAGACCGCCTGGCCAGCGCCCAGCGTTGCTGGAACTGGTTTGACACGCGCAGCGGGCGCGCCCACGGCGAGGTGTCGCTGATCCTGGCCGCCATCGACCAGGTGTGCCTGCTGCAGCCGGTGGACCGGGCCTGCGTGGCCCTCGCGGGCCTGTCGGCCGGCGCCAGCATGGCCGCGCTCATCGCCTCGCGCCACCCGGCGCGCTTCAAGGCGGTGGTGATGCACTCGGGCATTGCCCCCGGCGCGGCCGACTCCACCGCCACCGCGCTCGCCGCCATGCGTGGGCACCGCATGCCCGCGCCCTGGTCGCCCCCACCGGGTCAACTGTTGCCGCTGCCGCCGCTGCTGGTGATTCAAGGCAGACGCGATGCCGTGGTGGCCTCCAGCAACGGCGCCGCTGCGGCCGGCGTGTGGGCACTTGCCGGTGGCGCTGCCGCGGGCGCACCGCGCAGCCAGCAACGCGGCCAGCGCCACCCCATGCAGGTGACCGACTTCAAACACCGCGGGCGCACCGCCGCCACCCTGATCAACGTGGACCAGCTCGGCCACGCCTGGAGCGGTGGCGCAGCCAACCAGCCTTACAGCGACGCGCAAGGGCCCGACGCCTCGCGACTGGTCTGGGCCTTTGTCTCGAAACAGTTTCCCTCCGCCCGGGCAACCGTGGCAGCCCAGGTGCCGGCGCGCCTGGCCGCACCGCCCGCCGTCAACATTCCTTTGCTCTTCAACCCCTTCGCGCTCTTCGCGATGAAGGGTGCGACACTCAAACCATGAACCGACCCCCGATCTATCCCGACCCACCGCAAATCATTGCGCCCACCACCGGCAACGCCGAAGGCGACGAGGTGGCACCCATCACGGCCCCGGTCGACCCGCTGTTTCTGGCCGCACCGCGCGTGTCCACATTCCATGGCAAGCAACCCCTGACCAACGCCAGCGGTTTCTTTTTCGAGCGGGACGACCGCCTGTATCTGGTGACCAGCCGGCACGTGGTGATTGACGAAGCCACCCAGCATTTCCCCGACCGGCTGGAGATCGAACTGCACCTGGACGCCTCCAACCTCACGCGCTCCACCGGCTTTTCGATGCTGCTCTACAACGAGGGTGCGGCCGTGTGGCGCCAGGGCAAGGACAGCGGTGGCGAGATCGATGTGGCCGTGATCGAACTCGACCGCGCGGCGCTGCCCGACGAGTCGGTGATCCGAGCCTTCAGCCCGGCCCACCTGCCGACCAGCTTTGACGAAGTGCACCCCGGCGAGTCGTTGCTGGTGGTGGGCTTTCCGCTCGGGTTCCACGACGCGCTGCACCACCTGCCGGTGCTGCGCCACGCCATCATTGCCTCGCCTTACGGGATCCGCTTCCAGGGCAACGGCTACTTCCTCACCGACGCCCGCACCCACCGCGGCACCAGCGGCGCGGCGGTGGTGATGCGCGACAGCTCTCCCGAAGCGCAGAGCGCTGCCCTGCCCTGGAAACTGATGGGCGTGCACTCGGCCCGCATGGACATGGGCGACCGCGATCTGGTGCTGGACGAGTCGCTGGGCCTGAACTGCGCCTGGTACGCCGATATTCTGCTCACGCTCACCACACCGCGGGAGGGCGATTCGGCGGCGTGAACTTCAGCGACCGCCGAGCGGGACTGCGCCCTGGTGCGCGCCTCCGGTCTGGACGCTCAGCGCATGGCCGGCGCGCCCGGCATGGGCTGCAGGGGCGGCATGGGTTGCGGTGAAGGTTGCCCTGGCGGCATGGGTTGCATGGGCGGCACGGCCGGGACCGTGGTGACCAGTTCGCGGATCTGACCGCCGCCGGCCACCGAGCCACTCACGGTGCCTTCGCCATGCACCATGCGCTCGCAGGTCGATTTGTTCTCCGGCGGCAGGTCGGCACAGCGCTTCATCGCGTTCTCCATGCGGGCTTCGGGCGTGGCCCCCGGCGCGCGGTTCTGGCCCTGGGCGCGCACCGCCCCGGCTTCGCGCAGGCAACTGGTGCGCTCGTGTTGCGAGTCGCTGCGCATGCAGGCGGCGCGGTCTTGCTCGTAGGTGGTCTGGGCCCAGGCGCTGACGCCGGACAAGGCGCAGGCCGCCACCACACTGGTGCGAAGCAAAAGGGAAGACATTGATTTCATGGGGGACTCCTGTTGGAGCGACGAGCGACTGTGTGCGCCCGACGTTCAGGGCCCACGCTACCTGCGGCAGCGTTTAAGGTCTGTGCTCCAGCGCACCCCTGCGCGGGAGATCACAGTTGTCTCTCCGCGCAGGAACGCCGACAGGCCGCCATCCTCCAAGGTCCCATGTTCAGAAGATTTCGATACCGACGCGCACTGACGGCCGCTTTGCGCGAGCTGGGTTTGCAGCCGGGCAGTTTGAACCCGGCGTTGTGCGACGAGGCGGTGGTGATGGGGCTGCGCGAGTACCTCTCACCCAAAGAGGCCGCGCTGGAGGTGTTGTCGGTGGTCTACCCCGGCCTGGACCTGGTTCAACGCCTCACCACGCTGGCGGTGATCCGGCAATGGCGGCGCAAGTCCAGCGTGCGCGAATCCCACTTCCAACGGGCGCTGGCGGGTGGGTTGCCGGAACTGAAGTCGACCGCTTTGCCGGACCAATAGCCGTTTGTGGCCGCCTGCCGCTCAGGGGGCAGCGGTTTCCAGTCCCAGTCGGGCCAGCAGGTTCTCGCTGGCATTGAGCGTGTGCTGCAGCGCCAGTTGGCGCGCCTGGGCCACGTCACCCGCTTCAATGGCATCGGCAATGGCCTGATGCTCGTCCCAGATGGGGCGGCGCATGCCGTGCAGCTGGATCACGCCGCCCATCACCCGCCGCAGGTGCACCCAGTGCATGCGTGAACTGTCTTCAATCAGCGGGTTGCCGCTGGCCTGGTAGACGGCGCGGTGGAAGGCCATGTCGGCGTCGATCATGGCGCGCACGTCGTCGCCCAGGCTGATCTCTCGCCCCTTGCGGATGAGTTCGGGGTCGATACGCGCCCAACGCTCGGCCGCGAGGCCCGCGGCGAGTTCGTCCAGCACGCCGCGGATCTTGTACACGTGGCCGATGGTCTGCGGGTCGAGCGGGGCGATGAGCACGCCGCGCCCGGGCGCGTCCTGGACCAGACCGTCGGTCTTGAGCTGGCGCAGGGCCTGGATCACGGGCGAGCGCGACACATCGAGCTGCTCGGCCACCTCTTCCTGCGTGATGCGGGTGCCCGGGGCGAGCGAGCCGTCGCTGATGGCGTCCAGCAGCACCTTGTAGACCTCGTCCACGTAGTTGGTGCGGGAGGGGAGCTTGGCCGTGAACGACATGGAAACCTTCTGGTTTTTGGATACAAAGTACAGCGACAGCCCGAAGGGTAAACCAAGGGCAGGGTCATTCGGGTTGACAGGCCGGGGCATTCCACCTATCTTTGAACTCTGTATACAGAGTTCAGAACCCACAAAACCCCTACCCGACGGAGACACCGCATGACCCAGCCCATGGACAAACACGACAGCCAACGTTCGACCGGCACCGCACCACCGGTGGAGAAAAAGCTGATTCCCTACGGCGGGTACCACACCAACAAGATCCCGAGCCACGACCCGGAGCTGACCGAGGTCGGCCCGGGCACGCCCACGGGCGAGTACATGCGCAGCTTCTGGCAACCGGTCTGCATGTCCATGGAGCTCACCGACACGCCGCACTTTCTGAAGATCCTCGGCGAGGAGCTGGTGGCCTTTCGGGACAAGAGCGGCCGCGTCGGCCTGCTGCACGCGCACTGCGTGCACCGAGGTGCGTCGCTCGAATACGGCTCCATCCAGGAGCGCGGGATCATGTGCTGCTACCACGGCATGGTGTTCGACATCGACGGCACCTGCCTGAAGGTGCCCTTTCCGAAGGGCGAAGAAGCGGACGCCGAGCGCTACGCCTGCTCGATCCGCCAGGGTGCCTACAAGGCCTTCGAGCGCAACGGCCTGGTGTTCGCCTACATGGGCCCGCCCGAGAAAGAACCGCCCTTCCCCGAGTGGGAAGGCAACTTCACCGTGCTGCCCGGTGACGAACTCGTGCCCTACAGCAACTTCCAGCACTGCAACTGGCTGCAGGTGCAGGACAACGCGGCCGACAACTTCCACACCGCCACGCTGCACTCGGCCAAGAACGTGGTGAACGGGCAGTTCCAGGGCACGACGTTCGACGAGGTCGGCGCGCCTTCCATGGAAGTGGCGCCCGACATGCAGTTCGTGCCGGTGCAGGGCGGCCGCTCGCTGGCCTGCGCGGGTGCGCGCCGCGTGAGCGACGACCGCCTGTTCATCCGCGTGCAGCACCAGGTGCTGCCCAACCTGAGCCTGCACGCCTACACCTCCGAAGACGGCTCGGCGCAAAAGCACTTCAGCCGCTTCCACATCGTGCGCTGGACGGTGCCGGTGGACGACGTGAACAGCAAGATGATCGGCTGGCGCGTGATGGGCCCGGGCATCGACACGCGCGGCGTGGGCATCAGGGAGCTCGTGGGCTACGAGTCGATCGACTTCCTGGAAGGCCAGGTGGCGCTGCGCCGGCCCGAACGTTTTGGCGGACTCACCATCAACGACCGGCCGCAGATCCCGGGCGATCACCGCGCGCGCGCCAACTACAAACAGGCGCAGTACGCCCCGGGCGACTACGAAGCCATCATCAGCCAGCGGCCGATCGCGGTGCACGCGCTGGAGAACCCGACCAAGCTCGACGCCGGCGTCTACATGTTCCGCAAGCTGCTGCGCGATGCCGTGCGCGGCACCAACAAGGCCGCCAGCGCCGAGGGTTTTGCCGACTGGCTGCGCGACGCCGCCGGCGCACCACGCAGTTTCTGTTCGGGCAATGTGCTGGAGATCCCGGTGGGTGCGCGGGTGGAAGACGAGATCGTGCGCCGCCGCCACGTGACCAAGGCGGTGGTGACCATGCTGGCCGAGAGCGAACACCTCAAGGGCGCGGAGCGCGAGCAGTTCGTCAAGACCCGCATGCTCGCGCTGGAGGCCGAGATGAAGGCCAGCGCCGCGACGGCCTGACCCATGGACGAACTCGACGCTTCGCTGGCGCTGCAGATCCGCCAGATCCGCCTGGAAGCCACCGGCATCCACTCGTTTGAACTTCGCGCGCCCGACCACGAGCACCTGCCCGCCTTCACCGCCGGGGCGCACATCGATGTGCACCTGCCTGGCGGCCTGGTGCGCCAGTACTCGCTGTGCAACGACCCGGCGGAGTCGCACAGGTATGTCATCGGGGTGTTGAAGGACCTCAACGGACGCGGTGGTTCGCTGCGCGTGCACGAGGCGTTGAAGGTCGGTGACACGGTGAAGGTGAGCCGCCCGCGCAACCAGTTCGAGTTGCAGCCGCAGCAGACATCGGCCCTGCTGATCGCCGGTGGTATCGGCATCACGCCGCTGAAGTCCATGGCGCACAGCCTGCTGCAGGCCGGCACACCGTTCGAACTGCACTACTGCGCACGCTCCTGCGAGGTGGCGGCGTTCACCGAAGAGCTGGTTGAACTCAACCGCCGGGTGCCGGGCTCGGCACGCTGGCATTTCGACAACGGTGTGGTGGGCGCGGGGCTGGATCTGGCGGCGCTGCTCGCGGTGCAGCCTGCGGGCACGCACCTGTATTTCTGCGGACCGCCCGGTTTCATGAAAGCCTGCGCGCAAGCCGCGGCGCACTGGCAGCCGGGCACCGTGCATTCGGAACACTTCCAGGCACCCACCCGGGCCGAGCCGCTGGCTCCCACCACCGGCGCCACCCTGAAGTTGTCGAAGTCGGAGCGGGAACTCGTCCTGCCCGAAGGCAGCAACCTGCTGGACTTTCTGGACCAGCACGGCATTCATGTGCCCACCTCGTGTGTGAGCGGCCTGTGCGGCACCTGCAAGACCGGTTATGCCGACGGCGAGGTCGAGCACAACGACTTCATCCTGGACGACGCCGAGAAGAACCATTGCCTCACGCCCTGCGTGTCCCGCATCTTGAGCCGCAGCATCACGCTGCACCTGTGACATCCCGGCCCCTGCTGCGGACTGGAACTTCGCCAGCCGTCGTGAAGTCATTCATGCGCCATCCCGCACGCCTTCCCGTCCCGCCCCTGCGCGGGCAGCTGGAGCCACCCATGTTCACCCACCGCCTCTTTGCCCTGCCCGCGCTGCTGCTCATCTGCGCCGCGCTCACCGCCCACGCCCAGCCCACCATCGCCAATGCCGCGTCGTCCGCGCCCGCGGCCGGCGCTGCGCTGCAAGGCCCTGCCCTGCTCAGTGCCTTGCGCAGCGGCGGCTACGTGGTCTATTTCCGCCACACCGCCACCGACTTCTCGCGCGGTGATTCGGCCATGAGCTCGTACACCGACTGCGACAACCAGCGCCTGCTCTCGCCGCAAGGCCAGCGCGACGCCACCGCCATCGGCCAACGCATCCGCGCGCTGCAGCTGCCGGTGGGCGAGGCCCTGGCCAGTCCCTACTGCCGCACCATGGACCACGCGCGCTTGATGCTGACCACGGTGACGCCACGCAACGAGATCCGCGAAGCGCAGGGCAACGACTACGCTGGGCTCAAACAGCTGCTGGCCACGCCGGTCCCCGTCGGCACCAACCGCTGGATCGTGGGCCACGGCACGCCGTTTCGTGCGGTGGCCGGCGCGCCCCACCTGAGCGAGGGCGAAGCCGCCGTGATCCGCCCCGGCACCACGGGCTGGACGGTGCTGGCCCGCCTCATGGTCGCCGACTGGGCGGCGCTGGGCTCCACGCCATGAATGGAGCCTTGGGTTGGATGTGTATGGCGTCGCACAGACGCCGCGGGGGGTGGGCCAACATGATCCAATGATCGGGCTGGTGCGCCACAACCTCTGCGGCGCCAGCACGACCCTCTTCGAGAAATACCACCATGAACCTGAACCTGAGCATTGGCCCCCTGGTGGCCCTCATCGCCGGCATCCTCATCCTCGTGATGCCGCGCATGCTGAACTACATCGTTGCCGTCTACCTGATCATCGTGGGCGTGATCGGCCTGTTCGGCCGCAACCTCGGTTTGTGATGCACGCGGCCTGAGCCGCACCACCCGACCACGCAAGCCCGCCGCACGCCAAGTGCGGTGGGCTTTTTCACGTCCGCAGGTTGGCATCAAGCTTGCAAGCCATCTTGAATACAAGACGGAATGCTCACGCTTGGTGCGGGCCGCTTCCATCCTGGTGCGTCATTGTTTGTTCAACCCGCTGGAGCCCATCCATGAAGACCTTCACCGCCACCGCCCTGTCCACCTCGACCAACCGACGCACCGTGCTGCAGCTTGGCGCTGCGGGTGCGGCCATCGGCCTGCTGGGCGCGCCCGGCATCGTGCGCGCGCAGGCCGCCACCAAGGTCCGCCTGGGTTACTGGCCCATTGCCGCAGGCCTGCCGTTCTACTCGGCCATCGAGCTGGGCTATTTCAAGGAAGCCGGTCTGGACGTCGAGCCGCTCAAATTCGCCGGTGCGCAGCAGGTCATGGAAGCGGTGCTCTCGGGCCGCTCCGATGGCACGGCCAACGGCACCGGTTCGGCCAACATCGCCATCGGCGAACTGGCCCAGCCCGGCACCTTCAAGATCTTCTGCTCCAACCCGAGCAACGTGAAGAACGTGCTCGACGAGGTCATCGTGCCCGTGGCGAGCCCCGCCAAGGTGATGGCCGACCTCAAGGGCAAGCGCGTGGCTTCGGGCCCCGGCATCCAGAACGTGACGCTGGCCAAGACCATCCTGGAGCGTGGTGGTGCCACCGGCGCCACCGTGGTCGAGTTGCCGATCGGCCAGCACGTGGCCGCGCTCGCCGCCGGCCAGATCGACGGCGCCTACACGCTGGAACCCACGGGCACCATTGGCCGCATGAACGGCACCAGCCGCGTGCTGGAGGCCGGTGTCATTGCGCGCTATGTGCTGGGCGACAACATGGCGCCGTGGTTCGGCGGCTCGGCGTCGCTGTCGTCCGAGTTCATCAAGAAGAACCCCGAGGCGGCGAAGAAGTTTGTCGCAGCCTACGCCAAGGGTGTGGCCTACGTGCGCAGCAAGCCGGTGGAGGCACGCAAGTACCTCACGGGCTACACCCCCATCGAAGGCGCCCTCGCGGGCGAGGTGCCGCTGGCCGCCTACACCATGTACAGCGAGTTCACGCCCGCCGACATCGGCCACTTCCAGAAGTTCTTCGACCTGTTCTCCGAAAAGGGCATCTTCAGTTCGCGTCTCATGGTCGACACCATGATCTACAAAGGCTGAACGCGATGGAAGCCGCCAAGCCCTGGACCCCGCCCGCAGCCAACGCCCCCGTGGCCACGGCGCGCAAGACCGATTGGGGCCGCGCCCTGCCCTTCGTGGGCCCGGTCGTGCTCTTCATCATCTGGGACCTGGTGGTGCGCACCGGCTTCATCAAACCCATCCTGCTGCCCGCACCGGTGGATGCCATCGGCGCCCTGCTCAGCGGCCTGGCCGGTGGCCCGCTGCTGACCGACTTTGCCGTGACCGTCTGGCGCACGGTGCAGGCCTTCCTGATCGCGGCTGTGGTCGGCATGCCCCTGGGTGTGCTGCTCGGCAGCAACGAGAAGGCCTACCGCAGCGTGGAGTTCCTGATCGACTTCTTCCGCTCCACGCCCTCGTCGGCCCTCATCCCGCTGTTCCTCATGGTGTTCGGCGTGTCCGACATCAACAAGGTCGCCATCGCTGCGTTCGGTGCGCTGCTGATCGTGATCTTCAACAGCGCCTACGGCGTGATCAACGCGCGCAAGCAGCGCGTGATGGCGGCCAAGGTGATGGGCGCCACGCGCTGGCAGGTGTTCAAGGACGTGTTGATCTGGGAGAGCCTGCAACCCAGCTTTGTGGGCCTGCGCTCGGCCGTTTCCATGGCGCTGGTGATCGTGATCGTGGCCGAGATGTTCATCGGCGCCGACAGCGGCCTGGGCAACCGCATCATCAACTCGCAGCAGGTGATGAACGTGAAGGACATGTACGCGTCCATCCTGGCCGCGGGTGCGCTGGGCTATGCGCTCAACGTGCTGTTTCTCTTGATCGAACGCAAGATCGTCCACTGGAGCGGAAGATGAGCACTGTGTTGAATGCCCCCGTGTTTGCCGACGTGCCCGCGCCTGCCTTCCAGCCCGGTCCGGCCGGCACGCACATCACCATCCGCGGCCTCACCAAGTACTTTGCCGGCTGGCCGCTGTACGAGAACTTCGACCTCGACATCCCCAAACACAAGATCGTCTCGGTGTTCGGGCCCAACGGCTGCGGCAAGAGCACGCTGATCAACATGATCGCGGGCCTGGTGCCGATCGACAGCGGCGAGATCCTGTTCGACGGCAAGAGCCTGAAGGACACCAAGATCGGCTACGTGTTCCAGAACTACCGCGAGGCCATGTTCCCGTGGATGCGCACCATCGACAACATCGCCTACCCGCTCAAGCTCGAAGGCAGGAGCAAGGCCGAGGTGGACCGCCGCATGGCCGAGCTGGTGGCCTCGTTCGACGTGAAGTTCGACCTCAACCGCTACCCCTACGAACTCTCGGGCGGGCAGCAGCAGACCGCGTCGATCATGCGGGCGCTGGCGCCCAACCCCGAGGTGCTGTTCCTCGACGAACCCTTCTCTGCGCTGGACTTCGAGATGACGCTGTTCATCCGCGAGAAGCTGCAGGAGGTTTTCATGCAGACCGGCACCACCATGGTGCTGGTCTCGCACGACCTGGAAGAAGCCGTGTACCTGGCCGACCAGGTGCTGCTGCTCACCAAGCGGCCCACCAAGGTGGCCGAGATCCTGCCTTACGACGACCCGCGTCCGCGCACCACCGCCACGCTGTCCGAGGCCAGCTTCATCGCCGCGAAAAAGCGCAGCCTGGAAATCTTCCAGCGTGAGGTGCGCCGATGAACGAGCCGCAGACCCTGGCCTATGTGCAGGCCGCGGCCCTGGCCGTGGACCTGCCGCTGAGCGAAGCGCAAGCGCAGCGCGTGGCCACCCACCTGCAACGCACCGCGGTACTGGCTGCGCTGCTCGACGGCTTCGAACTGGCACCGCACGACGAGCCCGCCGAGATCTACTGCCCGGCGCCGTTTCAAGCTTCACAACACTGAGGGCGCGCCATGAACGCTCCCTTGTCCCTGAGTCAGGCTGCGCAGGCGGTGGCCAGTGGCAGCCAGAGCGCCGCCGGGTTGCTCGAAGCCTGCATCGCGCGCATCGAAACCACCGACGGCCGCGTGAACGCCTTCACCGGCACCCGCTTTGAAGCCGCCCGGGTACAAGCCGCGCGGGTGGACGCACAACGCGCGCGCGGCGAACCGCTGGGTCCGCTGGCCGGTGTGCCGTTCGCGGTGAAGAACCTGTTCGACATTGCCGGTGAGGTGACCCTGGCCGGCTCGCGGGTCAACCGCACCGACCCACCCGCCAGCACCGACGCGGTGCTGGTGGAACGCCTGCAGGCCGCTGGTGCGGTGCTGGTGGGCTCGCTCAACATGGACGAGTACGCCTACGGATTCACCACCGAAAACACCCACTACGGCCCCACGCGGAACCCGCACAACCTGGACTGCTCGGCCGGTGGATCGTCGGGCGGATCCGGCGCGGCGGTGGCCGCAGGACAGGTGCCGCTGACACTGGGGTCGGACACCAACGGCTCGATCCGCGTGCCCTCCTCGCTGTGCGGCGTGTGGGGCCTCAAGCCGACCTTCGGCCGGCTCTCGCGACGCGGCAGCTACCCGTTTGTGCACAGCCTGGACCACCTCGGCCCGTTTGCCGACGACCTGCCCGGCCTGGCCCTGGCCTACGACGCGCTGCAAGGCGCCGATCCGCTGGATCCTGGGTGCCACGCCACGACCGTGCAGCCCACCGTGCGTTCGCTGGGCCTGGGCATCAAAGGCCTGCGCGTGGGTGTGCTGGGTGGTTACTTCGCCGAACATGCCACCGCACCCGCGCGGGAGGTGGCAGCGCTCGCTGCGCAGGCCCTGGGCGCCACGGTCACCATGGAATGGCCCGACGCCGTGCAGGCGCGCGCGGCGGCCTTCATCGTGAGCGCCAGCGAAGGCGGCGCCCAGCACCTGCACCGCCTGCGCACGCAAGCCGCCGACTTCGAGCCGCTGTCGGTGGACCGCTTCATCTCGGGCGCGCTGCAACCCGCCGCGTGGTACGTGCGCGCGCAGCGCTTTCGCCGTGTCTACCGCGACAAGGTCAACGCCCTGTTTCGCGACTGGGACGTGCTGATCGCGCCCGCCACGCCCGTGCCGGCGCAGCCCCTGGGCACCGAGTGGGTCGAGATCAACGGCCAGCGCCTGCCCTGCCGCCCCTCCATCGGCCTGCTCACGCAACCTATTTCGTTCGCGGGCTGCCCGGTGGTCGCGGCGCCGCTGTGGCCCTCGGGTACGGAAGGCCTGCCCATCGGCGTGCAGCTGATCGCCGCCCCCTGGCGCGAAGACCTGGCCTTGCGCGCCGGCATGGCGCTGCACAATGCGGGCCTTGCCCACTGCAAACCCGTGGAGTTCTGAATGGATATCAACCTGCCCGACGTGCTGGCCGAGGTGACGGCCGCCTTTGAGCGCTATGAGCAAGCCCTGGTCGGCAACGACGTGGCTGTGCTCGACGAGCTGTTCTGGGACAGCCCCCACACGCTGCGTTATGGCGCCACCGAAAACCTCTACGGCATCGACGAAATCCGCGCGTTTCGCAATGGCCGACCTGCGGCCGGCCTGCAGCGCACGGTGCTGCGAACGGCCATCACCACGCACGGCCGGGATACCGCCACCACCAACATCGAGTTCCAGCGCGAGGGCAACCCACGCATCGGCCGCCAGAGCCAGACCTGGGTGCGCATGGCCGAGGGCTGGCGCGTGGTCTCGGCCCACGTGAGCTGGATGGCCTGATGGCCAAGCATCCCGCCACAGCCCCCACGCGGACCCTGCGCCCGGTGCGCGCCCGCTCCGCCAAGGCCGTCGTCGTGGAACCCTTCCAGTCGCGCGCCGAAGAGGTCTACCGCCAGGTCAAGCAGGACATCGCCGACTTCCGCCTGGTGCCCGGCGACCGCTTCACCGAACACGAACTCTGTGCCCGGCTGGACGTCTCGCGCACGCCGGTGCGCCAGGCGCTGTTCCGCCTGCAGCAAGATGGCCTGGTCGAGGTGATGTTTCGCAGCGGCTGGCGCGTGCTGCCGTTCGACTTCGACAAGTTCGACCAGCTCTACGACCTGCGCATGGTGCTCGAGACGGCTGCGGTGCAACGCTTGTGTCTGCACGACGTGGCGGCCTCATCGCCGCAGTTGCAGGCGCTCAAGGAACGCTGGCTGGTGCCGGTGGCCGAGCGCAGCACCGACCCGGCCGAGGTGGCGGCCTGGGACGAGGCCTTTCACGAGACGCTGGTGAGCGCGGCCGGCAACGCCGAGCTGGCGCGCGTGCACCACGAAGTGACCGAGCGCATCCGCATCATCCGCCGGCTCGACTTTCTGCAACAGGTGCGCATCGACGCCACCTTTGAGGAACACGCCAAGATCCTGCGCGCCATCCTGGCGCGCAAGGCCGACCGCGCCGACCTGCTGCTGCGCTCGCACATCCAGGCCAGCCAGAGCGAAGTGCGCAAGATCACCCTGCACCAGGTGTACCTGGCGCAGCAGGTGGCGCCGGCGGCCTGAGGCCGCAGACCCTGCGGCCAACCGATCACACCCCGGCGAGCAGTTCCTTCGACGTCGCCGACCAGCCCACGATCGCGCCTTGTGCGGTGATCATGGCCAGCGCCGCCGCGTGGAATTCGGGGAAGTAGCTGGCGGTGCCGTCTTCCAGCACCAGGCAGTCGTAGCCCCGGTCGTTGGCCTCGCGCAGTGTGGACTGCACACACACCTCGGTGGTCACGCCCGCCACCACCAGCTGGGTGATGCCCCGCAACTGCAGCTGCTGCTGCAGGTCGGTGGCGTAGAACGCACCTTTGCCCGGCTTGTCGATGACCAGTTCACCGGCAACCGGTGCCAGCTCGGGCACGATCTGGTTGCCCGGCTCACCGCGCACCAGCACGCGCCCCATCGGCCCCACGTCGCCGATGCGCAGGCTGGGCGATCCGCGCAGGCGCTTGGCCGGCGGGCAGTCGCTCAGATCGGGCGCGTGCGATTCGCGTGTGTGCACCACGAGACCACCCATGGCGCGCCACGCGGCGAGCACGTTCGCTATTGCCGGCACGATGGCCTGCAGCGGCTCCACCGTGTTGCCCAGCGATTCACCAAATCCGCCGGGCTCCACGAAATCGCGTTGCATGTCGATGATGACCAAGGCCGCGTGGGCCGGGTCGAATTCGAAGTTGAACGGGCGGGCGGTCACCGTGCTCATGTCAGCGCCTCCTCCGTCTGCGGTGCGCCCTGCGCCGCTTCTTCGCCATGGCCACCGGCCATGTGGGCGCCCAGCAGCTTGCGGTCGGCACCCTCGGCGGGTGTCTCGAACACGAGTTGCCCACCGCTGATCACGGCCACGCGGTCGGCCAGCTGCATCAGTTCGTCGAGGTCTTCGCTGATCAGCAGCACGGCCGCACCCCGGTTGCGTGCGGCCACCAGCCGCGCGTGGATCTCGGCGGTGGCGGCGAAGTCCAGGCCGAAGGTCGGGTTGCTCACCAGCAGCAGCCGCGCCTCGCCCGCGAGTTCGCGCGCCAGCACGGCGCGCTGCACGTTGCCGCCCGAAAGCGCCCGAATGGGTGCGGCGATGCCAGGGGTCTTCACGCGGTACTCGTCCACCCAGCGCTGCGCCATGGTGCGCAGCCGGGGCCACCTCACAAAACCGGCCTGTGCCTGCGGCGCTTCGTCGAACAGACGCAGCGCCATGTTTTCCGCCACGCTCATGTCGGGCACGCAGGCGTTGATGAGCGGCTCCTCGGGGAGGCTGCGCACCTGCAGCACGCGGTTCTGCTGGCGCTTGCCAGCGTAGGCTTCACCGCGCACCGTCACGTCACCTCCCAGGCGCGCACGCTGACCGGTGAGGGCCTGCATCAGCTCTTTCTGGCCATTGCCCGACACGCCCGCAATGCCCAGGATCTCGCCCGCGCGCACCTGCAGCGTGAGGCCGTTGAGCGCGAGGTCACCGCGGTCGCCCATCACGGTGAGCTCGTCCACCACCAGCGTCACCTCGGCGTCGAACGGCTGCGCGGTCTTCTCCAGCAGGGCTTTCTCGGCGGCCTGGCCCACCATGGCGTGCGCAAGCTCGTCGGGGTCGGTCTGCGCCACGGCCTTGCTCAGCACCAGCTGGCCGCGCCGCAGCACCGACACGTCGTCCGCATAGGCCGTGACCTCGCGGAACTTGTGCGTGATCATGACGATGGAACAAATGCCGGCGTGCGCACGCTCTTTCAGCGCGCCCAGCACCTCGTCGGCTTCCTGCGGCGTGAGCACCGAGGTGGGCTCGTCCAGGATCAACAGCCGCGGGCGCAGCAGCATCTGCTTGAGGATCTCCAGCTTCTGCTTTTGCCCGGCCGAGAGGTCGATGGGGTAGGCGTCGAGGTCGAGCGAGAAAGGCGCGCTGGCCATGAAGGCGCCGAGCTCGGCGCGCGCGGCCTTCCAGTCGATGACGGCAGGCAGCGCGCCGCGCGCGAGCAGCAGGTTCTCGGCCACGGTCATGCCGGGCACCACGGTGAAGTGCTGGTAGACCATGCCGATGCCGAGCTCGCGTGCCACGCTGGGCGAATGGATGTCCTGCTCGCGGCCGTCGATCAGCACCGAGCCTTCGTCGCCCCGGTGGTAGCCCACCACGGCCTTCACAAAGGTGCTCTTGCCCGCGCCGTTTTCACCGAGCAGCGCGTGCACGGTGCCGGGCCGCACGGTGAGCGACACACCATCGAGCGCGGTGAAGGCGCCGAAGCGTTTGGTCAGCTGGTAGGTGTCGAGTTGAAGCGCGTGCATGGGGAGTCCTTCACAACGACCGCAGGGCCTGGACGATCGCCGCCGTGTCGCTCACCGCGCCGAACACACCGCCCTGCATGGGGATCATGTTGAGCGCGGCCTGGTGGTTGCCAGAATCGGTGGCTCCCGTGCCGTCGGACAGCAGCACGCATTCAAAGCCGCGGTCGTTCGCCTCGCGCATGGTGGTGTGCACACACACGTCGGTGGTGATACCGGTGAGGATCAGGTTGCGGATGCCGCGCGTGTGCAGGATCAGCTCGAGATCGGTGGCGTAAAACGATCCCTTGCCCGGTTTGTCAATGACCGGCTCGCCGGGCAGCGGGGCGAGCTCGGGAATGATCTCCCAGCCCGGTTCACCACGCACCAGGATGCGGCCACACGGGCCGGCGTCGCCGATGCCGGCACCCATCTGCCGAGAGCGCCAGCGCTTGTTGGCCGGCAGGTCCGACAGGTCGGGGCGGTGACCTTCGCGGGTGTGGATCACGTGCAGGCCGGCGGCACGTGCGGCCGCCAGCACACGGCCAATGGGCCCGATGGGTGCACGCGTGAGCGAGAGGTCGTAGCCCATGCTGTCCACGTAACCGCCCACGCCGCAGAAATCGATCTGCATGTCGATGATGACCAGCGCGGTGTTGGCCGCGCGCAGGTCGCCGTCGAACGGCCAGGCGTAGGGGTGGGCCTGGGCAAACAGGGGCACTGGGGTACCTTCGCCTTGCAGGCTGCGGTGCGAGCTTGCTTGGGAACGGCCCGGCGCTGCGCTCATGGCTTCTCGAGCAGGTTGGGCACATTGCCCACGAAGGTGCGCGTGGGCGGCTCGAAGCCGCAGGAGCGGCCGTCGGTGTGCACCACGTCGGCTTCCCACGGCAACTTGAAACGACCGGCCACCATGTCCTGCATGAAGGTGTAGGGGCAGTCCTGCGCGCCGCCCTTCACCGCCACATAACCGCGGTGGCTGAACTGGTAGGGGTTGTTCTCCACGCCCCAGTGCAGGCGCGCTTCGCGGATCAGGTCGGGGCGGATCTCGGCGCAGATGATCTCGTCGGCCCGGCCACCGCCTTGCGTGACCACCGTGCCTTCGTGGTCGCAGACCATGGCCTCGCCCATGGAATCGAAACTGCCGTCGCTGCCGCACAGGCACACACTGGCGGTGGCCATGAGGTTCTGGAAGGCGTTGGCCTGGTTGGTGATCTGCCAGGCGTGGCGGATGGGCGCGGTGTAGCCGGCGGTGCGCAGCATGAGCTCGGCGCCCTTGTAGGCGCACTCGCGCGCCATCTCAGGGAACATGCCGTCGTGGCAGATGATGAGCGCGAGCTTGATGCCGCGCGGCCCCTCGATCACCGGAATGCCCATGTTGCCGGGCTCCCAGGGCTCCACCGGCACCCAGGGGTGGAACTTGCGGTAGTAGAGCTTGAGCACGCCCTGGTCGTCAAAGATGATGCCGGTGTTGTACGGATTGCCGCCGGGGTTGGCTTCCATGATGGAGAAACAGCCCCAGATGCGGTGGGTGATGCAGGCCTGGCGCATGGCCTCGACCTCCGGGCCGTCCATGCTCACCATGAGCTCGGGCGCGGTGCTCATCGACAGGCCGTGCAGCGCGTACTCGGGGAACACGATCAGGTCCATCTGGGCGTAGCCGCGCCGGGCCTTCCCCACCATGTCCACGATCTTCTGCGTTTGCGCGGCCAGCTGCGCCGGCGTCTCCACCACCGGCAGCTGCAGCTGGGCCAGACCCACCACCACGCCACCCGGTGACTTGTTCAGTCCACTCAATCCATTCATCGTCATTGCTCCCGTTTCAAGAATCGGTCAACGCTGCATGCCCAGCTCGCTCGGTGCGCCCCGCAGCACGCGCTGCGGCGCACAGGTGACCACGAGGATGACCAGCGTCATCACATAGGGCACGGCGTTGAAGAGGTAGTAGTAGCCGGTGACGCCCACCGACTGCAGCGCCGGGCCCAGCGCGCCCGCGCCGCCAAACAGCAGCGCCGCCCACAGGCAGGCCATGGGCCGCCAGCGCGCAAAGATGACGAGCGCCACGGCAATCAGGCCCTGGCCGCTGGAGAGGCCCTCGTTCCAGCTGCCGGGGTAGTACAGCGAAAGCGATGCGCCCCCCAGGCCGGCGATGGCGCCGCCCACGGTGGTGGCCAGCGTGCGCACCCAGGTGACCGAGGTGCCCAGCGCCCGCGCGGCGTCCGACGAATCGCCCACCATGCGCACCAGCAAACCCCAACGCGTGTTGGCAAAGGCCCAGGCCATGAGCAGTGCCAACACCACGCCGATGGGAAACAGCGCGTTGATGTCGAGCGCGGCGCGCACCTGCGGCGAATCGCTCCAGTTGCCCAGCGGGAGCGAACCCAGGGTGGGCGCCTGCGGCTGGATCAGCGGCTTGCCGAGGTAGAAGGCCAGGCCGATGCCCAGCATCATCACGCCGATGCCCATGGCGATGTCGTTGACGCGCTTCATCGAGCACGCCAGGCCGTGCAGCAGCGCCAGCAAGGCACCACTCGCCGAGCCGGCCAGCACGCCCAACCAGGCCGAACCGCTCCAGTACGCCACGCCGAAGGCGCTCATGGCAGAGAACACGAGCACACCTTCCAGCCCGAGGTTGATGCGGCCCGACTTTTCGGTGAGGCACTCGCCCAGACTCACAAACAGAAATGGCGTACCCACCCGGATGGCGCCGCCCAGGATGGCCAGCAACACAGCACCGATCGCGTCCATGTCCATCAGGCGGCTCCCTTGGGTGCGGCGGGTTGTACCGGCGCCGGCTTGAAGGCACTCCAGCGGATGCGCCCACGCGCGGCCTCGGCCGAGAGGATGAGCACGAACACAAAACCCAGCAGCACCTGCACCGAGGCATCGGGCAGGCCCAGGCGGCGCTGCAGCAGGCTGCCCGCCGCGCCAAAGCCACCAAGCACGACGGCCACCGGAATGATGGCCAGCGGGTTGTGACGAGCCGCGAAGCTCACCAGGATGCCGGTGTAGCCCAGCCCGGCGATCACCGATGCGTTGGCCGCCGTGTGCACCGCGGCGATCTCGATGCCGCCGGCCAGGCCCGCCGCTGCGCCGCCGAGCGCGCAGGCCGTGATGACGAGCCTGCCGGCGGGCAAACCGACCAGGCCGGCGGCGCGCACGTTGCCACCCACCACGCGCGTGGCAAAACCGTGCGTGGTCTGGCCGAGCCACACGGCGGCGAGCACGCAGCACACCACACCCCACACCAGGCCCCAGTGCACATCAAAGCTGCCGATCGGTCCGATCAGCAGACCCTCCTGGAGCGCGAAGGTCGACGGTTTGTTCAGACTCGCCGGGTCGCGCATCGGGCCTTCGACCAGGTGCTTGAACACATTGACCGCCACGTAGGCCAGCAACAGGCTGCTGATGGTTTCGTTCACGCCCCGGTACTGGCGCAACCAGCCCGCCAGCGCAATCCAGGCGGCGCCGCCGAGCGCGGCGGCGAGCATGAGGCTGGTGGTGCCGAACACGCCTTCGGGCACGGCCCACACATAGGGCAAGCCGGCGCAGGCCAGAGCGCCCACGATGAGCGCGCCTTCGCCACCAATGATGGTGAGGCCCGCGCGGGCCGGCAAGGCCACACACAGCGCGGTGAGCATCAAGGGCGCGGCGCGCTGCAAGGTGTTCTGCAGCGAGAACGCATCACCAAACGCGCCGAAGAACAGCAGCCGCCAGACCTCCAGCGGATCAAAACCCGCAAGCGCCACAAACAGGCCGAACAGCAGCAAGGCACCCGCGATGGCGAGCACCGGCAGCAGCACGGCCTCGGCGGTGTCGGTGAAACGGCTCGTCATGGCGTGGCCTGCGTGCCGCAGTCGCTCAGACCTTGCCGACCACGCCTTCGACCAGGTAGTTCATCGATTCGAGCTCGATCGCGGTCTGCTTGAAGACCTTGCCCTTGGGCACCACCACCTTGCCGGTGTTGTCCTTCACCTCGCCGGCAAAGATGTCGAAGTCGCCCTTGAGCATGCGCGCCTTGATCGCGTCGGCCTGCTTGCGCGCCGGCTCGCTCACGGCGGGGCCGTAGGCCGAGGTCTTCACGAAGCCGTCGCGCAGGCCACCGCGCACGAAGTTGGGGTGCGGCTTGCCGGTGCGGGCGGCGTCGATCATGGTGGTCACGGGCGTGACCCAGTTCCACTCGGCCCCGGTCAGGTAGGCCTGGGGCGCGAGCTTGGACTGGTCGGCGTGGTAGCCACACACCATCTTGCCGCGGCGCGCAGCGGTCTCCACGATCACCTTGGGCGAGTCCACGTGCATGGTGAACACGTCCACACCCTGGTCGGCCAGGCTGCTGGTGGCTTCGGCCTCTTTCACCGGCAACGACCAGTCGCCCGTGAAGATCACGGTGGTGGTGATGCCCGGGTCCACCGAGCGCGCGCCCATGGTGAAGGCGTTGATGTTGCGCAGCACCTGCGGGATCGGCTTGGCGGCGATGAAACCGAGCTTCTTGCTCTTGCTCATGTGGCCGGCCACCACGCCGTTGAGGTACTGGGCTTCCTCGATGTAGCCGAAATAGCTTGCTGCGTTGGTCGGGTGTTTGCCAGCCGTCCACAGGCCGCCGCAATGCGCGAAACGCACGCCCGCGTTCTTGGGTGCCACGGCGAGGATGTGGGGATCAAAGTAACCGAACGAGGTGGGAAACAGCAGCGTGGCGCCGTCCTGCGAAATCATGCCCTGCATGCTGCGCTGCACGGCCTGCGTCTCGGGCACGCTCTCCTCTTCAACCACCTTCACGCCCGGCATCTTCTTGAGCACGGCGGCCGATTCGGCGTGCGCCTGGTTGTAGCCGTAGTCGTCGCGCGGGCCCACATACAGAAAGCCCACGGTGATGGGCGCCTGCGCGTGTGCCACCAGCGGCAGGCCGCTCAATGCCAGCCCGGCACCCATGGCGCCCGAGCCCAGAATCCAGTCGCGACGGTTCCACATTGCCTTGTCCATGAGTGACCTCTTTTCAAATCCGTTGGTGGGGTGATCGGTGTCTTGCGTCGGATGGGTCCTGACGTAACACCATCTTGTATTCAAGACGATGCACTGCTAGCAATGGGCGTGCCAAACGCCGCGCCGCAGCCGCTGCAACCTGCGTTTCAAGGGCGTGGAGCGGGATACCCGTGGGCCGCACACGCACGTTGCGGCGTGTGCCCAGCCGCCCGTCGGGCACGTGCGCAGTGCGTGAGGCACCCGCATGCCCACGCGCGGTGCACGCCGGGCACCCCGGGTCGCACCAGCGAGGCGCGGCGGCTCTCACCAGGCCCCGCGCGCCATGGCACACGCCTTGCTGTCACCCGGTGGCGGTGCACATCCCTGCGCCGCCCACCAGGAAACACCATGCACACCACCCACCTCCGCCGCCGCCAACTCCTGCAGGCCGCCGCGTTCACCGCGCTCACACCCGCCCTGGCGGCACGCGCCACGAGCTACCCCGTCAAGCCGGTCCGGCTGGTGATTCCCTTCCCCGCCGGCGGCGCCACCGACTACGCGGCACGCGCAGTCGGTCAGGCACTCGCCGAACGCTGGAACCAGCCGGTGGTGTTCGACAACCGGTCCGGCGCGGGCTCCACCATCGGCACGCAGATCGGGGCCAAAAGCGCGCCCGACGGCTACACCATCGTGATGGGCATCCCGGCGGGCGTGAGCATTGCGCCACACATCTACCCCAACCTGGGCTACGACCCCCTGACCGACCTGGCGCCCATCACCGGCTTTGCGAGTTCACCGCTGGTGGTGCTGGTGCCCACCGACTCACCTTTCAAGACGCTGGGCGAGCTGCTGGCGTTCGCACGCGCCAACCCGGGCAAGCTGTCCTATGCGTCCAACGGCGCGGGTTCGCTGCCGCACCTCACCACCGAGTGGCTGCTCTCGCAAGCCAGGGCGCAGGTGATGCACGTGCCCTACCGCGGCAGCGCACAGGCATTGCCCGACCTGGTGGCGGGCCGGACCAGCTTCATGATCGACATCATCGTCTCGGGCCTGCCCCTGGTGGAAGGCGGCAAGCTGCGCGCACTGGCCGTCACGGCGCCGCAGCGCACCACGCTGTTGCCCGACGTGCCCACGGTCGCCCAGAGCGGGTTTCCCGGCTTTGCGGTGGACCAGTGGTACGGCTTCTTCGCTCCCGTGGGCACACCGCCCGAGATCGTGCAGCAGGTGGCACAGGACGTGAAGGTGGTGACCGAATCGACCCGTCTGCGCGGCCTGATGTGGCAGCGCGGCGCCGAGGTGAACTACCTGGCAGGCCCGGCCTTTGCCAGCATGGTGCAACGTGACTGGCAACGCTGGAAAACGGTGGCCGCGTCCACCGGTGCCCGGGCGCAGTGAAGCAGGCTCAGTTCGCCAGGCCGCTGCCCGGAAAGTCGTAGCTGTCGTCCAGCACCTTGGCGGCCATGCGCGGCAGCATGCGGCCGATGAAGGTTTCGCCCAGCCAGCGGCGCAGCTGCGGTACCGGGGCGCCGGGTTCGATCTCGAAGCTCAGGCTGCTGAAGCTGCCGATGCCGTCGTCCACCAGCAGCCCGGACGGCAGCGCGGGCGCTGCGCCGGTGTCGTCCAGCGGCGTGACGGCTTCGAGTTTCCAGGCGCTGAGGAAACGATCGAAGTAGCCCACCGTGCCCTGGCGCCAGACCTGGGCCACGTACACGTTCCAGCCGCCTGGGTGCTCCACCACAAAACCCCAGGCGAATTCGTGCACCTGCTCGGGGGCCCGCGCAAACACGCCGATCTCCTGCACTTCTTCGCGCGCGGCGTACTCGGAGAACAAAGGCCCGGGGCCGCTGGCCTGGCCCTGCACAAAGCGTTCGATCTCCTGCGACTCGGGCACGAACAGGGCTTGCTGGGTAGGGGCCGACTTGCGCGCCCGCTTGAGCAACCGCTCGGTCGCGTCCACGGTTTTCTGGGCATTGATGCAGCGGTCGCGGAAGGTTCGGCGCCCCTCTTCGGTGGAGATCAGGGCCACGGTCTCGTCGAACGCGGCGTCGTCCTGCAGATGCCCCGACTCGCGCATGTGCAGCACGATGTCGAGCATGGAGTTGCGGGTGATGTGCTCGATCATGTAGGCCATCTCGCCGCCCTCGTAGTCGGTCATCGACGACTTGATCCAGGCCATCAGCTCCAGGCCCGAAAGACCTTGCGGGGCACGCGGCATGTCGTTGAACAAAGCCCGAAGCACCCGCACGGTGTCCAGATCACTCGCCATAAATCCCTCCAGGCAGACGCGTTCGCGCAAATGGGTGGCCAGCCAGACTGGCCTGCAATACCCGCTACAGTGGCAAGCATAGTTCCGAACCGGCGTTCCTCTCAGCTTGAATGCGTCACGCCCGGAGCTTCGCGGCGGTCGTTCGTGACGGTTTTGGCATCCTCGACCCGCCTACCGGTCAACCCGGCCACACAGGCCGCCCATCCCCCCTCCAGGAGACACACATGCACCTCAAATCCTTGCTCGCCGGCCTCACGCTGGCTCTCGCCGCCGCCGCCGTGTCCGCCCAGGACACCGTGGTCTACCACTTCGACAACACCGTGGCCCAAGGCCTCAAGGGTCTGCGCAATGTGCGCAACCACCTCGACACCGACCCCAAGGCCAGGATCACCATCGTCACCCACGCCGATGGTGTGGACATGCTGATGGAGGGCGCCAAGGCGGCCAACGGCACCGAGTTTGCGACCCTGGTTTCGGCCCTCAAGAGCCGGGGTGTGGCGTTCGAGATCTGCGAGATCACGCTGAAGAACCGCGACCTCAAGAAGGAGCAGTTCATTCAGGAGGCCGACTTCACGCCATCGGGCGTGGTCCGGATTGCCAAGTTGCAGAAGCAGGGCTTCGCCTACATCAAGCCCTGAGCCTTCGCGACCGGCAGGTCGTTCTTTCGGTGCCAAACAATCTATTGACTAACAATCTATTTGTTAATAGACTATCTGCACATATTCGAAGGAGCGCCCCATGACGACCACCTCTGCCAACCCCCAGGTTCACGGCCTGTTCGACCCCGCCACCTGGACCGTCACCTACGTGGTGCACAACGGTCCGGGCAGCGACGCCGCGATCATCGATTCGGTGCTCGACTACGACCCCAAATCGGGCCGCACGCAGCACACATCCGCCGACCAGGTGGTCGAGTACGTGCGCGCCAACGACCTCAAGGTGCGCTGGATTCTCGAAACCCACGCCCACGCCGACCACCTCTCGGCTGCGCCGTACTTGCGCGCCCAGCTGGGTGGGCAGATCGGCATCGGCGGCAACATCACCCAGGTTCAGAAGGTGTTCAAGGGTGTGTTCAATCTGGAGCCAGGCTTCAAGCAGGACGGCTCCCAGTTCGACCACCTGTTTCAGGAAGGTGAGTCCATCCCGCTGGGCGCGCTGTCGGGTGACGTGCTGTTCGTGCCCGGCCACACGCCGGCCTGCGCGGCCTACCGCTTTGGCGACGCGGTGTTTGTGGGCGACACGCTGTTCATGCCCGATGTGGGCACCGCGCGCTGCGACTTCCCCGGCGGTGACGCCCACGCGCTCTACGCCTCCACCCGCAAGCTGCTGAGCCTGCCGCCCGAAACGCGGCTGTTCATGTGCCACGACTACCCGCCCAACGACCGGCCGGTGGCGTTCGAGACCACGGTGGCCGAACAGCGCGCGAACAACATCCACGTGCACGACGGCGTGAGCGAAGAGGAGTTCGTAGCCATGCGCACGAAGCGCGACGCCACGCTGGAGATGCCCACGCTGATCCTGCCTTCGGTGCAGGTCAACATCCGCGCCGGTGAACTGCCACCGAAAGAAGACAACGGCGTGGCCTACCTGAAGATCCCGCTCAACGCGCTCTGATCCATCCACCGCACCTCTCCGGACCAGCACCATGACGACCGTCTCCGTTTCGCTCCAGCAGCAGGCCGACTACCGCTTCGAGATTCGCTTCGGCGACGGCATTGCGACACTGGTCGCCGACGAACCCGCACCGCTGGGTCAGGGTGCGGGCCCCTCGCCCGCACAGCTGCTGTGTGCCTCGGTGGGCAACTGCCTGAGCGACTCGCTGCTGTTTGCACTGCGCAAGTTCAAGCAGGTGCCCGAGCCCTTGCGCTGTGAAGTGCAGGCCGAGGTGGGCCGCAACGCAGAGAACCGGCTCCGCATCCTGGGCATGCACGCCACCATCACCCTGGGTGTGGCGGCCGGCACGTTGGAACACCTGGACCGTGCACTCGGACAGTTCGAAGAGTTCTGCACCGTCACACAGAGCGTGCGCCAGTCCTTTCCGGTGCGCGTGACCGTAGTCGACGCCGACGGTCTCACTCTGCGCGATCAGACCTGAGTCGCGCAGCGGGTTTCTCCCTTCCCTGGTCCTTCACCCGGATCGACTCCACCGTGCCGGCATAACGGCCCAGGCCCTGCAGCAACACCGCGGCGGCCTCGGGACCGATCTCGGTGAGCAATTCACGCTCGGCTTTCTTCACCGCCTTGCCGAAGGCGGCCAGCCATTCGCGGCCAGCGTCGGTGAACTGCACCGTGCGGGCGCGCTTGTCGCTCGCATCCACCTCGCGCACCACCAGACCCAAGGACTCGCACTGGTCGATCAGTTCGGTCATGGCGGCGTTCGTCATGTGGGCGCGCCGCGCCAGCTCGGTGATGCGGGTGCCGTCCAGGTCCAGATGGCGGGTGAGGTTCACATGGGGCAGCCGGGTGTCGGCATGGCCGGCGTCGGACATGAGTTCGAGCACGCGCGCTTCGAAGCGGGTCACGGCGTTGCCCAGAATCCGGCCCGCATTGCCCAGGCGCCAGGCGTCTTTGGAGTCGCGGGATTGTGACGAAGGGGTGGTCATGCGTAGAATGCAATTTGCTTAGGTAACCTAACCATATGGACAGCGACATGCCAGCCACCGCCCCTCCCCGGGAAAGTCTGCTTGAACTGCAAGCCGCCCGTGGCGGTGTTCTGGAGGTGGATGTGCTGATCGCCGGCGCGGGCCCCTGTGGCTTGATGCTGGCCAACGAACTCGGTCTGCGCAATGTAGCGTGCCTCGTGCTGGACCCGAAGTCGGGCACCGCCTTCAATCCGCAGGCCAACGCCACGCAGGCACGCACCATGGAGCATTTCCGGCGCATCGGCATTTCACAGGCCGTGCGCGCGCTCGGCCTGCCGCCGGACCACCCAACCGACATCGCCTACTTCACCCGCTTCGCCACACACGAGCTGGCACGCCTGCGCCTGCCGACCGCCGCACAGGCCACGCAGAACATCAAGCACATGGCAGGCTCCTGGAGCGCGGCCGAGCTGCCACACCGCGTGTCCCAGAAGTTCGTGGAAGCGGTGCTGCGCGAACACGCAGAACAACGCACCGGCCGTCGCATCGAATTCGGTTGGCAGCTGCAGTCGTTTGAAGACCAGCCTGACGGCGTGCGGGCGCAGGTCGCGCCCTCCACCACGCAGGGCAGCGCCGTCACCGTGCACGCGCGCTATCTCGTGGGGGCCGACGGTGCGCGCAGCGCCGTGCGCAGCGCGCTGGGCATCCGCCTCGGCGGCGCCACCGGTCTGCAGCGCCAGTTCATGGGCGGCAAGATGTTTGCCATCTACCTGCGCGCGCCCTCGTTCTACCAGCGCTTCCCGCACCAGATTGCGTGGATGTACGTGTCGGTCAACCACGAACGGCGCGTGTTCATGGCCTCGGTGGACGGGCGCGGCGAGTTCGCGTTTCACGCGGCGGTGCATCCGCACGAAACGCCGGAGAACTGGACGCACGAAGACGCGCGCCGTATCGTTGCCGAGGCCAGCGGCATGGTCGATCTCGACATGGACATCCTCTCCACCGGCATCTGGATCGCCGGGCACTCGCTGGTGGCCGAGCGCTACCAGCAGGGGCGTGTGTTCATCGCCGGCGATGCCGCCCACCTGTTCACCCCCACGGGTGGCCTGGGCTACAACACCGCGGTGGGCGATGCCGTCAACCTGGGCTGGAAGCTGTCCGCGGTGGTCAAAGGGCAGGCCCACACCTCGCTGCTGAACAGCTATGAGCTCGAACGCCGCCCGATCGGCCTGCGCAACACGGCCTACGCGCGCGAATTCGCCGATTCGGTGGGCTTGCTGGAAGCCACGCCCGAGCTGGAGACCGAGGGCGCCGAGGGCGACCGGCATCGTGCGCTGGCCGGCACCGCGTTGAACGCACATGTGCGGCGCGAGTTCAACATTCCCGGCGTGACGTTTGGCGAGCGCTGCGACGCCTCGCCACGGGTGTTCGGCGAACCCGCCAGCGTGCCGCCCGACCAGGCCAACGAATACATCCCCTCCACCGTCCCTGGTGGGCGCCTGCCGCACCGCTGGCTGGAGGGCGAACGCTCGCTCTACGACCTGCTGGGTTTCGAGTGGACCGTGCTGGCGCCCGAGCACCTGCGCGATGCGGCACAGGCGCTGGTGAACGCTGGCACGTCCTTCGGACTCAGCGTGCAGGCGCTGGTGCTGCCAGCCGACACGGTGGGTGGTCTGCTGGACGACGGCATGCTGGTCGTTCGGCCCGACCAGGTGGTTGCCTGGCGCGGCAGCACCGCGCCGGAACCCACCGCCATCTGGACCCGTGTGGCGGCCGCGGTCACTCGGCCTGGATGCCCGCCGCCTTGATGATCTCGCCCCACTTGCGTGTTTCGGCCGCTTGGAATTTCGCCAGGCCATCGGGCGTGCTGGTGAACGCCTCCGAACCACTGCTCTCGAAGAAGCCCTTGGCCTGCGCGCTCGCGGTGGCACGCACCATCAGTTCGTTGAGCCGCTGAACCGCGGCCGGTGGCGTGCCGACGGGTGCATACGCCGCGAACCAGTACCCCATCTCGTAGCCCGCCACACCCGCCTCGGCGATGGTGGGCACGTTGGGCAACATGGGCGCCCGCTTGGAAGCCGTCACGCCCAGGGCGCGCAGCTTGTCGGCCTTCACCTGCGGAACGCCGGTGGACATGTCGGCGAACATCATGTTGATCTGCCCACCCAGCAGGTCGGTGATGGCGTTGGGATTGCTCTTGTAAGGCACGTGCAGAATCTGCACACCGGCCATCTGCTGGAAGAGTTCACCCGCGATGCGACTCGACGAACTGCCACTGCCGAAGTTGAGTTTGCCGGGCGATTTTTTGGCCTCGGCAATCACGTCGGCGACCGTCTTGAAGCCCGACGCGGGGTTGACCACCATCACCTGGCCGCCCTTGCCCAAAGCCGCGATGGGTGCGAAATCCTTCACCGGGTCGTAGCTGAGTTTTTTGTACAGGTGCTCGTTGGCGGCGTGCGTGGTGTTGGTGGTGATGAGCACCGTGTAGCCGTCCGCGGGCGCCTTGGCCACCGCAGCCGCCGCGATCATGCCGCTGGCACCCGCCTTGTTCTCCACCACCACAGGCTGACCCGTGTCGTTGGTGACCGATTGGCCCAGGGCGCGCGCCAACTGGTCGGTGGCGCTGCCGGCTGCGAACGGCACCACAAACGTGATGGGGCGCGAAGGGAAAGCCTGCGTCTGGGCCAGAGCGAGCACAGGGCCCAGACCCAGGATGGCGATGGCCGAGGTGGCCAGCAGCTGGCGGCGTTTGTTGAATGGAATCTTCATGGTGTTGTCTCCTTGTTGGAACGGTCAGTGAAAAAAGGGGCGCGGGAAGCGCGTTCAGGACAGGCCGGCGAAGTGGCCCTGCAGGGACGCCGGCACCTCCACGGGCAGTTCGAGCAGCAGGTACGACAAGGCCTTGCCGTGGCTGTCGAGGTTGAGCGAATCGTTCACGCCACCGTCGAGCACGTCGTCGATCACGAAGTTCATGGCGTGCAGCTGGGGCAGCAGGTAACGAGTGACCGCGCGGGGCCGCCTGGGCGCGAACTGGCGGGCCACGGCCTGGTCGGTCACCTGCTCGACAAGCACCGGCCACAGCGCGGGATCCCACGCGATCACGCTGATGTTCGAGCGGTTGCCCTTGTCGCCGGTGCGGCTGTGGGCCAGCCTGTACAGCGGAACGGTCACACGGTGGTCGGCGCTCATTCGGCCACCTCCAGCGACGCTGCGCCGACCATGGCATGGCCCACCGAAATGGCTTCCCGGGGCACCAGGCAGGACACCATGCCCAGACGCGGACGCACACCCGTGCGGACTCCGCCGCCGCCCGCGGGACCACAGCAATACAAAGCCGTCACCTCGCGCACGAGGCGCTCGGCCTGGCTGCGATCGTGGTGCTGCATGGCCACGCGCAAACGAACGTCGCGCGACTCGCCCAGCGCCGGGTCGTCGAGCCAGTGACTGGCGTCGTCGCCCAGCACACTGGTCACACCGATCAAGTCAACGCGCAGCGGCGCCGTGTCGGCCAGGCGCTCGCGCAACACCTGCGCAGCCAGGCGCGCGCGCGCTTCGGCCCGGGGTCCCGCGTAGGAGATTTCACCCTCGGCAAACCACCCGGCCTCGAAGCAGGCGTTCACCTTGAGCGTTGTAGGTCGCGGGTGGCCTCTCACCCCCTCAAGCCGCACGCAGTCGGGACCGACCTGCCGCACGCGCGCTGCCGTGATGTCGGCCACCACATCGGGCGTCAGATAAGAAGCCGGATCGTGCAGTTCGTAGAGCAGTTGCTCCTTCACCGTGCGTTCGTCGATGCGCCCGCCCGTGCCCGCGGGTTTTGTGATGGTGCAGTCGCCACTGTCTTCGATCTCCGCGATCGGATAACCCAACGAGGCCAGGCCGGGCACGTCCTTGTAGCCGGGGTCGGCGAAGTACCCGCCCGACACCTGCGAACCGCATTCCAGCAAATGCCCCGCCATGGTGGCGCGTGCCAGCCGGTCCCAATCGTCCAGGCGCCAGCCGAAATGTGCGAGCGCAGGGCCCAGCACCAACGAGGGATCGGCCACCCGGCCGCAGACCACGATGTCCGCGCCCGCGCGCAAGGCATCGGCAATGGGCTCGGCACCAATGTAGGCATTGGCGCTCACGATGGGTTCGCCGGGCATGGCCGTGCCCAGGGACGTCTCCAGCAGGGCGCGGTGTCGGGCGCCCGACACGTCGTCGCCATGCACCACCGCCACCCGTGGCGGCCGCACACCCAGCTCCTTCGCCAGCGCCTGGATGCGGCGCGCGGCGCCCAGCGGGTTGGCCGCACCGAAGTTGCTGACGATGCGGATGCCGTGCTCCATGCACAAGCCCAGCGCCGGGCGCAACAGGTCGTCCAGCAGCGGCTCGTAGCCCGCATCGGGTTGGTTGCGGCGCGCCAGGTGGGCCAGCGCCAGCGTGCGCTCGGCCAAGGTCTCGAACATCAACACGGCCGGCTGCCCACGCCGGATGAGTTCGCGCACCACAGGCAGGGCCGCGTCGGTTCGATCGCCTGAAAAACCGGCTGCGCAGCCGATCAACAAATGGGGAAGCTTCATCGCCTTCGTGTCTCCTGCCGACGACTCTAGGCGATGCGTGCTTCACGTAGAAATCGATTCTTCAGATCGACTCATCGGGAAAGCGAATGAATCTTTCAGAACCCCAGACGCTCCACCAGCCACACCGAGCCGATCACCGCGATGGCCAGCGACCCGCCGGCCACCACCACCCAGCGGTAAAACGCGGTGTGGCGCAGCAGCCAGGCCACCGGCAGAAACGCCAGCACGATGGCGAGCTGGCCGAGCTCCACGCCGACGTTGAAACCCCCCAGCGCCAGCGCGAGCTGCTGCGCGGGCAAGGCCAGGTCGAGCAGCACGTTGGCAAAGCCGAACCCGTGGATGAGGCCGAAGACAAAGGCCAGGCGCCAGCGCTTGAGCGAGAACCAGCCCAGCAGGTTGTTGAGCGCGGCCAGGATCACCGAGAGCGCGATCACCGATTCGATGATGGTCACTGGCGGGTTGACCCAGCCCACAATGGACGCCACCAGCGTGATGGAGTGCGCCACGGTGAAGGCAGTGACCACCGCCAGCACGTCCATGAACGAGGTGCGAAAACTCTCCACCGCAGGCCAGCTCGTCACCCGTGAGCGCGAAGGCACCAGCGGTGCGAGCACCAGCAGGCTGAGCAGAAACAGGATGTGGTCGATGCCGATCCAGATGTGCCACACGCCTTCGACCACATAACGCGCGAACACCGACCAGCCCGAGACTTCGCCCGCCAGCAGTTCGGCTTCGGGCCGGTCCGGACTCAGGATGGCACTGCTCTGCGCACCCGGCACATCCACCTTGAGCAGACCGCGGTGCAGGTTGTCCTGGTCGAAGATCAGGCCGTACTTGAGCGAGAGCCGTTGGGACGCAACGTCTTGCGGGTCGGCGCAGGCCAGGCGCCATTCGGCGCTGAGGTAGAAGCCGTCCGAATGGGGACTGGCCATCACATCCAGGGGCTGCAACTCACAGGGCGCCGAGCTGCCGCGCACGGTGATGCCCTGCTGCATCCACGCCTTGAGCTCGTTGATGCGGCCTGCGGTTTCGCCCCAGCTCACCCGGCCATCGCGGTCGTCGTCCAGGTCGAAGATCAGGTCCACATCGCGCAGGTTGATGTCGGTGCGCAGCACGAGATCGGAGCCGCGCTGCGACAACGACAGGTAGGCGTTGCTGCTGGAGTGGGCGAGTGCGGAGCCGGTGAAGGAAACGAACAGGGCCAGCAAGGCCAGGCGCGTGGCCAGGTGTCTGTACAGGAAGGTCATCAGGATTTGCCCAACCGGGTTTGCAGTTCGTCAGCCAGCGCCTTGAGCAACGGGTCGGTGTAGCCGGTGGCCGCCATCCAGCCCAGCACGGGCTCGGCGAGTCTGGGCTGGTTGGCCTTGAGCGCCGCCTGCACCAGCAGCACCGCATCGGCGGGTTCGTTCTGCGTGCGCCAGTTCTCGGCCGCGAGCTTGAGGCCTTGCGCGTTGTCGCGCCCAAAGGTGATGAGGTAGACCATGGTGGGCCGCTCGATCAGGCTCTCGCCGCGCAGGGCCTGGTTGTTCATGCGGTTCTCGAACTGGTCGGCCAGGCGCTGCGTGTCGCCGTCTTTCAGGCCCCGGCTGGCCAGCAGCGCCTGCACCAGCAGCGCGTCGGTTGGCGAGGGCGAATCGGCGTAACGTTTCGCCTGGGCGAACTGGCCTTGCTGGTTCAGCAGCTCGGTGAGCGTGAGCCGCACCAGATGCGACTCGGGCCTGGAACGCAGGTGCTTCTCCCACACGGCGATGGCTTGCGCATATTGGCCTGCCGCGCGGTACGCCTCACCCTGGTGGTAACGCAACCAGTCCTGCGTGAACGGGCCCTGGTAGTCGGGCAGATCCACCAGGCGGTTGAGCATGGGAATGGCTTGCTGCGCCTGGCCGCTGCGGTAGAGCAGCGTGGCGGCGCAGGCCTGGCCTTCGTCGCGGCCGAAGCGCTGCGCGATCGCATCGCAGTCGGTGCGCGCGGCCGCCATGTTGGCGGTGAGCAGGTGCAGCGAAAAGCGCCACGACCAGTACTCGGGCTGCGCAGGGTCGAGTGTGATGGCCGCACTCAGGTCATCAATGCCGCCTTCGAAATCGTGAAAGCCCTGCTTCACCAGCGCTCGCAAGAAATGGCCCTCGGCCGGCAGCGATGTGGCCGTCCACCAGGGCTGCAGCGCCGCCTTGGCCGAGCCGTACCAACGCAGATCGCCTTCGGTCAAACCGAGCAGGAACACGGCGCGGGCGTAGTTCAGGGCGGCGGGCAGGTGGTTGCGGTTCTTGCGCCATTCGCGCTCCACCTCTCGCAATGCGCCGGCCTGGTTGCTCTGCGCATGCACCGAGGCAGGCAACACGATCTGTTCGGGCGCGGGCGTCAATCGGGGTTGCGCCCAGGCACCCGTTGAAACACCGATTACAAGGGTCAGCAGGGCTTTGCAACAGGGTTTCCACCTGAATCCAATCAATACCCAATGGGCGCGCATGGGAACACGGTTTGTCAGGTGTGGTGGCATTGAAATCGATATCCTCTGCGTTGGCTGCGATGGGCATTTTTCCATTGTGAGCCGGTGTCACAAGACATTTCAATCTCAAAGGTAATCTATGAAAACTCTCATCTCTGCAATGGTCGCTGCATTCATGATGGCGTCTGTTCCAGCGTTTGCCGCCAGCCATGCCGGCGGCAAAATGGACGACAAGAAAGTGGATTGCATGAAGGACGAAAACAAAGCCAAGGACGAGTGCAAGAAGAAGTGATTCGCCTGCACGCGAGAAGAGGCCCGCATCAGCGGGCCTCTTTTTTTTGCGGTCATGTCCATGGGCACAAGGTGGCTATTCAAACTGTTGAATCCATCACGCTGCGGGGCACGTACTGGGTAGGCAGACCACTGCAACTACAACCCAGGAGCACCCCCATGAAACTGAAAACCGCATCCATCGCCAGAGGATGTTTGTTGATGGCCGTCGCCAGCGCGGCGATCGCTTCAAGCCACCGCGAAGGCCCGTTCATCACCACCGTGCCGAAGGTGGACGGCACCGACTTTTACATGTTTCGCAGCTACGAAGGCGTGACCGCCAACGGCACCGGCGGACGATCGGACTACGTCACGCTGATCGCCAACTACCAGCCGCTGCAAGGTCCCTACGGTGGCCCCAACTATTTCTCGATGGACCCCAACGCGCTGTATGAAATCCATGTGGACAACAACGGCGACGCGAGGGAAGACATCACCTTCCAGTTCCGCTTCACGAACAAGCTCAACAACGTTGCACTGCCCATCGGCACCCAGAACGTTCAGATCCCCTTGATCCAGGCCGGTGCGGTATCCGCCGTCAACGACCCCAACCTCAACCTCAACGAGAGCTACAGCCTGACCGTGGTGCGCGGCGATCGCCGCAAAGGCAGCTCGACGCTCCTGGCGGCCTCGCTGCCAAAGCCGGTCGATTACATCGGCCAGAAAACGCTGGGTAACGCTGCCGCGTACAAAACGTACGCGGACAAGCACATCAAGGAAGTCAACATCCCAGAATGCAGCATGCCCGTCAAGGTGTTCGTGGGCCAGCGCCAGGAGGGATTCGCGGTCAACCTGGGTCGCATTTTTGACTTGGTCAACGCACCGACCGCCACCTTGCTCAACCCCATGGCGAAAGACGCCGAGGGCATGGGTGGCAACCACTACATCCAGAAGCAGAACATCACATCGCTGGCGCTTGAAGTGCACAAGAGCTGCCTGACCGCAGGCAGCGAGACGGTGATTGGTGGCTGGACCACAGCCAGCCTGCGCCAGGCACGTTTGCTGAACGGCGCGCCTCAGGCTGGCCACCAGGCCAGCGAAAAGTCGGGGGGTGCGTGGACGCAGGTATCGCGCCTGGGCAACCCGCTGGTCAACGAGGTGGTGATCGGTCTGGGCGACAAGGACAAGTTCAACGCGTCGCAGCCCAAGGACGATGGTCAGTTCCTGACCTATGTGAGCAACCCGACCCTGCCCGCCTTGCTGGGCCTGGTGCTTGAGGGCAACGCCGCGGCCGTGGCACCCACCAACCTGCCGCGCACCGACCTGCTCACGACCTTCCTCACCGGCATCACTGGCGTGAACAAACCGGCCAACCCGACGCCCTCGGAAATGTTGCGTCTCAACACCGCTGTGCCGCCGGTACCGGAAGCCAGCCAGAACCGCCTGGGCGTGGCAGGCAACGCGCTCAACCCCGATGTCAACAAGGTCGATGACAACGCGGGCTTCCCCAACGGTCGCCGTCCCAAAGACGACGTGGTCGACATTGCGCTCGTCGCCGTGCTCGGTGGCCTGTGTGTGATCAACGGTGACAACGACGCGCTCAAGCTCAACAGCGTGCCGGGCGTGCCGTCCCTCACGTCGGCCTGCAAGCCCTCCAGCGTGCCGCTGGGTGCCAAATCGGCCGACATCCACGACGCCGTGGACCAGGGTGTCGTGCCTTTCCTGCCCGCGTTCCCGTACCTGAACACGCCCAACCCCGGTTCGTTGAACCTGTGATGCCGTCCACCCACACCAAGGAAACACCATGAGACACCATCTCGCGAAATCGGTGCTGGCGGTGGCTGTGGCCGCTGCGGCACTCGCCGGTTGTGGTGGCGGTGGCGGCGACGCCCCTGCACCAGCCCAACCCGAAGCCGCCAAGCCCTTCATGGGCTCCACGGTGCAGTCCTTGCTGGACTACATGAACCAGCTGATTGCACAGACCAGCGAGACCACCGAACCCGAACCGGTGGACAACACGCCGCTGCCGGTGGACGACACGGTCTGATCCGGCTTCGTTCACCCACCAACAGGGCGGGTCGTCACACGGTGTGTGCCGACCCGCTTTCCATATGAAAACATGGATATCTTTTGCCGCCCTGTGGCTGGCCACGGCCGCGCAGGCGCACGAATTCTGGATGCAGCCCGACCGCTTTTCACTGCCGGTGCGTGGTGAGGTGGAACTCGCTTTGCGTGTGGGCGAAAACTTCACCGGCGACCCGGTCGGCTTCGGTCGACCCATGGCCGAATCGCTGCGCTGGTTCAGCCAGTCCGGCGAGGTGGCCCTCACCGCGCAACTGCCCGACAACCTCAACCAGGACAGCGTGGCGCTGGCCTTCGAGCGACCGGGTGCCCAGCTGGTCGTGCTCGACACCCGCCCCTTCACCATCACGCTCTCGGCCGACACCTTCAATGCCTACCTGCGCGAAGAGGGCCTGGAGCGTGTGATGGCGCAGCGCCAGGCCGCCGGGCAAGACGCCCAGCCCGGGCGCGAGCGCTACCGCCGCCATGTGAAGACCCTGCTGAGCGTGGGCGGCCAGAGCGACGCCAGTTTTGGCGTGCGCGCCGGCCAGACGCTGGAGATCGTGCCGCTGACCGACCCGCAGCGCCTGCAGCCCGGCGGCGCACTGGCGCTGCAGGTACTGTTCAAAGGCCAGCCGCTGCAGGGCGCGCTGGTGAAGGTGTGGAACCAGCGCGGCGCTCAACTCAATGTGCTGCGCACGCGCACCGATGCCGCAGGACGCAGCACCACCACACTGCCTTGGTCCGGCGTGTGGATGGCCAGCGTGGTGCACATGGTGCCCACCACCGACAACCAGGGCTGGGACTGGGACAGCCACTGGGGCAACCTCACGTTCAACATGCCCGAGCGAGGTTTGATGCGCAAGGCGCCTTGAAGGCGCGAAGAGCGTCGAATCCGGTCAGCGCTTTCTCACCGCCAGCAGCTGCACCTGAAACTCCAGCACGCTGTTGGCCGGGATCACGCCGGGAATGCCACGCTCGCCATAGGCCGTGGCCGGGGGGCAGGTCACGTCGGCCGTGTCGCCCACCTTCATTTCCTGCAAGGCTTGTGTCCAGCAGGGCACCACACGGTTGAGCGGAAAGGTGGCGGGCTCACCGCGTTTGAACGAGCTGTCGAACTCTTTGCCGTCGGTCAGCTTGCCGCGGTAGTGCACCTGCACGGTGTCGGTGGCCAGTGGCTTCTCACCGGTGCCGGCCGCGGTCCACTTGAGTGCCACGCCCGATGGAAGAACCTTGTCGGCGGGCAGTGCGCCCGCGGCTTGGGCATGAGCGGATGCGGTGAACGACAGGGTGGCCAGGACGGCGGCGAGTTGGAGGATTTTTTTCATGGGGTGAAGGTGGGGATGAACAGACACAGCGCATGGGTGGGTGGACTGCGTCCGACTGTATCCGCAGCACTGCCGGCCTGGCCCTCATGACCACTGGGGCCCCACGCCCGGCACCCAATCCCGACTACATTAGTCGGATATGAGCGCCACCTCTCCTCTCACCCGTCCCGAAGCCCCGACCACCTCGATCGACAAGCGCAAGATCCGCTTCCTGCTGCTCGAAGGCATCGACCCCTCGGCCACCGCCACGCTGCAAGCGGCCGGCTACAGCCAGATCGAAAACCTCGCAGGCTCACCGTCCGAAGAAGAACTGCGCCGGAAGATCGCCGATGTGCACTTCGTCGGCATCCGCTCGCGCACCCAGCTCACGGCCGAGGTGCTGGCCCATGCGCCCAAGCTGATCGCCATCGGCTGCTTCTGCATCGGCACCAACCAGGTCGACCTGGTGGCGGCGCGCCAGCGCGGCATCGCCGTGTTCAACGCGCCGTTTTCCAACACCCGGTCGGTGGCCGAGCTGGTGCTGGGCGAAGCCATCCTGCTGCTGCGCGGCGTGCCCGAAAAGAGCACGGTGGCGCACCGCGGCGGCTGGCTCAAGACGGCCCGCAACGCCCACGAAATCCGCGGCAAGACGCTGGGCATCGTGGGCTATGGCGCCATCGGATCGCAACTCTCGGTGCTGGCCGAAGCGCTGGGCATGCAGGTGGTTTTTGTCGACGTGCTCAGCAAGCTGCCGCTGGGCAATGCCCGCCAGCTGGCCACCCTGCCCGAGTTGCTCGGCACCGCCGACGTGGTGAGCCTGCACGTGCCCGAGAACGCCAGCACCGAATGGCTGATCGGCGAGCGCGAGATCGCGCAGATGAAGCCCGGCGCGGCGCTCATCAACGCCTCACGCGGCCGCGTCGTGCAGATCGAGCCGCTGGCCGCCGCGCTGCGCGAACACCGCCTGGTCGGGGCTGCCATCGACGTTTTTCCAGAAGAGCCGCAGAGCAACGCCGATCGCTTCGAGTCGCCGTTGCGCGGCCTGGACAACGTGATCCTGACGCCGCACATCGGCGGCTCCACGCTGGAGGCGCAAACCAACATCGGCCACGAGGTGGCGGAAAAGCTGGTCCGGTACAGCGACAACGGCACCACCACCTCGTCGGTCAACTTTCCCGAGGTGGCGCTGCCCTCCCACCCCGGCAAGCGCCGCCTGCTGCACGTGCACCGCAACGTGCCCGGCGTGCTGTCCGCCATCAACCGGGTGTTCGCCGACAACGGCATCAACATCGCCGCGCAGTACCTGCAGACGCGCGAGGACGTGGGTTACGTGGTCATCGACGTTGACGTCGTGCACGCCGACATCGCACTGACCGGATTGGCCGGCGTGACCGGTACCTTGCGCACCCGCGTGCTGTTCTGATGCCAGGCCTGACCATCGGCCCGGATCAGGGCGGCGTGTGCGCGGTGCTCGACGCGCAAGGCTGCCAGGTCGGCAACCTGAAACTCATCGGCGGGCGCTGGAAGTTCAAGGCGGTGGGCCATGACGACCAGGGCCAGGTCATCCCCGGCGGCGGGCCGCTGACCGATCGCCACAACATGGGCTTTGACCGGCTGGACACCACCGAGATCACCCACCGCCTGCTCGGCGATGGTGGTGACGCGCACACCGGGCGCTGACCCTGCGCGTGCTCGGGCACAACACCGGCAGCGGCGCTGTGGCACCGAACGGTCCGGTGAACTGGTGAAGGTCGTGGAGGATCCAGAGCAGCCCGACAACTGCCACCCGCATCTCGATCGCCTCAGGAGATGCAGCGTCCACGCGGAATGCGCGGGTCTGGTGGCTTCTCAATGACGCCTGGGCCAGGGTCATTGCGACGTGCAGGGCGGCTTTTGATGAAGGGAGAGTCAGCTCAAGACTGAACTGAGACATTCGTGCTTGACGTCTCGAAAGACAGGTGCGGTCATCACCGGCCAGTCAACGGCCAGCCTTTATCTGACTGCTGCACCTCCGAGACCAGGCACTCCAAGGGTTGAGACCGCAGCATTCCCGCATATGACCGGTTGAGTGCGAGGCGAACTGGAACTACCGACTTGTTGGCGACATAGGCCGCCCCCGAACTCATCGCCCCGAGAGCCGCCGGTTGTAGATGAGCCGAGGTAACCGAAGGATTCCCCGCACCAGCAGGCGCTCACTGGTGGGCAACAGTCTGGGCGATTGAGGCGCTGCGTGCTGCTTGAGACCCTGCAGGAATAACGCCTCGGGAGCCCATCTTGAAAACCATCGGCCTGATGGCGTCGCCAAGCGCTTCGTCAGCGTCAGGCAGTTGAAGGCGATCCACCGCTATCGGACATCGATCACCAAGGTGCCGGCGGCCTGGGACATCGCGGTGTTGCAGGTACCCTGGAGGAAGCACCGAGTCGGTGCTGTCGTCGGCAGCAACACAAGTCCATACGGCGTTTCAGCCGTGGCTTGCCAGCGTCGGTGCCTGCAGCCTGAGCTGCTCGCCCTTGACCACGGCATAGCATTCGCAGGCTTGATATTCGAGCCTGGCACGGTCCAGCACCGAGATGTGGCCGCGGCGGTAGCGGATCACGCCGGCCTGCTGCAAGCGCCCCGCCACTTCGGTGATGCTTTCTCTACGCACACCCAATGTGTTGGCTACGAGTTCGTGGGTCATCACCAGTTCGCCCGATTGCAGTCGGTCCAGGGCACACAGCAACCAGCGGCAGAACTGCTGTTCGATGGGGTGATGCCGGTTACAGGCAGCGAACTGTGTGATCTGGGCGATGAGCGAGAGGGCGTCTCGCAAAAGCAACCCTCGCAGCGAGCCGGCGCGATCGAAGGCCCGCTGCAACTGGCCCGTCGGCAGTCGGAAAGCACCGCCAGCAACGAGCACGCGGGCTGAACTGGCGGTGGTGTGGCCGCCCATGAAAAGCGCTAGACCCACCATGCCTTCCCTGCCGACAGCGGCTGTCTCTGCCGATGCGCCGGTCGCGGTTACATAGTGCAACGATACGATGGAAGTGGTCGGGAAGATGGCGTGACGCAAAGGGCTGTCAGGTTCATAGATGGACTCGCCCAAGCGCAACGTGATCGGCTCCAGGTGCCTCGCTATGAGGTCAAAGTCCACGACCGGCAACGCGCCCAACAGGTGGTTGAGCCGCGCGCCGTTCAGTTCAGTCTGTGGCAACGAATTCAGCAGGGGCTGCCGAGGCATCAAGGCAGTCATTCAATGGCTGTCCGTCAACACTTCAACACCCACACCTCGGTAACCGATGAAGCGGCAGGTACGGTCAAACATCGGCTGCCCGCTCACGCGGAACTGCTGGCGTGCCCCGTTCGCTTGCTGGCGACTCAGGTGAAAGTCCAGAAAGGGTTCGCGCGCGGCGATGCGTTTGAGCAAGGCCGCGCGCTCTGATTCGTTCCAGACGGCCTGCTGGGCGTCTTGCGGCGTATCGATCAATGCATCCACCTGGATGCCCAACATTTCAAGCACCGGCCCCGACACTTTCGTGAAGGCTCCGGATTCGTCCTGCTCCCAATACCAGTCGGACGCCAGTTCGGTCAGGCTTCGAAAACGCGCTTCGCTGATCCGCAGTTCCTGCGTGCGCTCCAGGACGGTGGCTTCGAGCTGGCTGTTGTGCAGTGCCAACTGGCGGTACAGCAATCGCACTTCGAGCATGTTGCGGATGCGGGTGTGGACCTCGGTCAGGTCCAGCGGCTTGCTGATGAAATCCTTGGCCCCGGCATTCAGCGCAGGCAGTTTGTGCCCTGGCTGCGCCGTCAGCACGATCACCGGAAGGTAAGGGTCGCGCTCGATGGTCTTGAGGGCCTCCATGACTTGAAAGCCGTCCATACCGGGCATCTGCAGATCCAGCAGGATCAGGTCGTAGTCATGCTGGCGGTGCATTGCGCACACTTCAGCAGGCTGCATGGTCGCCATGACATGGCTGTAGCCCGCGTCTGACAGCAGGCGCTGAAGCATGCGCACGTTGACTTCCTGGTCGTCAACGATGAGGACGCGGGCGCCCAGGATTTCACTGGCAGTGATCATGGCTTGTGTACTTTCTATGGGTTGTTTCCCACGGATCTCGGGGTTGCCGCGCTGACCGTGTGTGCTGGCTGCGCAACAAGCGTCCTGGCTGGCGCTTCCTTCGGCCGACCGGCACGGCCCAGGGCCGCTTGCAGCGCTTCGGCGAAGGCTTCGATCTTGATGGGTTTGCTCAAGTAGCGGAAGAACCCCGCCTGAAGGCCTTTGTCGATGTCGTGCCGCATCGCCAGCGCGCTGAGCGCAATGACCGGGATGTGCGCAGTGGCGGCGTCTGCAGCCAGGTGCTCCATTGCTTCCAGCCCGCTCATGCCTGGCAGGTTGATGTCCATCAGCACCACGTCGGGCTGCATTGTGCGTGCCAGTTGCAGGCCGTGCTCTGCGTCGCCAGCCAGCAGCAGGCGCACGTCGGTGCGCTGCGCCAACAGGCGCTGCACCAGCAGCTGGTTGGCGCGATTGTCTTCCACGCACAGCACGGTGCAGGGGCTTCGGCCGGCCGCAGTGGGCCCGGGTGCTGCTGCAACTTGCACCCGGGCAGCGTTGGTCGCGGCAGAGTTCGCTGGCGCCGATGTCTGGGCGCCAGGCGTATCCAGTTCCACCCAGAACACGCTGCCCTGACCGACGACGCTGTGCACGCCAATCTGCCCACCCATCAGTTCCACCAGGCGCTTGCTCAGCGCCAGGCCGATGCCAGTGCCCTCGATCGCCCCAGCCTCCCGCCCCAGGCGCTCAAAGGGCTGGAAGATATGGGTGAGCTGCTCGGGGCTCAGGCCATTGCCGCTGTCTTCAACGCGGATGCAGATGCGGCCCCTCCACGCGGCCTCACAGTGCACCCGCACCGTGCCTCCTTCGCGGTTGTACTTGATGGCATTGCTGAGAAGGTTGACCAAGACCTGCTTGAGACGGGTGCGGTCCACGATGACGAGGCACGCGTCGCCCGGCTGCGCAACGCTCAGGCGTATGCCATGTGCTGCGGCCTGCCCTTCCACCAGCGCCAGGCAGTCGTGCAGCACCTCGGCCAACGGCACCGGCTCCAGCACGCAGGACAGGCGGCCTGATTCGATCAGCGACAGGTCCAGGACTTCTTCGATCAAGCCCAGCAGGTACCAACCCGCTTTGAGGATCTCGTCCACGCTTTCTTCCTGCCGAGGCGTGGGCGGCGGCGTGCCGGACTGCAGCAACTGGGCAAAGCCCAGCACGGCATTCAACGGCGAACGCAGTTCATGGCTCATGTTTGACAGGAAGTCCGACTTTGCCTGGTTCGCGTGTTCGGCGGCAGCCAGAGCATCGATGAGGTCGGCCTCCCTGGCCAGCAGCGCTGCTTCGGTGCGCCGTCGTTCGGTGATGTTGGTGAACAGCACCGCGACGTTGGGGCTGTCCAGTCCGCCCATTTTCATAGCACTGACTTCGAAACAGCGGTTGCCCAGCGACTGAGCCTCGTTCACAAAGTGCACCGACTCCCCCGTGCTTGCCACCTTGCCAAAGGTGGTGAACCAGTGTTCTTCATGCTCAGGCGCGATCTCGCGCATGCGCCGGCCTACGGCGTCTTTTACCCCCGTGAGCTCGGCGAAGGCCGGGTTCACCTCCAGGAAGCAGTAATCCACGGCCTTGTTGGCGTCATCGAAGATCATCTCGAGGCTGCAATAGCCTTGGTCCATGGAATTGAAGAGATTGCGGTAGCGCTCTTCCGATTCAATCAACGTCTGCTGCGCACGACGCATTCCGGTGACGTCGCTGGCGGTGCCGAACCATTCCACGATAGCCCCGTCTTCGTCCAGCACGGGCACCGCGCGCGCGTGTGCCCAGCCCAGTTCGCCATCCACGCGCAGCACGCGGTGTTCCAGCTCGAAGACGCCCTTGGCCTCGATGGCTGTTTCGATCGCGGCCAACAAGCGCGCATGGTCTTGCGGGTGGATGTAGTCCTGCAGCCAGCTGGTCGTTGGTTCGGGGGCATCGGCCACGAAATTGCGGCCGTCGAGTGGGCGCATCTCGCGCCAGTCGGGGCTCATGCGGTAAACCACATCGGCACTGGCCGTGACCAAGGCGCGATAGCGCATTTCGCTGGCCTGGATCGCCACAATGCTCTCTCGCCGCATGCGGGTCATTTGAAGTTGAGCCGCCACACGGGCCAGCAACTCTCTGGCACTGAACGGTTTAACCAGATAGTCGTTGGCCCCTTCCTGCAAGCCCTCAATACGGCTTTCCTCCCCGGCACGGGCAGAAAGCATGATGACCGGCACGCCGCTCATCTGAGGGTCGGCGCGCAAGGCCTGCAACAGCCCGAAGCCGTCGAGCCCGGGCATCATCACGTCGGTCAGGATCAGATCCGGTATCCGCTCGCGTGCCGCCACCAGCGCAGCCGCCCCGTCCTGCACGGCCTCTGTGCGGTAATGCGAGCCGAGCAGACGGACGACGTACTGCCGCATGTCCGCGTTGTCGTCGGCGACCAGCACCAGGGGACGTTTGTCATCGTGCTCATCTGGCGAGGTGGCGGTGTCTGTCGGATCGTCCTGAATCGACGGCAACTCCGTTCCGAGATCAGAGCGCTGTTCGGAGTCGGGAAGCCAGCGGAGAGCTTCCTCGACGAACGGATTCGCCCCTGTCGTGGGCTGCGGGGCAGCAGGCCTGTTACCGACCTGATCCTGGGGCAGATGCTGCGATCCCATCGGAATCGAGATGGTGAACGTCGTACCGCGTCCGACCTCGCTGTCGGCGCTGATCGAGCCACCGTGCAAATTGACCAGCTCTTGCACCAGGGCCAACCCGATGCCGCTCCCCTCGTGCGTGCGTCCGCGCGCGTTTTCGACCCGGTGGAAGCGTTCAAAAAGCCGCGGGATTTCCTCGGCGGGGACGCCCGTGCCCGTGTCGCGGACGCGCAGTTCGACGGCGCGGTCGACCTGTCGCATAGAGACGGCGATTTCCCCTTCAAAGGTGAACTTGAAGGCGTTCGACAGCAGGTTGAGAACGATCTTCTCCCACATGGGGTTATCCACAAACACCCGCTCGCTGAGCGGTGGGCAATCGACGCGAAGTTCCAATCCGGCCTTCTCGCAGGCCGAGCGAAAGTTGCTGGCGAGGTCGGCGGTGAACTCCGCCAGCGCTGTCGGCTCGTAGGCCGCGCGAACCCGACCAGCCTCGATTCTTGAGAAATCCAGCAGGCTGTTCACGAGACGTTGAAGTCGCAGCCCGTTGCGGTGAACGACTTCCAACCGCTCCCGTTCCAACGGTGGCAAATGCCCATCTGGTGCGGCCAGTGCATCTTCGACTGGCCCCAGCATCAAGGTCAGTGGCGTGCGGAACTCATGGCTGACATTGGAAAAGAAGGCGATCTTGGCCTGGTCGAGTTCGGCGAGCGCCTTGGCACGTCGCCGCTCGTCGTCATAGGCCCGGGCATGCGCGACGGCGGTTGTGACGGCGGCAGCGAGCAAATCGTAGAAGCTCCGGTAGGCCTCGTTCATCCTCAGGCGAGAGCTGACCCCCGCAATGAGGATGGCGGCGGGGCGGTCGGCTCCTGGAAGGATGATCGGCAGCGCCAGTGCCGCATTCGGTGGTTCGGGATAGGGGCCAGGCAAAGGCTGGCTGGTCCTTTGGCGCATGTCGTTCATCTGCACTGCCGACCCCGAACGTACAACTTCTTCCAGTGGCCAAGGAGTCTGTTCCTTCATTCCCGAAACTGCCGTGTTCGGGCTGACGGCAGGATCGGCCTGGAGGGCGGTCGCCCCGACCAGCCGGGCTTGATCGCTGTCGGGGTCCCATTCGTAGAGCAGGACAAAAGGCACGTCAAGGTCGTATTGAGCGAGGGCCTGAGCGGACAAGCAGAGCGCTTCGCTGACTGACTTGGCTTGGTTTGTGTGAGCGGTCAGGTCACGCAGCGCCCGTGTGCGCCGCTCGCCGAGCATCTGGGTCGTCATCTCGATGACGGGGTGGAACAGGCCGCCGACCCGCCCGGCCTCGTCCCGGATGGGGCTGAATGAGAACGTGAAGAAGCACTCCTCCACGTACCCGTGCCGCTCAAGGAAAATTTGCTGGCCTTCGAGGAAGGCCGTGTCGCCGGCCAGGGCCGAGTCGTGCGCCTCGCCAATCACCGGCCACGCCTCTTTCCAGCACTCCGAGAAGTTTTGCCCCATGGAGCGAGGATGCTTGTTGCCGCAAATGACCCGGTAGGCATCGTTGTAGAGCTGGACCAGGCCCGGCCCCCAGATGACGCAAATGGGCAGGTCCGAGGCCAGGCAGATGCTGACGGTCGTGCGCAGGCTCTGCGGCCACCCCTCAACCGGTCCCAGCGCGGTCGCTGACCAGTCCATCGACCGTATCAAGTTGCCCATCTCGCCGCCACCCAATAGAAAGGCGAGAGGGTTTCGTTCTGCAGCTAGTTGGTCATTGTGTTTCAAAGGCGCCTTGTAGGTGCGGGATTACGTCATTGCGATACGACGATTCAATTCAATGACAAGGACTTTGGCTCGGGGCATTTGGGTGCCCACTTTGATCGATCAGTGGAGTAGCGAGAGTACGACTCTAGAGGCCAACTTGGCAGCTCAAACAGACCAACCGGCGGATGCGGGGGAGTTCCTCAGAAAGAGGCCAGATCAACAGATGGAAAGCCGCCCAACTCAATCTTGGGAGTGACCCCGCATGGGAGAGACGTCACCCGAAATCGGTGCTTGCGGCGCTGCATCGCGGGACAACCGTTCATACGCACCACGAATCACCGCGTGACATTCACAGCTGTGGAGCCTCAGACCGTCCTTGTCCAACACAGATATCTGTCCACGGCCGTATCGAATCACGCCCGCTTTTTGCAGGCGCATCGCGCCGGCGGTCACGCCCTCACGACGCACACCGAGCATGCTGGCAATGCGCTCTTGTGTAATGTTCAGTTCATCGTCACCTTGACGCTCCAAGTGCACCAACAACCAGCGAGCGAGTTGTTGGTCGAGCGAGTGATGGCGGTTGCATGCCGAGGTCTGCGACATTTGTGAAAACAAGGTGCGGGTGTAGTTGAGCAGGTGGTGCATTACTTGCGCTGATCGCTTGGCATGGTTTGCGATTGCTTGAGCGCTCATGCGGTAGCCGTGCCCGCTGCGCATCACAAGTGACGTGTTTTGAACAGAAAAGGTGCCGCTGGCAGACGTGCCGTCGTTGGAGTTGCTGCTGCCCATGAATGCATCTACGCCCACCACGCCTTCTGGACCTACCGCTGCCACCTCGACGGTCGAGCCATCCAACATGGTCGAAATCAGCGATACAACGGCCGTGGTCGGAAAATAGACATGACGCAAGCTTCCGCCTGATACATGTAGCGTGCTGCCCGCCAGGAGTTCAACCCACTCCAAGTGGGACTCGATGAAACGCCAATCCTCGAAAGGTATGGCAGCAAGTAGTTGGTTTTGCGCACGGTGGGATGAAATGGCCGATGACAAATGCAGGTGATTCTTTTCGATCAATTCATTTTTCCCATATCGCGACGATGTGATGGTTTTCACTATCCGTCGCAGCGTCGACCCAGCCCCGGTCCTCTCGAAATTCGTGACCTCGCGTTCGGCCAGCTCGGGTGGTTTTATTTAGCGCGCACTCGTTCCTCCAAGAAACGACGATATCGTGATCTCTGTCTCGGTCGATGTCTGTTGTGTACGCTACATAGCGCGCAGTTTCCGGCGAGAGAGAGAGATCTGCAACGCCGGTTAACGCGGCACCAGAAAAGCCCTGTGGGGGGAACTTTTAGAGGGTCGTATTGCGGCCGTTGTCCAGCTTCTTGGCCGCGTGAGCTGGGGGATTCAGAAAGGAATCGAAGCGCCGTCTGACGATGGCATAGCACTCGCAGGACGCCTTCTCCATTCCTGCGCGATCTTTCACCTGCATGTTTCCACGGCGGTAGGCGATCAGCCCCTTGTCCTGCATCCCCTGGGCGGCCAGTGAAACCGTCGTGCGGTTGGCCCCCATGAGCTCGGAGAGGAACTGCTGTGTATAGGCCATCACCTCCCCTTCGACCCGGTCGTCCATCATGAGCAGCCAGCGACACATCCTTTCCTCGACGGTATGCAGCGTATTGCAGCCGACCGTCTGCTGGGTCTGGGACAACAGCGTCTCGGAATAACTAACGAAGAGATTCTGCACCTTGCTGCTATTCGAGAACTCCTGTTCAAGAGCAGAGATCGAGCATCGGATGATCGGCCCCGCCAGTTGCACAACGGATCGATTGAAGGAGATACGGGTGTACATGGCCGCAAAGATGCCAAACGCACCCTCACGTCCGATATTGGCGGTCTCGATCGCCGAACCATCCTCCATGACCGTGAGCAATGACAACACGGCCCCTTGCGGGAAGTACGCATGCTCCAGCGTGCCGCCCGCTTCACATACGACATGGCCGAGTTTCAGGTCGACGGGACTCATCGCACGTGCGAGCCGTTGCCTCACGTCATTGTCTAGTGCCCCGAGCAGTTGATTTTCTTTGTGCTTCATGTTTGACCGGCCTAACGGGATGGGTTGTCATGGATGCCGGGGCTTCCTTCGTCTAGGGGCCGCCAGTGACGTTGCCGCCCCTCCGTCTGCTCCATGTTGCGATCGCACCGACACGCGGCAATCCCGCAATTGAGGAGGTACCGCGTCGATCAAAAGTACGCATTCGATCATCGTGATCACAATGTTCTTTGCTGCATGCGACGCCGTCTGTGCGGTAGCGTGCGTTAGCGTGCGGTGCGGTGCGGTTCGGGCCGGCGTCGCGAACCTGCCACACGTTTGGCGGCAGACCGACAGCAACCGGCGTTGCAGGTCGTCCGTTCCCGTAGTACGTGTGCCAAGCACGCTCCAGCTCCGAAACGGTTCGCTATAGGTAGTGCCGACGGCCACGTCGCCTGGGCGGTGCTGGACGGCCCTGAGCAGCAGCACAAGGGAATTCGAAGCTCCGTCGTGACGGATCTGGCCGGACCACACGCGGCTCACTACGCCGATGGGGCGCCCTCCACGAGCTGCGGCAATGCTTGAATCCGCAGCTTGTGGAGCGGTGGCTTATGGCCGACTACAGAAATGCTAGCGGGGTGCGCTTGCCGAAGTAAGAACATCTGAGGTAGGCGCATCCAAGCGCCGGGTCCGCTTCACGCAGAGGGATGCAACGTCTGCAGCACCCCCGATTGCTGACTCTCAAGACTTCTCACTGCAGGGGCTTGAATGACTGCAGCGTGCCAACGACCACGCGCCCACCGCTGCAGCTCCATCGTCTGCAACCGCTGCGGACCTGTCGTATTTCATCACTCAAGGCAAACCAATGAATTGAGAGCGATCTGTCTTTTTTGCCCCGACGGACCTCAAGAAAATAGTAACAAGCCAGTGACGTTCTGTTACTTTCTACGGCCCGTTTCTCGACAGACCTATTTTTTTCCGACAGACCTCATTTTTCGGGTTCACAGTTGAACCCGAAAAATGAGGTCTGTCGGATTGCCCCGAGGGGAGAGAGTCAAAGAAAAATGCGGAAAAACCTGTCGGGCTAACCACCGAAAAGCACGCCGGAAGTTCGCTGAAGAATAGAGCTGTCGAGAAATGTAACCGCCTCTTCCTTTACGGCATATTCGTATGCTGCGCGGGGCTTGCAAGCGCTCAAAACCCGCAGTAACGTATGTCACAAGTGGGCGGACATCACCTCGATTCCCGCCCTGTTGGTTGCTCTCCGAAGGCTGCTGCGCAGCTTGAACCGCAACGTTCTTGTGGAGAGCAGCATGGAAACAGCACGTCCGGAATCCGACATTCCCTCCAGGGCCCAAGCCCTGTTCCCCGAAGCCGAGTTCAAGCTCCGGCACCCCCTCTTCCAGGCCATGCCGTACCCGCTAGGTGCGGACCTGCGCCTGCTGGAACTGGAAAAGTTTGTCTTGAAGTCCTTGGACCCGGACACCAGCGAGACGCTGCGTCACGCATCGATTCGCTATGTGGGCCGATGGCTCCACGACAACTCTTTTGATGTGGGAAGGGAGACCCTCCTGACGGATTTCTTCCTGCTTCATGAACGCACACCCTGGTCAGTCGACAAGATGCACGCTTTCGCCACCGCCTACCTCACGGCAAACGGCATTCGCATCGAAAGAAGGCGGGAAACAGGTTCGGAGCAGCGAGCGTTCAAGCTGGTGCAGGGTCAACGAACGCTTGCCATTGGCGAAACATTGGGTGACCCCTTCGCCTGGTGCATGAAGCGGTTCTCGGACTTCGCCGAGACGTACCCTTGGACAGAAGGAGTGACGCTGGGGACCTCGGCCTGTTTCAAGGCAGCCGATATGCTGTTCATGTACGTGCAGCATGGACTTCACCCCAACGGGGAGTGGTCTCTGATGGGCCGCAAGAGGTTCATGCAGACGGAGGGCTACACCGTCTGGACCGCACTCTCCTTGGCGCTGACCCGCACAGACCGGGCCGAGCAGTTGCCCTCTCGCCGAGAATCGCTAGAACGCGGCATGCACGATGTGGTGCTTGGTCAAATTGAAAATGCTTTCACACCTGCCCCTGCTGCACCAAAGTGCGGGGAGCTCGTGCGGGACCCGGAAGGCTCCGACCTGTGCTTCAAGCATGCAGCAGACAGCTCGGACCCCAAGGCACCAGTCTTGACCGTGGTCCGCGGTCAGGTTCCCCCTGCCGCCGATCCCGGTGACCGCCAGACGTTGGAGCGCTTCAAGCCGCTGGAGTCGCCTCTGCCGGTGGCCCTCATGCCCTCGGTCGCTCAGCTCGAGGAAAGCCGATCAAGGCTGGTGCGCGAATTCCCATGGGCAAGAATTGCCATCCACATCATCTTCAGCGAGCTCATCACGCGGAGAAGCTTTGGCTCGCTGGTGTTTCACTTGCGCCCTGTGCTCCTGCTCGGACCTCCCGGCATCGGCAAGACGCGGTTCGCCAGGCGGTTTGCCGAAGAGATGGCCCTGGGCTTTCGGGCGATCGGCCTTGCCGGCATGTCCGACGTCCGCTCACTCACCGGTACCGCGCGGGGGTGGTCCACTGGCCAACCCTCTGTCTTGCTGGAGCCGCTGCTGAACAACAAATCGGCATCGAGCTTGGTGCTGCTTGATGAGATCGAAAAGGCAGTCGACGGTGGAAGCAAGACCCCATCCGCCGCCGACTTCCTGTTGGGCTTGCTCGAGCCAGAGAACGCGCGCAGCTGGTTCGATTCGTTCCTGCAGACGGAATGCGACCTTTCGCGTCTGGTGTTCATTGCCACGGCCAACTCGCTAGCTGGTCTGTCTGCGCCGCTGCTTTCCCGGGTCACGGTGCTGGATTTCGGGCGACCGACACCTGAGGACATCCGTGGCGTCGTTCCGTTCGCGTTGCAGGACATCGCTAAGGATTGGGAGCTGCCGAAGGACGTGTTCGATGCAGTGGTTCCACCCGCGGACATCGATGTGCCCAACATGCGCGACCTCAAGGTGTGGCTGACGTGGTACCTAGCGCAGTGGGCAGAAGAGCACTTGCGCGCTGGGCGGCAACACTGATGCGATGCAGACCATGCGTTCAGACTGCCACAGGGAATCACGGTTCGCTGAGAAAAGCAGCAGGAAGAAACTCCAACGGCGCCATCGCTTTTCCGGCAGGATTCAAAACAGCTCCTGCACCGATGGCTGACATGCTGATCTTTCTAGATACCGAATTCACCGACTTCATCGACATCGACTTGATCTCGATCGGGCTGGTGAGTGAGGACGGCGGAGCAACCTTCTACGCTGAGAGAAACGACTATCGGCGAGAGGCAGCAAGTGATTTTGTTCGAGAAGCCGTGCTGCCTCATCTGGGGCAGCAGCCAGAAAACTCCTGCTCACGCGAGGAGCTGACACGCCGTCTATACGAGTGGCTACATGGGTTCCCGGGTACGGTGCAAATCGCTTGTGACTCGACACATGATCGAGACTTGCTGTGGGATGCGCTTGAAAATGGGCTCCCAACCAACCTGGATCCCAAAGTGCTCAAAATGGCCTGACAATCTGAGGAGCGCGCCTTCAGCGAGGCCGTATGCCGATATCACGGACAACCCGGTCGCCCGCGCCATCACGCACTTCACGATGCACATGCTCTTCGCGACGGATGGTTGGCAGTCAACGCATGGGGTGGGTACCCCCTAGATGGGTAGCGACCTACGATGACGATGGCTAGACTTCCCCAACCGGCCACTTCCAGTCGTCCGATCGTCCTTTGAATCGCTACGCTCAGGACAGATCCTTAAGAGCAGCGGTCATCGGCCGACGGCCCTTTGAAGCTGTCAGTCTCAAAATCGGTCGCTCGCAGCTTTGCGGTGCTTGGGTCCGCAACTTGTCGACGACCGACAAGCGCGTGGTGCCGATTTCTTGGCTCAGCACCCGGCCGTCCACCGCCTGGCGCGTCCCCCACGGCGGGTCGACCACCTGAGATGAGGTCGGGGCCATCGGATACCGGGGCGGGTCCGGCTGCGTACGGAGCATGATCAGGTCGCGCGTAGTGCGACCTAGCTGCTGGCCGGCACCGAGACATATTCGGGTCAACCATCCAGATCGGAAGGTTGGCGAACTCGATGCGCATCCCCTCTGCCGTTACGTTGGCGGTGTCGACCCCGCCGAAGCATCCGCCCTGGCCGACGTCGCCGATAGGCAACGCGGCCCCACAGCGCGCTCATGTTCGTTGGCGCACAGACCACCGTTCGCCTATGGCTGAAATTCAAGCGCTCCACTGTTGCCCCGGAGGCGTGGCGTCCAGCGGGTGCAGGGCGCAACGACGGTGTTCGCGCCGGCGGGCGTGCAGTGTCAAACGCTTTCACGAGGAGTTGTCATGAAGAACTTGCTGACCAGGGTTGCTGGGACCCTGCTCCTGGGACCGAGCGGCCTGGCCTCTGCGCAGAGCGGTCACATGATGAACGGCGGCATGGGCGGCGCTGGCTGGATGGGTGGCTACTGGGGACCTGTTTTGCTGATCGTCGTGGTCGGCCTCGTGGCCTGGATCGTCATGCGGGGACGCAAGTGACAAGGGCCTTTTTAGATGCCGATGCTCCGCCGGCACCGCCATCCGATGGCTGGCGCGCAACCCCCTCCACTTCCAGATTTTCATTGGTCCGCCCCGGACCTTCACCCCACCAGGAGTTCACCATGAATGCAATCCGTACCTTTGCTGCGCTGTCCCTCGCTGCCCTTGCCACCGCCTGTGCCAGCCTGGGTGCCACTGATGCCGCGCCCGCGACAGGCATGGCGCCCGGCATGTCCCATGGGGGCGCACCCAAGCCCATGGCCGCCATGGAGCCGCGGATGAAGGCAATGAAGGACATGCACCAGAAGATGATGGCCGCCAAGAGCCCGGCAGAACGTCAGGCCTTGATGGCTGACCACATGAAGTCCATGCAGGACGGCATGGCGATGATGAAGGAGAAGCACGGTGGCATGCAGGGCATGGGCGGAATGGATCACAGCAAAGGCATGCCCGCTGCCATGGCCCAGCGCCATCAGATGATGACGGAGCACATGGCCATGATGCAGATGATGATGGACATGATGGTTCAGCGCATGCCGGCTTCGCCGGCCACCCAGTGAGGGCCGGCGCCATGAGCAGCATGTCCGTCACCCCCGACGTTGCCGCGACTTCGAGCTACGGCTTTCAGTGTGTCTTGCCCCGGCAGGACTTCACCCAGGCAGTGACTCAGGTGACCGAGGCGCTCAAGACCGAAGGCTTCGGCATCCTCACCGAGATCGACGTCCAGGCGACGATGAAGGTCAAACTCGGCATCGATGGCCGCCCGTACCGCATCCTGGGCGCCTGCAATCCGCCCCTGGCGCACCGCGCGCTCACGGCGGAGCCGGACATCGGTTTGCTGCTGCCCTGCAACGTGGTCGTTCGCGAGGAGGTGGACGGCCAACTCGTTGTCGCCTTCATGGACCCGGTTGCGGTGTTGCAGATGACCAGCAACCCGGAAGTCGCTGCCGTGGCGAAAGAGGTTCGCGCCCGACTCGAACGTGTGCGATCGACGCTGATGATTGCGGGTCCGGCCTAAGCGGCGGCCCACGATGTCGTGATGGGATCCGAAGGCCTGGCGACGGCGCGGGCCGTCGGGCAGCGCCTGGGTATCGACGAGGTGCATGGTGAGGTCAGCGTCTATGTTGACCACATGCGAACGACTGCTGTTACTTTCGCTAGCTCTCTCGGCGACGTGAGCGGAGGTCAAGTTTAAAAGTAGATCGGTCGCACGCTGAGAAAACCACGATGGGTTCCTTTGGGCCCTGAAGAGACATTTGCTGCCCTTGTTACGTCGCCCTGAAGCGGCCGTTCGGACCGGCTCGCAGGTAGCCCCCGGGGGGCCCCGCACCGCAGGGCACACATTGGCAGCCGGCACTGAGGGCGATTGAGGCGGGTGGCGCGCCAGCCGCGGCCTTGCTGGTGACGGCCAGGCACGCCGCTTGCCACTCTTCTGCACTTCGGGACAACGCCTCGATGCTGGAGCCGTGCCATGGCTCTTGATGGTGATCAAGAGGAGCCAGGCGCGTGACAGGTCAACACCGTGCATCCGGACAAGTCCGCGATTTCGTTCCAACAAGAGGTCAACCCCATGAATATGAATCATCTGCGATCGGGCACAGGCAAGCCGCTGTTGCTCATCCACGGGCTGGGCGGCAGCGCCCGATCCTGGTCCACCATCTGGAAACCACTGGCTGCACGCCACGACGTCATTGCCGTCGACTTGCCTGGCTTCGGCGCCACGCCGCCCCTGCGCGGTGAAACTTCAATTCGCTCGCTGTGCGATGCAGTCACTTCGTTCATCGACACGCAGGGCCTGCGCGGCGTGGACGCGGTTGGCAGCTCGATGGGTGCCCGGCTCGTGCTCGAGTTGGCGCGCCGCGGCGGCGTATTGGGGTCTGTCGTTTCCCTTGATCCCGGAGGCTTCTGGCGCGGCTGGGAGCGCCACGCTTTCTTCTCCTCAATCTGGCTCTCGATTCGCGCCGTGCGCATGTTGCAGCCGCTCATGCCGGCCATCGCCGGCAACAAGGTTGCACGCACCATGCTGCTGGCGCAGTTTTCCAGAAGGCCTTGGGCGCTCGATCCCGCCGTCGTCCTTGACGAAATGCGCAGCTATGCACTCGCACTCTCCTTTGACGAGTTGCTGCATCGACTGGCTTATGGCGAAGAACAAGAAGGCGCTCCCCGCGGCAGCATCGATGCACCACTCGTGATCGGCTGGGGCCGCCAGGACAAGGTCTGTCTCCCACGCCAGGCGAAGCGGGCACTGTCCCTGTTTCCAGACGCGCAAATGCACTGGTTCGAACGATGCGGCCACTTCCCGCATTGGGATGCTCCGCATGAAACCACGCAGCTCATTCTCAACACGTTCTCACGGCGCGTGCCTTCGTCAACGGCTGTGACGTCGGGTTAGGCCCTCCGCATTGCCGTCGCCGACAAAGGCAGGTACGAACGAGCAGCGCATCCGTTGCGCGCCTGGCGGTCGTCACACCATGAGCGTTGCTGCCGCCGCAGCGCTGCTCGACGTCGCGTTCCCTGTTTAATCACAGCCAACGACAGAGACTTTGACATGACGCCCTCTACCCCCCCGCCACGCCGCTTCGCGATGATCCGCGGCTTTCATCTGGCCGACTTCATCACACTGGGCAATGCCGCCTGCGGCGTGTTGTCGGTGTTCCTGGCGATGATGTACATGGCCAGCGGCTCGCTCATGCACTTTCTGCTGTCGGCCGCAATGACACCGCTGGCCTTCGTCTTCGATGTCTTCGACGGCAAGGTGGCGCGCTGGCGCCACCAGCACTCGTCGCTGGGCCGCGAACTCGATTCGCTGGCCGACGTCATTTCCTTCGGCGTCGGCCCGGCAGCGCTGGGCTTTGCCGCGGGGCTGCAGAGCGGTTGGGACATCGTCATCCTGTGCTACTTCGTCTGCTGCGGCGTCAGCCGCTTGGCGCGCTTCAACGTCACGGCCGAACAACTGACCACCGACTCGGGCAAAGTGGCCTACTTTGAAGGCACGCCGATCCCCACCAGTGTGATCCTCACTGCCGTGCTGTCATGGGCCGCCTGGCAGGGTGCGCTGGGTGCGCAACTGTGGGGCGGAGTTTGGCAACTCGGGCCCTGGCAGCTGCATCCCATGAGCCTGCTGTTCGCGCTGTCGGGCACGGCCATGATCAGCAAGACCCTGCGAATCCCCAAGTTCTGAAGGAGGCAGGCCATGCAACGTTCGATCATGGACATGGCACCGATGATCTCGACGGCGATACGGCATGCCATCGACCACCACGGCAAGACCGAAGTGGTGGCGCTCCTGAGAGGAACCGTTCTGGTGACCAGTTTGAGGTTGCATCCAGCACGACGTCGATGAGACGCGATGCCGGAAAGCTGCCGGTTGCCACCGGCAGCAACTGGCCGATTCCCGAAGTTTAGCTTTTGAGTCCTTGAGTATTAAGCCATCAAGTTGGCATAGTCGATCAACAATGGCCAGACAGCGTCAGCTCATCTTCGACGAAATCTTGCTATCGCACCACCTGTGCGAGCGCGCTTACCGTGGTTCCGTTCTTGTCGTTGTAGGCGTCGATGATGGCCTTGGCCAGCTTCTTTGTATCGACTTCGTGATCAGCCGGCATAAGTTCGTTGTCCTTCAAGCCGATTGCAGAAGAATAGAAAAAGTTGATCTTGTCGAGATCGGCCCCCGCGGCCGAAAGGCGTGCTTGGCCGATCAGCTTGAGACAGCCCTCGGCCAGCCGAAGGTAGTGTCGATCGGGATCGTTCAACCACCCCTCAAGCGTGCGATCACCGACACTGTTGAGCAGATTTGCTGTTGATTCATTTCCAAAGCTGGGCCATTGGGGGTGCAGCGTAATTCTTGGACTGGTTTCAGTTGATTAGGCCCAGACTTTCGCGGTACTCGATGGGGCTGAGGGAACCCAACGAGATCTTGATCCGTTTTTCGTTGTACCAGAGGATGTACTCGTGCACCGCTTGGATGAACACCTCGATGGTGGTCGACTTCCAATCCCGCGGGTAGAACATCTCATTCTTCAGGCGCCCAAAGAAACCTTCGCAGGCCGCGTTGTCCGGTGAGCACCCCTTACGCGACATCGACCGCGTCAGGTTCGCACTGTGCATCCGATCAAGCCAGCCTGGCCAGCGGTAATGGGCGCCACGGTCGGAGTGAATGATCGGCTTGCTGTCACACGATTGCACCGTGTCAATGGCCGCATCGAGCATCGTGTTCACCAACTCGGAGTCCGGTCGGGTCCCAAGCGTCCAGCTCACCACCATGCCGTCGAAGCAGTCGATCACAGGCGAGAGGTAAACCTTTCCCGCCGGGATCTGGAACTCCGTAATGTCGGTGAGCCACTTCTCATTCGGTGTCGTCGCCTGGAAGTCACGATTGAGGAGGTTGTCTGGCGCAGGGCTGATCTCTCCGAGGTAGGACCCGTATCGACGCTTTTTGCGCGCGGGAACACTCAAGCCCTCCTGCTTCATCAGGCGCTGCACAACTTTCTCCGACAAGTGCAACTGGCGTCTGCCCAGCGCCGCACGCATGCGCCGGTAACCATAGCTGCGGTGGTTGCTCTGAAACACATCGGCAGCGGCAACGCGGGCGTCAGCGTACTTGTCAGGCCTTTGCTGGCGGGCGCAGTGGTAGAAGTAGGAACTGCGAGCCAGGCCAAGTTCGCCGAGTAGCTCTGTGAGCGAGTAGATGGGCTTCAGGGCGTCAACCAGCAGGGTCTTCTCCCGATTGCTCAGGATCTGAGGGTTGACGCCCAGGCCTTTTTTTAACAGTTCATTGAACCGCCCCGGGTTTGAACTGACCCCCAGAAGTTGGACGAACTTCAAGGGGTTCCATGAAGAAGTATCAAACAGAGTTCAAGCTGGAAGTCGTCAAGAGCTTTCTGGCTGGCGAAGGTGGGGCGAAGTTGCTGGCGCGGCGGTGGTCGTTGCCCGAGGAGAAGGTCCGCACTTGGGTGAGCCACTACCGCCTGCACGGCATCGACGGGCTGCGTCCTAAACGCAGCGCGTACAGTGCTCAGTTCAAGCTGCAGGTGCTGTCCCATCAGGACCGCGAACAGCTTTCAAGCCGCCAAGTGGCGGCGGTTTACGACATTCGCAATCCAAACCAGGTGGTGGTCTGGCGACGCAAACTCGATGAGGGCGGCGTGGAGGCTCTTGGAAGCGGGAAGCAAGGACGCCCCAATATGAAGCCAGAACAACGCTGCCCAGCGCCGCCAGGTCCGGTCATGACAGATTCGGCGCAGACCCTGCGTGAAGAGAACACGCGACTGCGCGCGGAGGTGGCGTACCTAAAAAAATTGCAAGCCTTGATCCGGGCGAAGAGATCAGCTGTGCCGACAAAGCGCGTCTGATTACCGGGTTGAGGCGTCACCACAAACTGGCGGACCTGTTGCAGGTAGCAGGCCTTGCCCGCAGCACCTTCTACTACCAATGCCAAGCGATCCTGCGTAGCGAACAGCAGAGCGACATGGAGGTCAAGATCCGCACCATCTATGACGAGCACAAAGGACGCTATGGCTATAGACGAATCACGGCAGCGCTATGCCGTTCGCTGGCGGAGCCCGTCAACCACAAGTGCGTGCAGCGCCTGATGCAAAAGATGGGACTGCGCGCGTTGATTCGGGCGAAGAAGAGCTTTCGGCATGTCTCAAGCATGAGCGATGTGAACGTGCCCAATGTCCTGCAGCGCGACTTCTTCGCGGAGGCTCCGAATCAGAAGTGGGTGACTGATGTGACTGAGTTCAACGTGCATGGGCAGAAGCTCTATCTGTCGGCCTGCATGGACCTCTACAACGGTGAGATCATCGCGCACCGCATGGCGAGGCGGCCTGTGTTCGACCTGGTGTCTGACACGCTTCGGGAAGCCCTGGACCGGTCAGCATGTGCCTCTGAACTGATTGTGCATTCGGATCAAGGTTGGCACGGCGGATTCAACTGGTCGTCGCAACACCTTCAACCAGGAGGTGTGTATGGGGCGACCCGCAGGATGGATGAAGCAATTGACAGGGAGAGACGCGATGCGCTCCCCGGGGGCTCCTGCACTTCGGCGAGAGGTCGAGCGCCAGTTCTGGGTACAGATTGCAACCGGAATCACCAGTGAGAGGGCAGCCGAGGCGGTAGGCGTATCGCAGGCGGTGGGCTCGCGCTGGTTCCGGCATCGTGGCGGCATGCCATTGTTCATGTCGAAACCTGTATCTGGAAGATATCTGTCGTTCGCGGAGCGAGAAGAGATTGGACTTCTGCGAGCTCAAGATGTCAGCGTGCGGGAGATCGCTCGTCGTATTGGTCGAAGCCCCTCAACTGTTTCGCGGGAGTTGACGCGCAACGCTGCGACCCGCAGTGGCAAGCTCGAGTACCGGGCCTCAGTAGCGCAGTGGAAGTCGGATCTGGTCGCCAGAAGGCCCAAGCCTGCCAAGCTTGTGACGAATCAGCGTTTGCGCGTCTATGTCCAAGACCGTCTGGATGGCAAGATCCGCGATGCCCAAGGACGGGAGGTGGCTGGACCTCGACAGGCTCCTTTCATCGGCCGCAACAAGCCTCATCGTGGTGACCGCAAATGGGTCAATGGCTGGTCGCCAGAGCAGATTGCAAACCGCCTGCAGGTCGACTTCCCGGATGATCCGTCCATGCGCATCTCTCACGAAGCCATCTACCAAGCGCTCTATATCCAGGGCAGAGGCGCCCTCAAGCGTGAGCTTGTGAGCTACCTGCGTACGGGGCGTGCTTTGCGCACACCCCGGGCCAGGTCCCAAGCCAAGGCATGGGCACATGTCAGTGAAGAGGTGATGATCTCCAGCCGCCCTGCTGAGATAGAAGATCGTGCGGTACCCGGTCACTGGGAAGGGGACCTGATCATCGGCCTGGACAGGTCGGCCATTGGCACGCTGGTGGAACGGTCAAGCCGTTTCACCATGCTCGTGCACCTGCCGCGCGAGGAAGGCTATGGACTGATTCCTCGAACAAAGAATGGTCCTGCGCTGGCAGGTTACGGAGCCATAACCATGGCCAACGCCCTCAAGAGAACAGTGACCAAGCTGCCTACCCAGCTATGGCAGTCATTGACTTGGGATCGTGGCAAGGAGCTATCCGACCATGCACGGTTCACCATCGAGTCCGGGGTGAAGGTCTTCTTTGCCGATCCTCGCAGTCCATGGCAGCGCGGTACGAACGAAAACACAAACGGGCTGCTGCGCCAATACTTCCCCAAAGGCACCGACCTGTCTCGCTGGAGCGAGCAAGAGATTCAAGCCGTGGCACTGACCTTGAACAACAGGCCACGCAAGACGTTGGGTTGGAAGACTCCGGCGGAAGCGCTCAATGACTACCTAAAATCGGCTGACCAACCCGGTGTTGCGACGACCGGTTGAATCCGCCCACTACAAGATGCAGCCGTACCGCGCGATGCTTGCGCATCACGGAGTCAAACAGAGCATGAGTCGCAGAGGGAACTGCTTTGACAACGCGGTGATCGAGAGCTTCTTCGGCACCCTCAAGGCCGAGTACTACCATCTTGAGATGCATGACGGCATCGCGGCACTCGAAGCGGGCGTGCATGACTACATCCATTACTACAACCACGAGCGCATCAAGCTCGGATTGCAAGGACTCAGCCCGGTGGAATACCGGCTGAGAAACACCGCCTGATTGGCGGGATCGCAACCGTCCAACTTCTGGAGGTCAGTTCAAACCCGGGGCGGTTCACATTGGCCTTCTTCAAGATGTCATGTTCAAGCTGAAGACGGTGAATGCTCTGTTGAAGCGACTCGACTTGGCGCTGCAGTTCAGCAGCATCCGGCACTGGCGGTGAATTGTTTTGACGTTTCATGGATGCGGGCACCTCGCGGCCGAGCAACTGGTTTTTCCAGTTGTACAGCGTAGGCCGACACACCGCCAGCTTCTGGGCGATTTCTTGTGCGCTGGTCTTGCGGGTGCAGAGCTCAATCACCGCTGCACTTTTAATCGCGTCCGGGTACAGCATGTTCGGTGCCCGGCCCACCATGCGGTAGCGAACCTCGGGGTGCAGCTCATCAATCCACTTGGTCAGTAACTCCCGACCGGGATATCCCAATGCCCGCATGGTCGAAGCAATGCACCGATCGTGATCAAGGTAGTGCTTGACCGCCGCATGCTTCTGCTGATCGGAATACTTCTGTCCTGATCGCGAATACCCGACTCGCAGGTTCTCGCTACGCTCGTACTCCCGGTACCAGCCAATGAGGGAGTTCTTGGTCGGATAGCCCAACTGGCGGATGGTCGCCCTGAGGCGCTTGCCAAGCTTGATGTAGAGCTTGACGGCTCGGATTCGCTCTTCGTAGGAATACATGAACTACCTCCAGGTAGTCCAAGTTTTTAGCCGCATCCCCGCTGGCTCAGTTGTGCTGATGAATCAACACTCGGGCTTCGAGGGTTCCGAAAATCCTGGAGCGTCTGGCCCTTGGCAAGCGAGAGGCGGAATCGCAGATTACAGCTTGACTTGCACAGCAAGAGTGGTCACCCGCCCAAGCCTTAGGAACTCCGTTTGGCAGTTTCCGTCTAGTTGCGCCTTAGGCTGAAAAGGCGTTTTGCAGCGAAAGCCGTCCTTTGTGAGCGAACCTCCAGTGCGCGATGTCGACCTCCATTGACTCGTGCAGACAGCTGCCGTTTGCCTAGTTGAACGTCCGATGTCGGGGGAGGTGCTGACGTTCGAATTAGGTCTGAACTTCTCGATCGATGGTTTAGTTGAAGCGTCCTGGCCTCACCTGAGCAGCAATGTGGGCACCGCAGCCGAGCGCAGCAAGTCGGTTGTCTTGCTCCCCACGAACAGGCTGCGCCATGGCGAATGGCTGTAGGCACCCATGACCAAGAGGTCGCATTGCTGCGACTTCACCGCCTCGGAAATCACGGTCTCTGGCTCACCCAGGTGGACCTCCGTCGAGACCTGGAAGCCCGCCGCCTCCAGCACCTTGCGGGCCTCCTCGATCTGCTTCGGCCCCTGGATTTGCGGCTTCCCCGCCAACAGAAGGTGGACGGGTAGACCCCTGAGCAGCGGACTTCCGGCAATCATCTTGATGCCCTGGCGGGTCACGCTGGAGCCATCAAACGCGTACAAGACACGGCTGGGTTCACGGAACTCATCCGGCACGGCCAGCACCGGCTTGTTCACCGAGCGGACCACCCACTCCAGGTTGCGCCCCAGGTCTCGTTGGCTGGCCTGCGCGGAAGCGCCGCGACGGCCCAGCACGAACAGGCGAACATCGCCCTGAAGCTCCGCCAGCGTCGTCTCGAGTTCCCCATGGCGCTGGCGCACAGCCACTACGGCTGGCACACCGACAGCACGCTGCGCTATTTACCCGACGGCAGTGCGCTGCGCACAGACATCTCGGCCACCCTGTTCCTGAGCGATCCCGCCAGCTACGACGGTGGTGAGCTGCACATCGAAGACACGCACGGCAACCAGCACATCAAGCTGGCCGCCGGCAGCCTCGTGATTTACCCGTCGGGCTCGATCCACGAGGTCAAGCCGGTCACACGCGGCGAGCACGCCTGCTACCTGTTCATGCAGAGCGTGGTGAAAGACACCGAATGCCGGCGCCAGCTGCACGAGATGGACCAGGCCTTGATGGACCTGCGCCAGCGATGCGGCGAAACCGACCCGGCGCTGGTGCGCCTCACCGGGCTCTACAACAACCTGCTAAGGCGCTGGTCAGAGTGCTGAGAGAGCGGGCTTCAGTATGGATCAGCGTTGGCACTTAGAAGTGCCGCGTCAGCTCGACGCCAGCGGAGACCGAGCGGCCGAGACCGGATTCGAAGAAGCGGCTGTTGCCGTCGTTGACGATCACCGAGCCTGCGTGCTTCTTGTCGGTGAGGTTGTCGATGCGCACGAACTCGCGCCAGGTCCAGGCGCCGGTGGTTTGTTCGAAGCGGGCGCCGATACCGAAAAGGGTGTGACTTTCGGCCAGCGCGGTGGTGCGGTTGTTGGCGTCGTTGGCGAACACGCTGCCGGTGTGCCGCGCTTCCAGCGTGAACACACCTCCGATGCCAGATGCGAAGGCCGGAGCCCAAGCCAGCTGCGAGAAGAACTGGTGTTCTGGAAGACCTGGCATGCGGTTGCCGGCGGGGATGCTGGCGGTGCCACTGCCGTAGCGCGCACGCAGGTAGGTGTAGGCACCGGTCAGCGTGACATTGCCCATGCCGTACTCGGCCGACAGCTCAAGACCTTGGCGCTTTGTGCTGCCGCCATTGGTGAAGGTCGCACGGCCGTCGATGGTGCCCGCCGAGACGATCTCGTCGCGGGTGCGGATGTCGAACAGCGTTGCGTTCCACAGACCTGCTGCGTTGCGGCCCCGCAGACCAATCTCGGTGCTGGTGCTGCGTGAAGCGTTGAGGTCTGTGTTGAGGCCTGCGCCGCCGTCGCTGCGATACGCGGCTTCGTTGAGCGTGGGGGTTTCCAGACCGCGCCCCGTGGAGGCAAACGCCTGCAATTGAGGGGCAAGCTGCCAGCGCACGCCCACGACCGGCAAGTAACCGTTGAAGCTCACGCCACCGCTCTGGTCTCCATTGGTCAGAAACGCATCGGAAGACGCGTAGCGCGCGTTGACGCGCCGCAATCCACCTTCCAGTGTCCAGTCTGCCTTCTGCCACGAAGCGCGCACGTAGGGGTCCAGCGTTGTGGCTTGGTTGGTCTCCTCGCGGCGCAATGTTCCCCGCACACCGACCGTGCCGCCCACGAAGTTCTCATAGCCTCGACGCAGGTCGGTCTGCCTCTCGCCAGCCAGTCCGGCGCTCAGGTCGAGTTGCCCGCCCTGCCATTCGCGTTGCAGGCGCCAGCGCGCGTTGAAACCCCAGTAGTCCCGGTCCAGATCGATCACGCCGCCCGAACTGCCGGCGGCGCCCTGGACGCCGGGCGGGATCGACTGGAACTGGATCACCCGACGTTGCCCGGCATAACCCATCAGCTCGACCTTGTGACCGTTGCCCAGTGCTTGATCCCAGGCCAGTCCGGCTTGCGTTTGAGAGACCGATTTGCGGGTGTTGAACTGGATCGCCTGTGGCGTTGTCAGCGGAGTACCAGCGTCCAACTGGGTTCGGCTGAGGCCCTGCGGGTCGAGTGCAAATGCGCTCTGCCGGTTGAACACGAGCGTGGTCCGCCCGCCGTCATGGGCGCGCGAGAGCTTGGCGTTGGCTGTGCTGCGGTGCGCCGCCGACTGTGGACGTGCACCGTCGGTGGCGAACTTGCCCACGTCCAGCGTGTACGACCAGCCGGGGGCTTCTGCGGTACCCGTCTGGCCAGTGGCTTGTGTCGACAGGCGCCACAGACCGTTGGCACCGAGTGCCGCGCCCACGCGCAGTTCACCGGGGCGGGTGCCGTTCTGCGTGTAGGCCAGGATGGCCCCACCGCTGGAGGCACCGTACAGCGCGGCGAACGGTCCCCGCACGACCTCGATGCGGTCGGCGCTGCCCAGCGGGAAGTTGGCCGCCTGGCCCGACCCGTCGGGCGCACTCGCCGGGATGCCGTCGACAAACAGGCGCACGCCGCGCACACCGAAGGTGGAGCGCGCGCCGAAGCCGCGGATGGAGACCTGCAGGTCCTGCGCGTAGTTTTCGCGGTTGCGGATCACCAGACCCGGCACGCGCGCAAGACCTTCGGAGAGGTTGATCTGAAGCTGGCCGGCGCGCAATTCGGTGCCGTCGACCACGTCCACCGTGGCGGCGCCGCGCCAGCGTTGCTCGGCCGAGCCGCTGCCGGTGATGACCACCGGTGCGAGCGATCCGCCGTCGGACTCGGGCGGTGCGGGGTTGGTCTGGGCGTGCAGCAGCGCGGGCAACGCGGCCAACGGAAAAAGTGCCAGGGTACGGATGTGCATGGTGGGGCGGGGTCCGGGGTGTCAGGGCGCTTGCACGCTGATCTGCAGTGACGAATACCAGGCGGCGAGGTCTTCGATCTCGGCGTCGGTCAGGGGTTTGGCGATCACGCCCATCACTTCGTGTGGGCGTTTGCCACTGCGGTAGTTTTTGAGCTGTTCGACCAGGTAGATGGCGGGCTGGCCCGCGAGGTGAGGCGCGTTGGGCATCATGGACATGCCGGTCGGGCCGTGGCAAACCGCGCAGGCCGCGTTGGCCTTGGTGCGGCCGGCCACGGGGTCGGCGGCGTGCGCGGCGCCCACGCTCAGCACGGCGGCGATCAGGAGGGAAATTCGCATGGGAAGGGAGTCCGTTCAAACGTGAAAGGGCGCCAGACGACCCGCGCGGGTCGCCTGGCGCCAGGGACCGGGCCAGGTCCTGCTGGTTGGCCCGATCAGTTCGCCGAGTAGGTGACGCGGTAGATCGCGCCGACGTAGTCGTCGGAGATCAGCAGCGAGCCGTCCTTCATGGGCGCCACGTCCACCGGGCGGCCTTTGTAGACGCCGTTGCCGTCCAGCCAGCCCTCGGCAAACACCTCGGACTTGCCGGCCGTGCCGTTGGCGTTGAGCGGAATGAAGTTGATCAGCGCGCCGGTGGCCTGGCTGCGGTTCCACGAGCCGTGCGAGGCCACGAAGATGCCGCCCTGGTACTTGGCCGGGAACTGCTTGCCGTTGTAGAAGGTCATGCCCAACTGCGCCTGGTGGGCAGGGAACTCCACCTGCGGGAACACGGCGTTGGCAGGCTCCTTCATGTCCTTGAGGTCGGGCGCGGCGGGTGAACCGGCCACCTTGTACTTGCCGTTCCAGTAGGGGTAGCCGAAGTGTTCCCCGACCTTGGTGGAACGGTTGAGCTCACCCGGCGGCACGTCATCGCCCAGGCCATCGGTCTGGTTGTCCGTCCACCACACCGTCTTGTCCTTGGGGTTGATGTCCATGCCGACCGAGTTGCGCATGCCGCGCGAGAACACCTCGCGCTTGGAGCCGTCGAACGCGTTCATGCGCACGATGCCGCCGATGCCCAGCTTGTCGTACAGGTCGACCTTGCCCGCGGGCTGCACGTTGTGCGGCTGGCCCAGGGTCACATACAGCATGCCGTCGTCGGCCACGCGGCAGGTGCGCGCGCCATGGTTGAACGACTCCTCTTCCACCGGGATCAGGCCGCCCTGCGGCACCACCTCGATCACCGCCACGTCCGGGCCCTCGTAGAAGAACTCGGCGGCGGGGAAGTTGAGCACGCGGTTGTGTTCGACCACGACCAGGAAACCATCCTTGGTCCAGCACACGCCGTTGGGCACCTTGAAGTTGAGCGACGGCGCGAAAGGTTTGACCTCGTCGGCCGCACCGTCGCCGTTGCGGTCGGTCACGGCCCACACGCGGGTCTTGCGGGTGCCCACGAAGAGCATGTTGGTGCTGGGGGCCACCGCCATGTGGCGCGCGTCGGGGACGACGGCGTAGAGCTCGATCTTGAAGCCCGGGGGCAGCTTCACGGCCTTGAGGTTGGCGCGGATCGCATCGGCGTTCTTGCCTTCCTGCGGGACCGGTGGAATGTTCAGGTCGACGCCTGAGACCTTCATCTGCTTGAGCGTGGCCAGGTTGTCCTTGCCGGCCTGGGCCAGCGCGCTGGTGGCCAGGCCGCAGGCCATCAAGGCCAGCAACAGTTTCTTGCTTTTCATATGTCTCCTCTGTGTGATTTAAATCTCGAAAGTAACGTTTCGAGAAAATCATTCTCAAGGGAAACCGGGGCGCTTTGCAATTCCCAAAGTTGGTGGGGGATTTGACTGTTGCACAGATCGAACCTGTCGAAGACCGTGCTATTCGCATGGGCGCGTGAATGTGTTCAGGTGTGCTCAAGAAGCCTCTTCCTGCTCTTCTGGTCGGACGATAACGACTTGAATCTGCCGCGGTTCAGATTGGTTTCGCGTGTGTAGGGCACGCCTCGGTTGAATCCTGGCACAGCGCTCTCATGGCCACTCCCCTCAATCTGACTACCAACTGGAAAACGTCAGTGTCAACAAATTGTGACACTGTGGTAGCCCTCTATAGACAGATGTCTTTGATTCAATACACTTTTACAAAAGATTCTCAGGACCTCTCTTTCCATGACCAAGACCAAGTCAGTCACCCCAGAAGATTCCGCTCTTTTCCTCGGCAACCAGCTGTGCTTTGCGCTGTATGCCGCGTCCTTGGCCATGAGCAAGACCTACCGGCCGCTGTTGGCGCCCCTGGGTCTCACCTTCCCTCAGTACGTCGTCATGATGGCGCTCTGGGAACACAAACAACTCACGGCCGGCGCATTGGCACAAACAGTGGCACTGGACGCCGGCACATTGGTCCCACTGGTGCGCAAGCTGGTCGCCCAGGGTCTTCTGCAGCGGGAACGCAGCGTGGAAGACGAACGCTCGGTGATCATTTCCCTCACACCCGCAGGCAAAGCTCTCCAGAAGCGTGCCCATGCCGTCTATGCCCAGGCCGCATGCGCAACGCAGTGCTCGCTCCAGCAACGCAAAGCGTTGACCGCTCAGCTCCAGGTATTGCGTGCGGCGCTGACCCAATCCCCCTGAAGAGCAAGGCGCGCAGCGCGTTCCGAGCTCAAAGCTGTTTCCACCCCCGCAACCCCCACCAACCCAGGAGCTTTCATGAAACTGATGGACTATGGCCTCAAGCCAATCGACTTCCAGAACCCCCCTCAAGCCGCATCCGCCCACCCCTCGCGCCGTGGTTTCGTCATGACCTCTCTCGCATCGGGTTTCGCCCTGGCATCCAATCCGGTGCTGGCCCAGGCCATCGTCACCGATAGCAAGGGCCTGGTGGCTGGCGAGGTCAGCGTACCTGTGGCCGACGGCAAGATGCCCGCCTACCGGGCCATGCCCGCAGGACCTGGCAAGTTCCCGGTGATCCTCGTGGTGCAGGAAATCTTTGGCGTGCACGAGCACATCAAAGACATGTGCCGGCGTTATGCCAAGCAGGGCTACTACGCCATTGCACCGGAAATGTTCGCACGCCAAGGCGACGTGTCGAAGATGACCGACATTCCGACGATCCTCTCGCAGGTGGTCTCCAAAGTGCCCGACGCCCAGGTGTGCGCCGACCTCGATGCCACCCTGGCCTTCGCGCGCGCCAGCGGCAAAGCCGACGCCCAGCGCACGGGGCTGGTGGGTTACTGCTGGGGTGGCCGCACGGCATGGGTCTACGCGCGGCACAACAGCAAGCTGAATGCGGCCGTGGCGTATTACGGGCTGCTGGAGGGCCTGAAGGCGCCCGAGCTGCGCCCTGAAGACCCGATCGATTTTGCCGATCAGATCAAGGTGCCGGTGCTGGGCCTGTATTCCGGCATCGACGCCTTCGTCAAGCAGGAGACCATCGCCAAGATGCGAGGCCTGATCAACAAAGGCGGCAGCGGCTCTGAGATCGTGGTGTTTCCGAACGTCGACCACGGCTTCAACGCCGACTACCGCCCCAGCTACGACAAGTCCGCTGCCACCTACGCCCAGAAGCTGGCCAACGACTGGCTGAAAAAGTACCGGGTCTGAAAACCCATTTGACGCTCGTGCAAACAAACCCAGCACAGGAGACTTCCATGAAACACGTTCTTCGCACGATTCAACCCGTCCTTCCCATGTTGGCTGCTGCGACAGTCGCGGCATGGGCACTGCCTTCAGCAGCGCAGGTTGACCCCAACACCATGGTCAATGCGTTTGAGACTGCTGGTGGCAAGTTTGAAGGCTTTCGCCGATCGGGTGCCAAGGGTGTGTGCGCGGCGGGCGAATTCGTGGGCAGCGCTCAAGGTCGCGCCCTGTCGGTTGCGTCCGCTTTCAGCGGCAAGCCAGTGCCAGTGACCGTTCGGTTCTCAATGGGCGGTGGCAATCCCAAGGCGCCCGACAACGCCAGAAGCCAGCGCAACATGGCGGTCGAGTTTGACTTGCCCAACGGGGAGCGCTGGCAAATGGGTAACATTTCTGCGCCCATTTTTGGTGCCGCTACCCCGCAACAAATGCTGGCCCGCCTGGAGTCGCTGGCGCCTGACGCTGAGACCAAGAAGCCCAACCCTGAGAAGGTAAAAGCTTTTGCCGATGCCAACCCCGAAGTGTTGATGCAGGGCAAGTATTTCGCTGGTCAACCAGTGCCTGCCAGTTTTGCCAAGGTCAACTACTGGGGTGTGCACGCCTTTGGTTTCGTCGATTCCGCGGGCAAAAAACAGTTCGGCAAATGGATTTTTGAACCTGTTGATGGCACGCAATCTTTGACAGACGAAGAAGCCAAGGCCAAAGGTTCGGATTTCCTGATTGAGGACATTCGACAGCGCGTCAAAGCGGGTGAGGTGGCCTTTGATTTCAATCTTCAGCTGGCACAGACCGGTGACAAGATCGACAGTGCCGTCACACCGCTGCCGGACGATCGAAAAAAGGTCACCCTTGGCAGACTGGTCATAAAAACGGTGTCTGCCGATTCGACTGGACCGTGCGTGACTGTGAACTACAACCCGATGGTCTTGCCCAAAGGTATCGAACCTTCAGCAGACCCCATGCTCGCTGCCCGTGCTGCACCCTACGCCGTGTCCTTGGGACGGCGATTGGTGGAAGGTGCTAAACAGTGACGCGCCTGAACACTGGTGAAAAACCAGCGAATCAACGCAGGAACCGAACTCAGGAGCGCATGTCTGCCGCTCCCTCAACAGGCTTTCTGTTCAAGGCAAATGTGAACTCCGTCACGTCGCAAAGTTAAAGGCAGCTCCTGAGATCTGCCACTTGAATCTGATGGATACGGCAAAGCGTATCCAGACGGTCAGGCAACACCGTCCCTTCACCGGGAATCCCGTCAACACCCTCGCTTCACTCACCATGCCCGTCCTGAAAACCTACCCCTTCTCCACGGCAGCGCGCCTGCTGCCCCTGGCCGCAGCCGCCGCGTTACTGACCACCGTTCCCGCGCACGCCGACACCGGCAAACTGCTGCTCACCGGCGGTGTGAGCAGCGTCGAAGGCGCTGCTGGTGGCGGCATCTCGCCGTGGGCCGTGATTGGCAGCCAGGCCACCGAAGGCGAAGTGGGCGTGTCGGCTTACGCCAGCCGCGCCGTGACCCGGGACTACGGTCTCAATGCGTATGGCGTGGCTGTGGGCATCCACGACCGCGTCGAACTCTCGTTGGGTCACCAGAACTTCGACACCGGTGTCACCGGCACGATGCTGGGGCTGCCGGGCCTGCACCTGAAGCAGGACATCGTGGGCGCCAAGCTGCGCGTGGCCGGCGACGCCGTGCTCGACAGCGACAGCCTGATGCCGCAGATCGCCGTGGGCGTGCAGTTCAAGCACCTGCAGTCGTCGGGTCTGGACGGCACGCTCAGCGCACTCGGCGCCAAACGCAGCGGCACCGACGTGTATGTGAGCGCCACCAAACTTTTTCTGGCGCAAGGCATCCTGGTCAACGGCACGCTGCGCGCCACGCAGGCCAACCAGGGCGGCCTGCTCGGCTTTGGCGCCACGCTGGGCGGCGCGGACAACGGCTACGAACTGCAGCCGGAAATTTCGGTGGCGTACCTGATCAACAGCAAGCTCGCTGTGGGTGTTGAATACCGCGCCATGCCCAACAAGTTGCAGCGCGCCGGCCAGGCCGCCGGTCTGGGCGACGGCCTGCGCGCCGACGACTGGAAGGACATCTTCATCGCGTATGCGCCGAGCAAGAACGTGTCCATCACCGCCGCCTACGTGGACCTGGGCCGCATCGTGCCGGCCACCACCAGCGGGCGCAAACAGACCGGCGTGTACGTCTCGGCCCAGATCGCGTTCTGAACCCTTCACTTTCGAGTCTCACCATGAAACACCTCATCACCGCCACCGCCCTCACCCTGTTCGCCCTGGCCAGCGGCGCCACGCTCGCCCAGTCCATGAAACCCGCGCCGTCTGCCGCCAGCGCTTACCCGGTGACACCCGCCGCCGGTCTGTACCAGGCCTTTGGCGAAGAAGCCGGCATCCGCAGCCTCATGGACGACTTCGTGGTTCGCCTCAAGGCCGATCCGCGCATTGGTCACCAGTTCACGGACACCAACCTGAACAACCTCGCCAAGTCGCTGAGCGACCAGCTCTGCCAGCTCTCCGGTGGCCCCTGCGTCTACAAGGGCCCCGACATGAAGACCGCACACGCCGACCGGGACACCACCCGCGCCCAGTTCAACGCGCTGGTGGAGGTGCTGCAGCAATCCATGGACGCGCGCGGCATTCCGTTCACCCGCCAGAACCAGATGCTGGCCCTGCTGGCCCCGATGCACCGCGACGTGATCACCGTTCGCTGAACCACCGACCAGTCCCGACCATGACACGCTCGCTCACCACCGCCTGGCTGATCGCCGCCTTGCTTCCCCTGGCCGCCCAGGCCGCCACCGTGCAGGTGACGGTGCTCGGGCGCGACGGCAAACCGCTGGCCGACGCGGTGGTGGTCATCGAACCGGGCGCAGGCGCCAAGCCGGCCGCACCGGCACCGGTCTCCACCGTCATCAACCAGCAGAAGATGCAGTTCTTGCCGGGTACTGTGGTGCTGCCGGTGGGCTCCAAAGTGACCTTCACCAACCAGGACTCGTGGGAACACCATGTGCGGGGCACCCCCGCCGGCCTGGCCTCGCTGAATGCGGGCACGCAGCCCGGATTCGAACTGAGACTGGACGGAAAAGCAGACGGCAAGGAGCCGTCCAGCGCCGACGTAACGCTGACCAAGGCCGGCGCATTCCAGTTGGGCTGCCACTTGCATGGCTCCATGCGCGGCTTCATCTTCGTGGCCGATTCCCCATGGACACTGCAGACCGACGCCAACGGCATGGCCACGGTGCAAGGCGTTCCCGAGGGCGCGGCCAAAGTGCGCGTGGTCCATGCCGACCAGCTCATCGAAGGGCCTCCCATGGCCGTCAACATCACGCCGGTCACGGCGTTGAACCTGCCCACGCAGGTGCAACCACGGCGGCGTCGGCCGTGAATGTGACGCGCACCACTCACAATAACGAACGAAGAAACGCAGTCTGTAGGGAAATCATTTCATTTCCGTTAAATGCGTTCCGCGCTTCCTAACTAGTCGTCCCTGAAGAATCCCCGGAGGCCGCATAAACACTGGACTTTCGGGTGATTGCCGATGGCCGAGACTCCCAGTTTGAATTCCAATAGGGGCAAACTTCTGGGAGTTCTGCCGTGCTGTTTGCCTGTGCCGCCACCGATGATTTCTTCCGTTCGCGCATCGATCACATGATCGACCTGCGCCATCCGCTGGCTGTGCTGGCCTCGCGCATGCCCTGGCAGGAGATCGAAGCGCGGGTAGCCCAGGTCTTGTCTCGCAGGGGCCGCGCTGGTGTGGCCATGCCCGATCTGGATCTCTTCGGTGAACAGGTGCAGCGTGCCGCTGTCCCCAGCAACGCAGGACGCCCCCATGTGCAGCTGCGCATCATGATCGCGCTGCTGTACCTCAAACACGCCTTCAACGAGTCCGACGAGGGCGTCGTTGAGCGCTGGGGCGAGACGCCAACGTGGCAGTTCTTCTCGGGCCAGGCGTACTTTGAACATCGCCGCCCCTGCGACGCCACCACCCTGATCAAGTTCCGCCAGCTCCTGGGTGAGGAAGGTGTCGAAGAACTGCTGGCGCAGACCATCAACGTGGCTGTTGCTCTGAAGCTGATCAAACCGCAGGAGTTCGCCCGCGTGATCGTGGACAGCACGGTACAGCACAAGGCCATTGCTCACCCCACCGACAGCCGCTTGCTGGAGACCGCGCGCGCCAAACTGGTGGAGGCGGCCAAGGACGCCGGGGTCGATCTGAAGCAGACCTTTGCCAAGGAGGGCAAGGAGCTGGGCCGCAAGGCTGGGCGCTACGCACATGCCCGCCAGTTCACGCGCATGCGCCGGGCCATCAAGCGCCAGCGCACCATCGTTGGCCGCCTGCAGCGCGAGATTGACCGCAAGGCCAGCGCCATCGGGCAAGCTGTGCGGGAGGCGCTCGCTGAGACGTTGAACAAGGCCCGGCGCATCGTGTTCCAGAGCGGCCAACGCAAAGCGGCGGATGGACAGCCCAAGCTCTACGCCTGGCACGCGCCCTAGGTGGACTGCATCAGCAAGGGCAAGGCGAGAACGCCCTACGAGTTCGGGGTGAAGGTGGGCATTGCCAGCACGCTGCGGGGCAACCTGATCGTGGGCGCGCGTGCATTCCACGGCAACCCGTACGACGGCCACACCTTGGCCGAGCAGCTGGAGCAGGCCACGATCCTGATACAAGACAGCGCAGCCAAACCAGCGACGGCCTTCGTGGATCTGGGCTACCGGGGCGTGGACGCGGATTTGCCCGGTGTGCACATCGTGCATCGGGGCAAGGCCAAGCGGATCAGCGAACAAGAGAGAAAGCTGCTCAAACGGCGCCAGGCCATCGAACCGATCATTGGTCACCTCAAGAGCGACCACCGCATGGAGCGCTGTCACCTCAAGGCTGCAACTGGCGACCGGCTGCACGCGGTGCTGTGCGCGGCGGGCTACAACATCAAATGGCTGCTGCGCATGATCGCAAGGAAGGGAGTGGCCTTCCTGCAGCGGCTTTATTTGCGCCTGTGCCAGATCGCGGGGCTATCGCCGAACTGCTCTCGGATGGCGCGCAAGTCGCTTGTTCACGCGCTCAGCAGCTCTGCCCCTCGTTTGGCCTTGGCGTCAAACTGAATAAATCAGGGCCGACTACTGAGCATTTCCCCATTCAAGCTGGATCAACGAGCACGGTTCGCTTGGGTGCTGCCCGGCCCTACCGCGAAATCAATCTCCAACGCAATTTCGGTGAACGCCAAAGACCGGGGCGCCATGCGCTGGTTGGCCAAACTGGCTTCCATGGGCGCTGAGCTGGTTCAACTCGAACACGGCATGCTTGATGACCCTGTGAGGTTGGGCCTCGCTTTGCGGCATAGGCTGATCGATCTGAGCTTGGCTAGTCCATGCGGACGGATTCGCTGGCGGGATATAGAACCCTCGCTTGATCTGCTTTCTAAACGCCAGTTGACGCTACCCGAGATGCAGCACCTGGCAGACGCGGAGCTTCTCAAGGCACAGCTGATGCGGGCGCTTTCGGGACGTTCGGTGACGCACCCACTGCGCTGGCTGCTCTGGTGTTCGATCTGGTTCAAAGACCTCCAGACACTAAAGGTATCTTACGACGAGTCAGCACCGACCCAGGATGTGCAACCCGCCCCAGCCACCATCCCCACCGCCATCACTCATGGCCCCAATGCATGGCAGGCAACGGTTCTGTCTGAGGCATGCGCGGGAGAGATCAGTATGTCTCGCGCAGCCCAGCAAGCCGGCGTCTCATACAACACGTTCACAGCGTGGGCGAGCGCGCAAGGAACTGAGGCCATCCACCGCCCCAAAAAACTCACCCCCGAAATTCGCGAAACGATCGTCACCCGTCTCCAACTGGGTCACGAAAAAAGCCAGTTGGCCAAAGGGCTAGGGTTGTCGATCGAGACGATCACCCGTGTCCTCCGAACCACCCCAGGTCTGCAAGAACAGTGGCACCAGTCCCGCTTTGACCTCCGACGTGCTGCGGCTCGGTCAGACTGGCTTCGACTTCGCCAAGGTGAAGATGGTCTCACTACCAAAGTGGCCCGAAGAATAGTGCCTGCAACTTACGCTTGGCTATATCGAAACGATCTGCAGTGGCTGGAGGATTCAGGTCAAACAAGCAATGCACCGAGTCGCGGGAACCATGCAAAGCAGAGGCTGAAAAATGCAAAACAGCGGCGGTCAAGGGCAGTCGAGCGACTTCTCGATGTGCGTGAAGGGTCGTTTGGCAACCAGTTTCACAGAACTTGAACCGCGAAACTTGCAGCTATGCTTCTCTCCTGATCTCAGGGTCCGCTTGGCAGCGACAGCCGACTTTGTGATTGGAAAGCTGAGCCCGCAGTCGTTGCCGCATTTCGGTCATCCAGGACCAGGCAATTTAAGGAGTTGAGTGTCAGCTCGTGAGGGTGCTGCAGACGTTGGAGCGCAGTGCGGCGCCTCAACAGCGACAAGCTCGTCTAGCTGCATGATGCGTCAAGCTCCGTCTCGCTCATACGTCCACCACTACTGAGAAGACTTCCAGTCGGCTGGTGGAATTTTCACGGAGGACATGTGGAGCGTGAGAGCATCTGAAGTGCAGACAAGGCACCACCCCGTCCCAGCTCCAGACCTGAAAAAGCCCCCTGAAACAGGAGGCTTCGTTCGACAACGAAAGTTGGGCGCGATTGCCTTGCTCAGCCGCCTTGGTTTTGAAGTTTGGCGCGGGCCAGGCTGCCGTCCATGTGGGCTTTGGCCAACTCGTCCTGGACTTGCGCACGGGTCTTTCCCATCGCAGCAGGGCGATCGGGGTACGCGCTGGGGTTCAGCTGGTAGGCGGTCAGTCCGCGCTCGCTGTCCGTGATGATGTCGCCGACGCGGATGGCTTCGGCGAGTTCGGCCTTCACCTGCGCGCGGGTCTTCATGCTTACGCTGGAGGTTTTGTCGGCGGGGTAGTTGTTGCCACCTGCAGCAAAAGCGGAGCCCGCGCCCAGTGCGGCGAGGGTGAAGAGGGCTGTGGAGAGAATGGATTTTTTCATGAGGGGTCGATCAAAAAGGTTGATGAGAATTGCATGTCGCACACTGGATACGCACGAAACTTCCAAATGGATGCACTAACCAGTCTGTTTTGTTACCAATCAGTACAATTTCGTACGTAGGGTGTCGACCAAACAAAGAAATGCTCCTCCATCCTTTCGCTTTAGTAGAGCGTTCAACCAGCGTGCGTCAGAAATCGATGTCTTCAAACCCAGGCCTTATGTTCAGCAGCAACCTTCAGAGTTGATGAAGGTAGGTCTTCCCAACAAGTCGTGTCCTGCGGCGTCAGTAAGCTCAGTCACATCTCAAAGTCGCGCTGCGGATGCGGCGACCAACCGGGTGCAACGCCCCACACACCTCTGGGTCGCGAGGAAACATTTATCAATTTCGTTCAGCTTCGGTTCACCCACTTCTTTCTAAGCTCCGTCTCACCTCAACCAAGGAGCTTTCCATGAAACGTACTTCCATTCTTTGTCTGACCACATTGCTGGCAGCGGGCGTCCAAGCCCAGACCTTCAACGACACTGCCCGCGTGCGCAATGTCGAACCGCGGTACGAGAACATCTCCGTGCCGCGCAACGAGTGCACCAGCCAGTGGGTGACCGAGCAGCAACCCGTGGCGGCTTCGCGCAACTACGGGGGGTTGGCGGTTGGCGGTGTGGCCGGCGCCTTGCTCGGCAACCAGGTTGGCAAGGGCCGCGGCCGCGATGCCGCCACCGCGCTCGGTGCCGTGGTCGGCGCGCTGGCAGCCGAGCATTTTGCGAACCAGAACAACTGGGGTGGTGGCTACCAGCAGGCATCCCAGCCGCAGCAGCGCCAGGTGCAGAACTGCCGCACTGTCAACGACGTGCAGTCCCGCCTTACGGGCTACCAAGTCGAATACGAGTACCGCGGCCAGGTCTACAACACGGTGACCCGCGAGAACCCAGGCCGCACCTTGCCGATTCGCGTTTCATTCACTCCGGTTGAGAGCGAGTACCAAGGTGGACGCCAATACCAGGGTGGACGCGAATACCAAAGCAGGCGTGATGAACGTGGCGGACGCGAATACCTCGATACTTACAACCGATGAACACATTTGCCAGACTCCTCTGCGCCACCGTGCTGGTGGTGTCCAACCTGGCCTGGGCCGATCTGACCCGCGACGACGCGGCTGCAGTGGCCCAGCGGGCCAGTGGCGGCCGCGTGCTGTCCGTTGAGAAGCTCGAGTCTTTGGGCCAGCCGGTATGGCGCATCAAGGTGGTCACGCCGGCTGGTGAGGTCCGCGTGATCCAGGTGGATGTCGTCACAGGCCAGACCCGCTAAGGCCAGCCTGCTGCAGCTTCAGCCCAATGCGCTTGTTACTGATCGAGGACGATGCCGCGCTGCGGCTCACCTTGGCCCGCCAGCTGGAGGCCGATGGCTACCGGGTCGACCAGGCCAAGGACGGCGAAGAGGGCCTGTTTCTGGCGAGCGAGTACCCGGTCGATCTTGTCATCGTTGACCTGGGGTTGCCCAAGCTGAACGGGCTGACCATCGTGCAGCGCCTGCGGCAGGAGGGAAGCGGTCTCCCCATTCTGATCCTCACCGCGCGCGGCAGCTGGCAAGACAAAGTGGTGGGCCTGGAAGCCGGGGCAGACGATTACCTCGTCAAGCCCTTCGAATATCCGGAGCTGGCAGCGCGACTCAAGGCCTTGCTGCGGCGCTCGCTGGGGTCCTCCACTGGCGTGCTGGCGCTCGGCCCCCTCAACATCGACCCGTCGGCGCAGGCTGTACGGCTCAGCGGCGCGGTGCTGGAGCTCACGGCGTTCGAGTACCGCCTGCTCGAGTACCTTGTGCGCCAGCGCCCGTCCATCGTCACCAGGCAGGCGCTGTCGGACTACCTGTACCCGCACGGGGAGGACCGCGACAGCAACGTGCTCGAAGTGCTGGTGGGTCGCCTGCGGCGCAAGCTCGACCCCGACGGCAGCGTCGGCCCGATCGAGACCGTGCGGGGGCGGGGCTACCGGTTCACCCTCGAATGAAGGCCGGCTACTCCATCCGTACCCGCCTGCTTCTGGGTGCTGCGGTGGTACTGCTGACATTTATGGCCGGCGCGGGGCTGGCGGTGCAGCGTGCGAATGCCGAAAGCGTGCGGGAGGCCTATTTCGGCAGGTTGCAGAGCACCATCTACCTGCTGCTGGCAGCTGCCGAACTTGATGCTGGCGGTTCGCTGGTGATGCCGCCCGAGTTTGCGGAGCCGCGCCTGTCGCTTCCGGGTTCCGGCCTGTACGCGGGTATCTACAACGTGTTGCGCAGGGATCAGTGGCAGTCGGCATCGACCCTGGGCCTGCAGCCACCGTTCCGGCGCAGCCAGCAACCTGGTCAATGGCGCAACGAGACGGTGGATGAGGTCGGCAAGTCTTTCCTGTCGGTCAGCTATGCCGTCACTTGGAAAGCCTCTGCGCGTGAGGCACCGCTGGTGCTCACGGTGCTGGAAGACCGCGCGGCCTTCGACCGCGAAGTCGGTGCCTTCACCCGCACCCTTTGGCTCTGGCTGGGGGGTGCTGCCGTGCTGCTGTTGCTGGCGCAGCTGTGGCTGCTGCGGTGGGGCCTGGCGCCGCTGCGTCACGTGGCCAGCGAGATACGGCGTATCGAAGATGGCGGGCAATCGCGCATCGAGGGCCGCTACCCTACCGAAATCTCCAGCCTCACGGACAACCTGAACAACCTGATTGAGCAGGAGCGCGAGCGCCAGGCACGACATCGCGACGCGCTGAGCTTTCTCGCCCACAGCCTGAAGACTCCGCTTGCTGTTCTGCGCAGCGCCATGGCCGAGCCGGCGCAACTGCCAGCCATCGTAGCCCAGCAGGTGAGCCGCATGGATGACATCGTGCAGCACCAGCTGGGGCGCGCCATCGCCGGGGGCGCCGCGCGTTTTGCGCCGCCACTTCTGGTGGCGCCAATCCTGGAGCGCATTCGCGACGCGCTAGCCAAGGTGTATGCCGAAAGGGCATTGGACTTCAGCGTCGAGTGCCCAGCCGACCTGACCTGGCGCATCGACGAGGGCGACTTGTTCGAGATGCTTGGGAACCTGCTGGACAACGGGGCCAAGTGGGCGCGCACCCAGGTTCTGGTGCGGATATGGCGTGAGCCGATATCCATGTGCATCCGGATCGAGGACGACGGCCCTGGATTCAACGACACCGAGTCAATCCTGCAGCTCCACGTACGGGGGGACGAGCGTATCCCCGGGCACGGAGTCGGGCTGGCAGTGGTGAGCGACCTGGTGGCCAGCCATCTGGGGGAGCTGAAGCTTTCTAGTAGCCCATTGGGCGGCGGGCGCGTTGACATCGTATTGCCGGTGCCCTGAGGTGCATGCTGCTCAAGGCACGGTAAACATGGACTGCTAGAGATAGCGGAGCGCCGGCCCGTCAGGTGGACCAAGGCCCTGGGTCAAATCTGGGCGCATTGCGTTTTGGGCCAAGCGAGCGCTAGCCTGCTGCCCTAATGTTCAACCGCCGTGTCTCGTGGCATCCTGCTGGTCTGAGTCACGCATCGATCGCGGTATGACCGTCGAGATGAACTGTCGAGGGCTCAAGCCGGCAGTCCGGTCGCACCAATTTTGGCCTTAGCCCGGGCTGCCGTGTGGCACAAGAGCCTTGTCAGCCTTTGATTTCTCGACTGCGCCAAAGCATCTACTTTGGCGCCCTACGAAAAATCACCGCAGTGCTTGTTCTGCCGTCGCAGCAGTGAGGTTGATCTGCGAAAACACGAGTGTGAACTCCGCTCCCTCGCCAGGAGAACCCTTGGCGCCAACAGCGCCGCCGTGACGCTCAACGATCCGGCGCACATTCGCCAAGCCCATCCCTTCGCCAATGAACTCGTCATTGGAATGCAAGCGCCGGAATGGTTTGAACAGTTGGTCAGCCAGCCTCGAATCAAAGCCAGCTCCGTTGTCCGTGAAACGGATCTCGGTTGCGCCAAAGTCAGAAGCTCCGACCTGAACAGCGATGTGAGCGACCTCTTTTCCCGCTGTGTATTTGATGGCGTTGCTGAGCAAGTTAACGAAGGCCTGGAGCAGCAAGCCCTTTTGGCCCAATATGCAAGGCAGCGGACCGGTGTCCCAAACGATGTTGCGGCCCTGCGTGAGGGAGCTAACGGCAGTCAGTGCGTCCCGCAGCACTGTATCGAGCTCGACAGGCACCAACTCCATGGGCTGAACGCCCAGGCGAGCGAAATCCAGCATGTCTTTCACCATGCGAAGCGCCAGATCTCCCGACTCGACGCCCAGTCCTAGCAACTTCGGATCGGGCAACGCTTGGTTGATCGCGTCTTCCCGGGCCATTTCCAGGATCCCGCGCATGTTGACAAGGGGTCCACGCAGGTCGTGCGAAATTCGAGCAGCGAAGGCATCCAGCTCACCGTTCACCGCCACAAGCTGTTCAAACTGCCTCTGAACCTCAGCTTCCAAGCGGCGATTGCTCGCGCGCAATCGCTGCACTTCCAGTGCTCGTTCGATCACCGGGAGAAGCGTGCTGGCGCGAAAGGGTTTTTGTATGCAGTCGATGGCGCCGTTTCGCATGGCCTCCACCACCGAGGGAACGCTTGCATTTCCTGTCATCAGCACCACAACCAAGTCAGGGGCTACGTTTTGGAGAAGACGGGTGAGTTCTATGCCGTCCATCTCCGGCATTTGAAGGTCTGTCAGGACGAGATGGAAGGTGGTGGATGATGCCCGTTGCAACGCGACTGCCGGGCTGTCGCAGGCCTCGACCTCGTATCCCTCATCACTCAACGTATCCAGCAATGCATCGCGCTGCGCAGGATCGTCGTCGACGACCAGCAGCCTGGCGCCTGATGGGGTCAACGGTGCGTTCCTGGAGAGCATGACGAAGCTTCGGCCTCGGGTAATGAGTTGGCTACAGATTAAAACGCGACAAGGAACAAGGTGACGCGATGAAACGTTATCACCCAAATGCGATTAGGCGCAAAAAGGGCGTCGTGTTTTTCCGTCTTAGCGTGAACTGTGCCCACCTCTCTCTACAAACAGTCGTCGCTCGCACGATGTTGGTGATGAAATCAAGCAGTTCAGGCCTCGAACAATCCGAAACTTTGATTCGTTCGTCTGACGGTAGATGCAAACTCGACACCCATAGTCCGTGGACAAACCACACCCAGACACCAACATGCCTATTCGCTCAACTTCAATGGAGAAACCCGGGATTCGCAGCTTAGTCGCGGCGCTGCTGATGATAGCAGCGCTGCCTGGCATGGTGATGGTCATCTATGGCTACATGGGCGTTCAAGACGACGCGGTTGCCCGAGCGCGCGAGGAAGTCCGATCGGCGGCCGAGATGGCGGCAGCTACCGAGGAGCAGATGGTCGAAGGTGTGAGACAGACGCTGGCCACCGTTGCAAGCGGTCCCTCGGTCAGGCGCAACGACCTCCTCGATCTGTGCAACGAATACGTGACCAACATTTCTCGGACTTTTCCGAACTATGGGTCGATCAGCGTCTTTACCCTGCAAGGGCGCCCGAGATGCCTGAGTGATGCCAGTACCACAGCGGTCGCGGTGAGCGAGCGCTCCGCCTTTGAGCGTGCTGTTGCAAGTCAGCAGTTCGCCATGGACGACTACTCCATGGATGCGTCTACGGGTGGTGATGAGATCGGATTTGCCTTACCCGTCTACGACTATTCGGAAACGATGACAGGTGTGGCCTACGCAACATTGGATCTTGCGCTCCTCTCTGCTCGGCTGGATTCGCTCTCGGTGTCCAACCCGGTCACCGTCATGATTGCCGACAGTAAAGGTACCGTTCTCGCCACCAACCAGCGGGGCGTGCAAGCCATTGGTGCTGCCATTTCGAACCCAGCACTGTTGCAGCGCATCACGAGATCAGCGCCAGTAGGCCGAGTGATTCCAGCCGACATCAAGGCAGACTGGTTGCACGAAGTGGTGCGGGTTGGAGAGGTGAACTCCCAGCCCATTTATGCCATTGCCAGTGCCAAGCGCAGTGACATCCTTGCCGGGCCCCTTGAACGCCTGAGGCATCAACTGATCATCCTCGCGCTGAGCTTCGCGGTTGGTATCTTTTTGGCCCTGCGACTGGCTGAACGGCAGTTCATCAAGCCGATCGGTAGGTTGCTCATGCGGATGGAAGCCGCAGCGAAGCAGAAAGCCACGCCACCTTCTGGCGACCTAGGTGCAGATGCGCCCAGCCGTGAGTTCTCTGGTTTGGAGAAGACTTTCACGAACATGCTGCAGGAGTTGAACAAAAAGGATGCCCAGCTGAACAAAGCGCAGGAAATCACCCGCGTCGGGTTCTTCCAGTTCGACCTTGAGAAGCAGGTCTACACAGCGTCCGCTTCGGTCCGCGACATCTTGGGACTTAGAAAAGAGAACGTTGAGTCACCGACTGAGGGGTCATTAACTCCTGCACAGTATCAGTCGATGATCCACCCAGAAGACAGAGAAAGAGTTCGTCATCACAGGATGATGTTGTATCAAGGCAAAAAACCTGAGCACATCCAATACCGCATCATTCGTCCCGATGGAAAAACCCGTTGGCTCGATGCCTTCGGCTTTGTAGAACACGACTCGCGGGGAAAGCCGATCCTCTACGCTGGTGCCTTGCAAGATGTGTCAGAGCAATACCGCCTGCGCAGGCTCTACCAGGTCCAGAGCAAAATCAATGAAGCGATTCTGTCGGCTCGCACGATCCAAGACTTGTTCGAGAGGGTTTGCGGCATCTGTGTGACCCACGCTGAAATGCGGATGGCGTGTATTGCTGCGGTTGACCCGCAGAAGAATGCCCTCAAGGTGGAAGCGAGCGTGGGACACGATGAGGGCTATACGGACATTCTGCGCACTGAGTCTCTTGATGTGGGGACACTCGACCTACCAATTTCGACCGCTTTGCGCACAGCCAAATTGGCAGTGTCCAACAATCTCGCCACAACGCTGAAAGCATTCCCTTGGGCACCTGAGGCTGCTCGGCGCGGGTACCGTTCTGTCGCAGCAGTGCCGTTCCTGGCCGCAGGACAAGGTCTCAAGGCCTTGGTTCTCATGGCATCCGAGACCGAGTACTTCCAGGCGGCTGAATGTCGTCAGCTCGAAGCCATCGGGGAGAGTCTCGCGGCTGCGATGAACCACCTGAACGAAGAGGCACGCAGGCGCGAGCGAGAAGAGCGTCTGAAGCTGCTGGAGACCTGCATCGCCAGGCTTAACGACATTGTCCTGATCACCGAAGCGGAGCCTTTTGGCGAACCTGGCCCCAGGATCCTGTTCGTCAATGACGCTTACGAGCGGCTGACGGGCTACGCCAAGGATGAAGTGATCGGGAAGACTCCGCGCATCTTGCAAGGGCCCAAAACTGACCGCCAAGTGCTGGACCGCATTCGTCATCATCTCGAACGTTGGGAGCCTGTGCGCGAGGAGATCATCAATTACACCAAGGATGGTCAGGAGATCTGGCTGGAGTTGAACATCGTCCCGGTGTCCGATGAAACCGGTCGGTACACCCACTGGGTGGCCGTTGAGCGCGACATCACGCAGCGCATCGAGCTGGAGCAGCAGAGAGCGCAGGCACTCATCGAGCTCAAGACCGCGCAAGACCGGCTGCTGCGAGCGCAGACGTTGTCCCGGACGGGTCATTGGGAGCGCTTTGCAAATGGCGCACCTGCCATTTGGTCTGCCAGTCTTTTTGAAATGACTGGCAACGACCCAGAGAGGGGCGTACCAAGTCTTGAGGCCTGCATGTCGAAAGTGCATCCGGATGACTTTGAAACTTACCAAGCCATCATGAACGATGGTTTCACCCAGGGGAAGATGCAGCGTTGGACCTATCGGTGCGTTTTTCCGAATGGTCGTGTGAGCTGGCTGGAGGAGACCATTGACGAGCCCAATCGGGATGAATCAGGGGCAGTCGTGTCGATCAGTGGCACCGTGCAAGATGTGACTGAGCGCCTTGAGGGTGAGCAAAAGCTCAAAATGCAGCTCGCACGCACGGTGCTGCTCAACAAGATCGCACGTGCCACCGACGAACGGCTTAAGCTGGGCCGGATCTTCGAGGTGGTGTGCGAGAACCTGGAAGCTGAGTTCGCCGTGGGGATGAGCGCTGCCCTGATTTTCGACAACGATGCAGACGCGTTCGAGGTGGTACGAATGGGATCTCGTGGAGCCCAACTATGCGAGTCTTGCGGTTTGAACGAGGGGGTTTTGCTGTCGGTTGGAAGCGATGCGTTGGACCGATCGCATGTTGGTGAGTTTGTGTATGAACCTGACACCCGGGGGATGCCGTGTGACTTTCCCAAGAAGCTCGCGCAGGCCGGGCTCGGCTCTGTCGTCTTTGCGCCGATGCGTGCGCAGGGGCGAGTTTTCGGCGTTTTGGTGGCGGCCAGGTCTCTGCCGAATGCATTCAACAGCGAGGAATGCGACTTCTTGCTGAAAATCGCAGAGCATGTTGCATTGGCAGCGAGCCACGCACGTCTGTACCAGGACCTTCAGCTCGCGTACGAAGAGTTGCAGGACGCGCAGGAGGTATCCCTGCAGCAGGAGCGCCTGCGCGTACTCGGCCAGATGGCCAGTGGCATTGCCCACGACATCAACAACGCCATCACACCCATGGCGCTTTACACCGAGTCCTTGTTGAACAAAGAAACAGGTCTGAGCGAGCGTGGCAGAAGACAACTCTCTACTATCCAGCTTGCCGTGGATGACGTGGCTGAGACGGTAGCGCGCATGCGGGAGTTCTATCGGCCGGCGGACGGATTCACGAAGCGAAACAATGTGGACCTCAACCGCCTTGTCACACAGGTTGTGGAACTCACCCGCGCACGGTGGCGAGACATCCCTCAGCAGACGGGGGTGTCTATTGATCTGGCGCTCAACCTCTCTCCTTCCTTGCCGCAGGTCTGCGTCATAGAAGCGGAGGTCAGAGATGCCTTGACCAACCTGGTGCTCAACGCGGTGGACGCAATGCCCGAAGGGGGAGAGCTGAGCGTGACGACATCGCAAACAGTCGATGGAAGCGATCAGCCGTGCGTCCTTCTGGAGATCTCCGACACTGGCATCGGCATGGACGAGCAGACGCGTCTGCGGTGCATGGAGCCCTTCTTCACCACCAAAGGCGAACGAGGCTCTGGGCTTGGGCTGGCCATGGTGTACGGCACCCTGCAGCGCCATGAGGCTGAAATATCGCTCACGAGCGAGCCCGGGGAAGGCACGACGTTTGGCATCCGTTTCCTCGCACAGGCGCCATCGGTAACGGGGGGAGGCGATCAGGCAATAGAGGGACCTACAGGACAGCGCAAGAGCCTGAAGATATTGTTGATTGATGATGAGGTGACGCTTCTCAGCGCCTTGAGCGAGATGCTCGAAGGCGAAGGCCATCTGGTGACCTCCGCCGGCGGCGGCCAAGAGGGATTGAGTTTGTTCAAGGCGAGTTTGGAAGCGGGTGGGTACGACGTGGTCATCACAGATCTCGGCATGCCCCGGGTTGATGGGAATGCGGTGGCCACGGGGGTGAAGGGCATGTCGCCCAACACACCCGTGATCATGTTGACTGGCTGGGGGCAACGCATGCTGGAAGACGGCGTCTTGCCTGCCGGCGTTGACCACTTGCTTGGCAAGCCTGCGCGCATGGCTTCATTGCGTGACGCTCTGGGAAGTTGCATGACGGGTGGATCCCAGAAAGGCATGGGTTGAACCACCAACTGCCTTGTTGATCAGACTCGAACAATGGTCATCAATCCCAGTCCAACGTGGGCTGTGGCTGCTCACATTTGAAGGTGTTTTTTTACTGCAAAACCATGAAATTTCCAGTCCCTGAGAACGAAGAAAAAAGAGTTCAGACGCTGCACGATCTACAGGTGCTGGATTCCCTGCCTAGCCCGGTGTTTGACAGCATCACCGAGCTGGCCGCGAGCATCTGCGGGACAGAGATTGCCTTGATTTCTCTGGTGGACGCAGACCGGCAATGGTTCAAGTCCCGCCGGGGATTTGAGCCGAGCGAGACAGGCCGTGACGAGGCCTTTTGTTCGCACACCATCATGGACACAAAGTCTGTGTTGGTAGTCAATGACGCAGCCCGGGACCCGCGCTTCGCCCAACTTCCCTTGGTGAGCAGCGGAAGCGTGCGCTTTTACGCGGGCGCACCCATCACCACCGCCAGCGGTCAAGCTCTAGGCGCTGTGTGTGTGCTGGGCCAAGAGAAGATGTTCTTGTCTGAGGTCCAGACGCGCCAATTGCAGCATCTTGCAAAACTCACGATGGACCTGATCGAACACGAGGCGCTGCGCAGGCGCGAGGCGCGCAGGATCCTGGACTTGGTTCGCAAGAACGAGCGGATCATCCGAAACGTGCTGGATGAGGGTCGAGAAATGGCCGCATTCATCGACACGCAGCACCGCTACCTCTATGTCAACCCAGCTTTTGAACGGTATTGGATTCAGTCGCAGGAGGCTCTTTTGGGCACTTCTGTGCAGGATCTGGTGGGGGAAAGGCTGTACCGCGAGGTGTGCCAAGTCGGTATCAACCAGGCACTCAGCGGTCACGAGTCGATACTGACTTTTGAGTTGAGATTTCCGGGCACAGGCCTGCGCCGCATGGAGTTGCACCACATACCTGCCCTCAACGATGAGGGGCGCGTGCATGGGGTGGTTGAGCGACATCGCGATGTGACGGAACTTGCCAAGCAGGCCGATTTGCTGCGCGGCCATGCCGCTGAACTGGAGGTCCGGCGGGTCGCGCAGGACCGCTACCTCCACGCCATCTCGCACGAGCTGAAGCAACCGGTGAATGCGATCAACAATGCCACGCCTGTGCTGGTGGCCAAGTTGAATGGCACGCTACCTGAGTTGGAGCGGAAATGCCTGACCTACATCGAGCGCGGTGGCCGCCGCCTAGCCCGCTTGCTGGAGGACATGCGCCTATTCGGAGAACTGGACGGTCGCACACTGGCGGTGGCTCCTCACAATGTCCGCGCATTGCTGGAAGAGAGTTTGATGCATCTGCGTGATGATGTGGAGCAGCGTCGGGCGACGGTGGATCTTCAGGTCGATGGTGATCTGTCGGTGGATGCGCCGGTGTTTGAGCTGGCCGTTCGCTGCCTACTTGAATACTCCTTGTGGTCCTCAGCCAAAACGCCCGCGCATATCGTCGTGCGGCTGGTGAAGGAAACAGGCGAATCACGGCTGGAGGTCATCGACGTCAGCGCAGCGAACCCTCTTCCAGTTATCAGGTCTGGACGTGTAGATCAACAACCCATCGCCCTGCCTGCATCCACGCTGTCGGTCGCGCGGCAGGTCGCAGTTCTGCACGGGGGCGCGCTGCTGGATGAGCCCACTGAAGAGGGATGGCGCTGCCTGGCGTTGGTCGTACCGCGGGAGGTCACCCATGCGGTTTGAACGCGTTGTCTTGATTGACGACAACGAAACTGACAACTTCTTCCACCGTCTTGCACTTGCGAAGGCTGGATTCAAGGGTGAGGTGCAAGCGTTCGAGCGCCCCGAGGAGGGCCTTGCTTTCTTGTTGAAGGACCAGATTCAAGTGCCCACCTGCGTGTTTCTGGACATCAACATGCCGGCACTCACCGGGTTTGATGTTGCTCAAGCACTCACGGATGGATTGCACCCGCTGACGGAGTTCAGATTGTTCATGCTGACGTCTTCTAACTGGACTGATGATCGCCGTCGAGCAGAGGCAATCCCGTTGATTCAGGGGTTCATGGTCAAACCCTTGACCGCGGCAAACGCGGCTGAATTGTTTGCTGCGTGATGAGAAAAGATGAGGGCTCAGACCGTGAACGTGTTAACGAGGGCGATTGCTTGAGCCGTTTTTGATAGAAATGCGGCTTGCCTGTGCCAAGTGGGGAGATTGCTGACTCATGATCGAAAGAAAGGAATTACTCCCATATCGGAATCGAGTCTCAAAAAATTAGGCAAACAAGTAGGCCAGGGGAACCAACTCTGAACCGGGCCGGTCCAAAGCCGTGGAACCGACTGCGCCCGAGCAACTACTTTTGCACCATTCGTATAGTGCCAATTATCGGAGCCACAGCGGTCGGACAAGAATTGGGTCGCCGAATGCTCGATGATTAACGACACCTTCTTTCGTGTCCTGGGCCTCGGACGACTCAGTCCAGTCTTGAGCCGTCATGGGAAGTTCGCTATGCGCGTTGCAACTGTTGCTGTGGGTGGTGTGTAGGCCTGGACTCACAGAGCCGGCCTCCTCGCAGTCATCCACCTGAACTTGTGGTTTTGTTGCCAACGTGCGGTGTCGAGGGTGGTGCGGGCGTTCGCGGCGACTGTCCTCGATGTCGTCGCGAATCGCGGTGGGATGCGGCAAGAGGTCTCGAATCGCAGGATCCGTAGGTTTACGGCCTCCATGCCGTCTCAAGTTGCGGTCGAGTCTGCCGAGATGCATATGAAGCAGATTGCTCTGCTTGACCGGCCCATATTGGCCTTGAATTTCTTACCCATCCACAAGGACGTACGAAGTGACCACGACCCAGCAACCCACCACCATGAACACCGTCTCCTTCGGCAAGACCGATGTCGAGAACGTTCTTTCCAAAATGAACGACGCGCAGTTCAACAAGCTGGCATTTGGCGCTGTAGAGCTCGACGCCGGGGGCAGCATCATCAAGTACAAC